>CAXTSB010000020.1:0-16441 GCA_964246845.1 uncultured Acidobacteriaceae bacterium
CCACACCTCAAACGGCTCGGCGCAGTCCTGCTGCTCCTGCTCACAGCGTGCGGCGGCACCACGAAAACGCAGCCCGCCGCCACCCCAATGCAGGGCGGCACCCCCGTCGGCAGCACATCGGTCACCGTCACCGCGACGGCCGGCTCCGTGGTCCATACCGCCGTTATCACCCTGGCCGTGCAATAGCTTCCGCTCACTCCGTCGGCGGCGCGGGCGCCGTCTCGCCTCCCACGCTCACCAGCTCAATATCAAAAATCAAATCGCTCGTCGGCGGAATCACCGGCGGCATCCCATCCGCGCCGTAAGCAAGCTGGTAAGGAATAAACAGTCGCCGCTTCCCGCCCACACGCATTCCGCCGAAACCCTGATCCCACCCGGGAATCACACGATGCGCCCCCTGCTGAAAATTGAGCGGCCTGCCATGATCCAACGATGAATCAAACTTCGTCCCGTCCGAAGCCAACCAGCCCGTGTACTGCACCGTCAGTTCCTGCCCGGGCATCGCGGGCGCGCCCGTCCCCACCGCCATGTCCACATACCGCAGCGCGAACGCCGTTTCCACCGGTCCGGTCGCTGGCGGCAGCCCTGCCGGAGTACTCGGCACAGGCAGCGCGGGCGGGCAAGGCGCGGGTGCCGGTGCATTCACCGGTGTGCGCCGGTGTACCGGGTGCGCCCCCGTGTGCGGCACCGCCGGAACCGTGGTGGACGAGGTTTGCGCGAATCCCGTCGCGGCCCAAACCAAAAAACAACCGATGCCGATCTTCAATGCCCGTCTCCTCGGCTCCATACTAGAGCCGCCGCGCAGCCGCGCACAATAACGACACCGAGGCGCATTCCCCAAATCCAAAACGGAACGGGAACCGTATTCCGTTTCTAAAACGGGAAAGGGCCGGCACTCGTCTAAACAAAGCCGCCTTTGATTCCAGTACACTCAAGCCCAACGAGCCTTCGCCATGCGCCTTTTTCTCGCACTCCTAGCCCTGCTCCCGGCCGCGCTTCCGGCCCAAAAGCCTCCACAAGCAGCGCCGACCGCGCTTCCTAAGCCGCCCGCCCTCGTCGACCCCGCGGGCCCGTCCGTTTCGCTCCAAACCAGCGAAGCCCTGTTCGACATCGCCGCGGCCCTCAACACCTGCGGTTATTCCACCGGCTTGGCCGGGTCCGACTCGGTCCGCGAACAAGTCCGCGGCGCTGTAAACCAGGCTGCCCAAGCCTCGCCGGACGCCCAAGCCGCCCGCGGCAAGCTCTGCGTTTTCATCAACCAGCACCGGCTTTATGAAGGCACCCGCGACCTCGCTCAGTACGTTTCGCTCGCCCTCTACGTCACCCCGCCGCCCGCCCTCGCGCCCTCCGTCGACCAATCCGACCTGCCGCCTGCCGCCACGCAAGTCCAAGACATCCTCCCGCTCCTGCGCGATTTCGCCGAAAAAATGGACCTGCACCTGATCTGGCTTCGCGTTCACCCGGCCTATGACGCCGCGGCGGCCAAGCTGCACGACCCGCTCACCCATCTCATTCTCGACACCAACATCTACCTCAAGCTCCCCACCAGCACCTACACCGACCGCCGCTTTCTCGTCGTCCTTGAGCCGCTGCTCGACCCCGGACAAACCAACGCCCGCATTTACGGCTCGGACTACGTGGTCGTCGCCTCTCCCGTGAATGGTGAGGTGCGCCTCCGCGACATCCGCCACACCTACCTGCATTACGAGATCGAGCCGCTGCTCTACTCGCACGCTTCCTCACTCGACCGCCTCCTGCCCTTGCTCAAAACCGTGCGCGACGCCCCGCTCGAGTACCAATACCGCGCCGACATCGTCTCGCTCACCGCCGAGTCGCTCATCCGCGCCGTCGAAGCCCGCACCCTCGACACCGGCATCGCCCCGTTCACCATGCCCGCCGACGCCGCCCGCGCCGACCTGCCCCGCCTCGAGCGCGACCGCCAAGCCCGTGTTCAGCAGGCCGAAGCCGTCCGGCAAAAAGCCGTGAACAGCGCCATGTCGGCCGGCTTCGTCCTTACGGAGTACTTCTACAACCAGCTCGGGGCGTTTCAGCAAAACCCCGAAAGCCTCCGCGAAGCCATCGGTCCCATGGTCTACGGCATGGACGTCGACCAGCAGGTGCACCGCGCCAAGCAGATTGCCTTCGCCGAGCAAGCCCCGTCCGACGTCGTGAAAAGTTCAACGGGCAATCGCTCGCTCGACCAAGCCGAAGCCAAGCTCAAATCCGGCGACGCCGAAGCCGCCGGAAAGCTCGCCGCGCAGGCGCTCAAGGACCACACCGCCGACCCTGCCCGCGCCGACTACCTCCTCGCCCTTACCTGGCTCCTCAAGGGCGACGTCGACTCGGCCGCGAACGATTTTCACGAAACCATCCGCCTCACCCAAGACCCCCGTCTGCTCGCTTGGTCCCATATTTATCTCGGCCGCATCGCCGATGTCCGAGAAGAACGCCCGAGCGCGCTTGAAGAGTATAAAACCGCGATGAACGTCCGCGACGGCCAGCCCGACACCCTGGCCGCCGCGCAAAAAGGCCTCGCGGAGCCCTTTTCGCTCCCGCACGCGCAAGATCAAAAGGAAGCAAACCCGTAAGTCGAGCACACTGATCCCACCCGCGGTCATCCGCGCCCTTCTGCCGCCGCCCAGGCAGGAACAACTTGGGTGTGCAAGCGAATGCGCCGCTCCCTTCCGCACCGCACTCCTTGCGGCCTGGGCACCCCGCGCCTCACCTTAAAGACGTGCGCGAAGGCATCCATCCCAGACCTCCTGGGAAAGAGGGTGCCCCGTGTCTCGCTTTTGAGGCACGGGCCCGGCATCTACCCATACACTCAAAGCATCCGCTGCCCGCCATGCCGCCCCCTGCCGAAGCCGACCTCCACGAACTCGAAGCGCGGCTCGGCCATACCTTTGCTGCTCCCGCACTCCTCAAGGAAGCCCTGACGCACGGCTCGCTCCGGCACGAGCAGCTCCTGGCCGCGGGCGACGGTTCCCGCCCGGAATCACCCGCCGACAACGAACGGCTCGAGTTCCTGGGCGACGCCATCGCGGGCCTCCTGGTTGCCGAGTCGCTCTTCCATCGCTTTCCTCATGCCGCCGAGGGCGACCTCACCCGCCTCCGCGCCGCCCTTGTCAGCCGGAAGCATCTGGGCGAAGTCGGCCGCCGGCTGGAGCTCGGCCGCTGGCTCCGGCTCGGCCGCGGCGAAGAGCGCTCAGGCGCGCGCACCCGCCCTGTTCTTCTCGCCAACTGCGTTGAAGCCGTCACCGCCGCCCTCTATCTTGACGCCGGCCTCGCGGCCGCCCGCTCGTTCGTCGAGCGCGTCATCGTCGAGCCGGAAGCCGCCGGCCTGCACCGTGAACTCAAAGCGCACCACGCCATCGGCGACTGGAAATCCACCCTCCAGGAGCTGCTCCAAGCCCGGGGCAGCACCCAGCCCGAGTACTTTGTCGAAGCCGAGCTCGGCCCCGACCACCGCAAACGCTTCTTGGTCGAGGTGCGCGCCGCCGCATTCCCATCCGAACCCGTCCGCCCGCTCGCGAAAGGCATCGGCAGCACCAAGAAAAAAGCCGAGCAGGAAGCCGCGAAGCATGCTCTGGCGAGGCTTTCCGCCGGCCGCGCACCCCAGCCAAGCGGCAGCCCCGTCACCGCGGCTCCGGCAAAGGATGGAGCGCACTCACCGGAAACAAACGGAGCCGAGGCATGACGACCGAAACGCTCCCGCGTGCTCCGTCCCCGCCCTCCGGTGCCCCGCCGCGCCCCATTCTCCTACCCACGGTCGCCGATACCCTGCGCTCCCTCCTTTCCATGGTCGTCGTCGCACTGTTTATCCTCACCTTCCTTGTCCAACCCTTCCGCATCCCGTCCGAATCCATGGAGCGCACTCTTCTGGTCGGCGACTTTCTTCTAGTCAATAAAATCCTTTACGCCCCGCCCGGCATCTTCCGCCGCATCCTGCCCTATCGCGAGCCCCGCTCCGGGGACGTCGTCGTTTTCCGCTTCCCCCTCGACCCCTCCGATTACGTCGTCAAGCGCATCCTTGCCGTCCCCGGCGATCGCGTCCGCCTTACCGCCGGCATCGTGTACCGCAACGGCGCGCCGCTGCGCGAGCCCTACGCCGTCTACGAGGCGGCCTACCGCGACCTGTTCCGCGACAACTTTCCCTCCGGCGCTTACACCGATCCCGGCGTCGACCTCCGCTGGTGGAACTCCCTCCGCGCCCGCACCCGCGCGGGCGAGCTCATCGTCCCGCCCGGCAGCTACTTCGTCATGGGCGACAACCGCAACCACTCCCGCGACTCGCGCTACTGGGGTTTCGTTCCCCGCGCCGCGATTCTCGGCCGCCCTTTCATCGTTTACTTCTCCCTCCGTGAGCCTTCCGCCACCGATGCTCCCGTGTTGCCGGATGATACACTCGGGCACGAGCGCGACCCTTGGAACTCGCTCGTCGACTTCGCACGCTGGGACCGCATTTTCCGCATCGTCCGCTAGAAGGATCTTCCACGCTCCCATGAACATCACGGTCGAAGCCCAGATTGGCACCCCGGCGCGCAAGTCCGGCTCGGACGAAACTCCGCTTGAGTTCATCGCCTCCATCGCCGGCGTCCTCGTCTTCGGCCTGTTCATCCTCACCTTTGTTTTCCAGAACTTCGTCATCCCTTCCGGCTCCATGCTCAACACCCTGCTGATCGGCGACCACGTCCTTGTCGATCGCATGACGCTCGCACCGCCCGCGCGCTGGGCGCCGTTCGTCCGCTACCGCAATGTCCGGCGCGGCGATATTGTCGTCTTCTATAAACCCACCGAGCCTGATCTAGATCTGGTCAAGCGTGTTGTCGGCATACCCGGCGACCACATCCATCTCCGCAACGGCGTCGTGTACCTCAACGGCAAGCCGCAAAACGAGCCCCACGCCACGAAACCGACCGACGCCGATTACAACCCATACATCGACGACTTTCCCGCCGTTTCTCCCTCCGAAACCTACGGCGTCACCGCCGGTTGGGCCGCCGAGCTCCCCACCCACATCCAGGGAGAAGACCTCGTCGTGCCGGAGGGCGAGTACCTGTGCATGGGCGACAACCGCCAAAATTCTCTCGACTCGCGCTACTGGGGTTTCGTTCCCCGCGCCAACATCATCGGCCGCCCCATGTTCGTTTACTGGTCGTTCCTCACCGGCGAAGATCAACAAAACAAAACCAGCCTTCCCGACCAGGTCGCCTGGTTCACCCACATCGCGCTCCACTTCCTCACGGAAACCCGCTGGAGCCGCACGCTGCACATTGTTCGCTGAACCGGCCTCTTCAATCACAGGCCGACCGCGGGTACAGTTGTGAACGCCGCACGGAGTCCGCATCCCCCCGCGGCTGACCGCCTTGAAGCAGCGCGGCCCAAGGTGCGCCGCGAGCACTGGGCGCTCGCCCTCATACTTACGCTGCTGCTGCTCGCGGCCATCCCGCCGCTCATCAACCTGGGCCGCTTCCAGCACCGTATCGCCGGCTCTGTCAGCCGCTCCATCGGCCGCCCTATCGCCTTCCGCGCCTTGTCATTCCGGCTGCTGCCGTGGCCCGCGCTTCTGTTCCAAGATTTTGCGGTCGACGAGGATCCCCGCTTCGGCTTCGAGCCGGCTCTGCGCGCCCCGCAAGTCACCGCCACCCCCAGCTTCACCTCCCTTTGGCGCGGCCGCTTCGAGCTCGCCCGCGTCGAGCTGTCCAGCCCCAGCGTCAATCTCGTCCGCAATCCCGACGGACGTTGGAGCGTCGGCGCGCTCCTGCTCCAAGCTTCCCGCGCCCCCAACGCACCCACCGGCAGCCGTCGCCCCGGTCCGGCTCCGCGCTTCCCCTACATCACAGCGACCGACGCCCGCATCAACCTCAAGCGCGGCGCGGAGAAGCTGCCCTACTCGCTCCTCGACGCGGATTTCTCCATGTCCCTGGCGAGCCCTGGAACCTACAGCCTCAAGCTGGAAGGCCGCCCTGTCCGCACCGATGTCGTCCTTTCCGCGAACGACACCGGCACGCTCCGCATCAAGGGCGAAGTTCACCGCGCTTCGGCTTTCGGCGCGATGCCGCTCAATCTGTATGCCGAGTGGAAGGACGCCTCGCTCAGCCAGCTCTCACAACTCGTTTCCGGCCGGGACGGAGGCTGGCGCGCCCTTGTCGACGCTTCCGCAGAGCTCACCGGCGACCTCGACCGCCTGTTCGTCCGCACCCGGATCGTCGCCGCCAACCTGCATCGGCAGGAGTTCACCCCCGAGCGCACCTACACCGTCGATGCCCGCTGCCGCGGCCTTTACAGCCGCGCCGACCCATCCGCAGACGCTTTCAGCTGCCGCTGGCCGCTCGGCGCGGGCGCCCTCACCCTGGCAAGCTCAGCTCTACCTGCGCAGCCGGCCGGGCAAAACGCGCCTGCCGCCGATCGCACCTACACCCTTGGCCTCGATCGCATTCCGGCCGACGTTCTCGCCGCCACTCTCGGCCTCCTTCGCCAAAACATGCCCGCCCCGGCCCGCTTCACGGGCGAGCTTTCCGGCGGCTTCCTGTACCGGCCCGCCGACCGCGGTCTCACCGGCAGCGCCGCCCTGCCGCACCTCACCCTCGCTGATGCCGGGCTCGACGGCACACCGCTTGCCGTCGAGGATCTGCGGCTTACCGCGCCTACGTCGATAACCCAACCCGAGCTCACCCTCACCGCGGCCCCGGTCGAGTTCGGCGTTCCCGGCCACCCCGTCGCTTTCACCGCCCGGTTTTCACCGCGCGTTTGGGCGGCCTCCGCGTCGGGCGGCGCGGCGCTCAAGAATCTTCAAGCGCTTGCCGCCGCCTTCCGCATTCCGACATTGGACCGCTTTTCCCCTGCCGAGCACGGCCCGGCGCAGGCTGAATTCACATTGGCTTTCGACGGCGGCTGGTTTTCGGACGCACCGTCCGCGTCCGGCGTGCTGTCGGCGGCCGGCATCCGTTGGCAGCCCCCTTGGCTGCCGTTCCCCATCGACCTCACCTCCGCGAGCGCGTCCCTCGCTTCCGGCCTGGCCCGCTGGGAGCTCCACGCGGTCGACGCCGGCCCGCTCCATCTGACGGGCACGGCACAGGTGCCTTCTCCCTGTGAACTCCCTGCGTTCTGCCTCACGCGCTTTGCTCTCCGCACCCCAGTGCTCAATGCCGCCGCGCTCGAATCCGCTCTTACCGGCAACCGCCCCGAACTCGTCCAAGCACTTCTGCGCCGCTTTCAATCCAGGACTCGCCTGCCCGCGTTTCTCGGAACGATCCACGCCGATATCCTCCAGCTCGGCCTTTTGCCGGTCCGGGACGCCCAGGCATCGCTTTCTTCCGGTGCCGAACCGAGTTCTCCGGCCGACGCCATCAACCTCAATTTCCTCAGCGGCTCTGCCTTGGGCGGCAGCATTCAAATGCAAGGCGCGCTTTCGCTCGCCGGCACGCTTCCCGCCTACCGCGTCCACGCCGCGCTTGCCCGCGTCAGCGCGGCGGAAGCCGCCGCAATGCTTGAGGAACACTGGCCGCAGGGCACGCTGTCCGGCAGCGCTGACTTCACCCTGTCCGGCGCGGCCGCAAGCAGCCTCACCGCAAGCCTTTCCGGCACCTGGCAAGCGGCATGGCTCAACGGCTCTCTCGGACGCGGCTTCGCAACATGGGAAGCGGCGGGCAGCTTCACTCCGTCCGGACTCCAAATCACCCGCGGCCTCCTTACGCCGTCCGGGGACGCGGTTACCGGGACGATCGGCTGGGATCGCACCCTGCACCTCCGCCTGTCTCCCCCGCCCGACGGCGCGCCTACAACCGTTACGGGCACCCTGGCCCATCCCCTCCTCGACCCCGCCGCCATACAGCGCCATTGACCGACCTGCTTAGCTTGCAGTGAATTTGAGCAATTTCTATAACAACCTTGCTTAAAAGCTATATCAACTTATCAAGTAGACTTGGGTCATCCTGAAGAGCGCAGCGATGAAGGATCTGCTTTGCGTCGGGTGCCACAATAAATCTCGACGGAAAGCAGGTCCTTCACTTCGTTCAGGATGACCTCTTTAGAGGGAAGGTATGAACCCTCGCCTACACCCTGCAAAATGCAGGCGAACTCCCGGCAAGCTTGCTGGGCTATAAGCGAAGCACCTGTACTTTCACCCCGCCCGCAATCGCTCACCGCGCGGGAGCAGCCTCAGTCAGCAGCCTTCGGTGCGCCCCCGCGCTTACCTCCGGGACCGACCCGTCATTCAGCTCCACTTCCGTCGGCTCGTCCGGCAGCAGCACACGCCGCGACACGGTGCCCCGCGCGGGTACCCGCAGCAGAACCGTTTCCGCCGCATCCGCCGAGCGCACCGTCAAGGGTGCCCAAGCGTCCGCATACCCCGTGTTCTCCGCTTCCACGGCCACCAGCCATTGACCGCCTGAGCCTGAATGGCTCGGCGCGACATTGCGGATGGCTAGGTCGGGCAGCCCCGGGTCACCGTACACCCAGTTCTCAAAAAACGCGTGCAGGTCCTTTCCGGCGTCCGGCCTGTCCGGTCCCAACGAACGCGCCAGCAGCGCCTCAAAGTACCCCGGCTCTGTATCCGCCTCCGCGCGGTACGCCCGCAGCGCCGCTTTCAGCGCGTCATCCCCGGCGAGCGCCCGCAGCATCCACAACACGTATACACCTTTGGCCCGCGCATACCCGACGTCCTCGGCGATGAGCAATGGCTCGCCTCCAGCCCCCGGCGTCGCGGGCTCCCGCAGAGCCAAGCCCGCGCGCCCCGCGCCGATCTGCGCCAGCGCCTGCGCACGGCCTTCGGTCCGCTCGGTCCAAAGCGCTTCCATCAGCCCGGCGACCCCTTCCCGCAGCCACAGGCGGGGCGAGCGGAAATACGCATGGGCCAGCGGCGTCAACAAACCCCGCGCCGCTTCGGTCGGCTGCACGCCGTTCACAAATCCCAGCAGGAGCGCTCCGCCTTGCGCGAACGGCAGAGCTCCATCCGCCGGTACATCGACCGCCAAGAGCGGCGGCTTCGGCGGCCCGCCGAACCAGTCCGTAAACAGCGGCTCCACGAGGCTCGCCCCGGCTCCGTAGGCGTCGGCGGCCTCGATGTGCGCGCCCAGCGCCGCCGTCGTCACCAGCGTGGAGCGCTCCGCCGTATTTCGCGCGGCCGCCAGCAGCGACAGCGGTTCCGCCCCGAGCTTACCCGCCCAGGAAAACCGGAGCACCCCCGGGAATGTCGCCGTCGGCAGCGATGCCGGCTCCGGCGCGTCCACCGGCTCTCCGTCGACCGCCAAGGTGTTCGGCGCGTGCCCGGTAAACTCGTCGGTGACCGAAAGCCGTACCGCCGCGCCTGCATTGGCCGCCCGCTGCCGCGCGGTCTCCCGCGCAAGCCCTTCGCCCAGCAGGGCCGGGACAGACGACGCCGGATACCACACCGTGTTGCCGAAGCCCCGCAGCGCCGTGAACTCCTCGCTCACCTGATCCCAATCCGAGCTCCGCGCGAACTTGGCCGAAGCCTGTGCGCGCTCGAGCCGCCCGCTTTCCGCCCGCACCGCACCTTCGTACTCCACTGTCAGCGCGATCCGCGCTCCCGGCGCAAGCGGCGCGGGCAGCTCGACCGCTGCTTCGGTCAGGGCTCCTGTGTGGTCCGCGTCGCTGTCCACCCGGTGCGCCGCGAACCGGAGCGGCTTGCCCCCGGTCCGCACCTCGGTAAACTTCAGTCCCGAGCTCAACTGCAGCGGCAGAATGGCAAGCGGAACCGCACCGGCATTTCGCACAGTCAGCCTCGCTTCGGCCTCCAACCCCTGCGCAGGAGGTTCCAGATGCACCGTCAAGCCATACTCCTCAAAGACCGGCGCGGTCCGCATCGCGTCCGTAACAGCATCGGCTGAGAAAACCGACTTGTTTTCCGAAGGCACAGGCGGATTTTGCGCGGCTGCCCACCCGCACACGCCCAGCATCGCCGCTGCCGCCAAGCGCTTCAGAACGACCCCAAGCCTTTTTGTTTCTTCCCCGCCGGCGCGGGGAGCTCCGCCGCGGACTGCCCGGCCCGCCTCTGCCGGGCTGCCTCAAACAACACCACAGCCCCCGCAACCGAAACATTTAGAGACGCAATCGCGCCCGCCATCGGGATCCGCAGCAGCCGATCGCACGTCCGCCTCACCAGGTCGTGCAGTCCCGCGCCTTCCCGCCCCAGCACCAGCGCGCACGGCTGGCGGTAATCCCAAGCGTCGTAATCCTCGGTCCCGCGCTCGTCGAGCCCCAAAACCCACACGCCCGCTGCTTTCACTTCCTCCAGCGCCCGAGTTAGATTCACCACGCGCGCCAAGGGCATATGCTCCGCCGCCCCCGCCGCCGCCTTGGCCGCGACAGCACTCAAGGGCGCGGCCCGGCGCTCCGTCGCCACCACCCCGTGTACGCCCGCGCCGTCCGCGGTCCTGAGCAGCGCGCCGAAGTTCTGTGGGTCTTCCACCCCGTCCAGCAGGAGCAGCAGGGTCGGGTCCGGGCGCGGCGCGAGCAGCTCTTCCAGCGACGCAGCCGCCCGCGGCCGCGCCAGCGCCGCCACGCCCTGGTGCGCCGTGGTTCCGGTCAGCTCATCCACTTGCTCCCGAGCTTCGGTCCGCACCCGCACGCCCTGCTCGCGGCACAGCGCCAGCAGCCGCTCCACACGCGCATCGGCGCGGCCGCGCACCACGACCACATGGTCCAGCCGCCGGACGCGGGCGCGCACCGCTTCCTCCACCGGATGCAGCCCATACAAAACTTCCATCGCTTTTCAGGATACCGGGCTGCGTCCTCCCGTCGGGAATCCGCGTCTACCTGTGCACACCATGGCCCTCGCGAGCATCCTTCGTGCCGCCCCCGCGACCCCCGATGTCGTCGCCCGCCTCCGGGCCGGCGATCCGGCGCTGCTTGACGAGCTGATTATTGAGTACCAGCACCGTCTCCTGCGCTACCTGCTGTACCTGACCGGCTCCCGCGAGCTCGCCGAAGACCTGTTTCAAGAAACCTGGATGCGCGTGCTCCAGCGCGGCCGTCAGTTCAACGGCAGCGCCCGCTTCGACACATGGCTGTTCACCATCGCGCGCAACCTGCTCATTGATGTCCGCCGCCGCCGCACCATGGCAAGCCTCGAAGACCTGTCCGGCCGCGAGGACGACCGCCCTTACGAAGCGCCGAGCCCCGACCCGAGCCCCCTCGACACGCTGCTGCGCGGCCAAAACAGCGTGCTCATCGCCGAAGCGCTGCTCACCCTGCAGCCGCTGCACCGCGAGGTCCTGGTTCTGCGCTTCCACGAAGACCTGCCCTTGGAGCAAATCGCGACAGTGACCGGCGCTCCCTTGTCCACCGTCAAGTCCCGCCTTTATCGTGGGTTGGCCGCGCTCCGGCCTTGGCTGGAAAATCGCATGACGCCCGCGGTCCGACGCCCGCTGGACCCACCGCCCGCTCCGACGCGCCCCCTATGAGATCCGACCCGCAGCTCTCGCACCAGCCCGACCCGGAGGTGATTGCCGCCCTTGCCGGCGCGGATGCTTCGCGCGACCGGGCGCTCACCCTACGCACGCGCCGTGCTGTTTCAACGGCCATAAGCCGGCAGCGCGCCGACCGCGCCCAGGAGCGCCGCTCCCTCCTCCTGGCGCTGCTGCTTACGCTGGCGCTTGCCTTTGCCCTCGCTCCCGCTGTGTGGGCCGGCTTCGACGAGCTGACGGGCGGCGCGCTGCTCGACCTGCCGGGCATGCTCCTTGCCCTCGGCGTCACGCTTTCGCTTGCCGTCGCGGCCGTGCTGTTCCTGCTGCTCGGCGATCGCCGCCGGCCCGTGCAAGTCCGAATCGGGAGGCGCTAAATGCGCTCCTTCGACGACCGTTTCAGCCTCGAACCTGTTTCCGCCGAACTGGGCCTGGTCCCGCGCTGGTCCGTGGCCGCGGCCGCCGCCGCTTTTGTTTCCGTGCTGTATGTGTTTTGGGTCATCGTGCCCGCGCACCGGCACCATCAGCTGCCATTCGGCCTCCGCTTGTACTTCGCCCTTTCCTGGAGCGCCCTGTCCGCGCTTTACATGCTCATGGTCGGCTACATCTCCCGCGACGCTGGCCGCCGCGGCATGCGCGCCCGCTGGTGGATCCTGACCTCGCTTCTGCTTCCCGGCGGCATCGGGGCGGTGCTCTACTTCCTGCTCCGGTCCCCGCGCATCGCCCTATGCCCGGCCTGCAGCGCCCGCATTGAGCCCGGCTACCACTTCTGCCCGCAATGCGCCTATCACCTGTCGGCCAGCTGCGCCCGCTGCTTCCGTTCCATGCACTTGGCCGACCGCTTCTGCGTCGAGTGCGGCTGGGACCGCACCACGGTACGCGAACCCGAACGTTTGTACGCTTTCCGCGACGAAGATTAAACGCATCCTGGGGTACACTCAGGCAGTTTCATGCCTTTAACCGCGCTCATCGTCGATGACGAACAACTCGCCCGGGAAGAGCTCGAATTCCTCCTTGCCGGCGCGGGCGGCGTCGACATCCTCGCCCTGGGCGCGAACGGCATCGAGGCTGTCGACCTGATCCGCGCCCACCGGCCGGACGTGGTCTTCCTCGACGTTCAAATGCCCGGCCTGGACGGCTTCGCGGTTCTTCGCAGGCTTCTCGAATCCCAAACCGAACCACTGCCTCAAATCGTGTTCGCGACCGCTTTCGACCAGTACGCGGTGCGCGCCTTCGACGTGAACGCGATCGACTACCTCCTGAAGCCTTTCGACCGCGCCCGGGTTCTCCAAGCCCTTGACCGCGCCCGCCGACGCTTGGAAGCGCGCACCCCGGCGCCGGGCAACGGAGAAGCCGCCCACCCTTCCGAGGACCGCTTATCCGCGCTCCTGCGCCTCATCGAGCAGAACAACGCGCCCAAGCCCGCCGCCACCGGTAAAGTCGTCCTCCAAACCGGCTCCCGCCTGCTCCTTGTCGACCAAAAAGACATCTGCTTCGCCTCGGTCGAGGACGGGGAGGTCACCGTCGCGACCGGCTCGCTTGAGGGCCAGTCCAAGTGCCGCACCTTGGAGGAACTGCTGGAACTGCTCGACCCCGCCCTGTTCTGGCGGGCCCACCGCTCCTATGTGGTCAACCTCAACCACATCCGCGAGGTCGTCCCTTGGTTCAAGGGCAGCTACCAACTCCGCATGGCCGATAAAAAAGCCTCGGAAATCCCCGTAAGCCGCACCCAAACCCGGCGGCTTCGGGAGTTGTTTAAGCTCTAGATAAGCTGCATTAGCAGTGCGGTATTATGATGCGAGCGATCGAAAGCAGCATGAAGATTGTGCCTAGGGATAAAAGATATAGTCGAAATGCGACGTAGCTCACTTCGATCATCTGTTCAGGCAGCTTATCCGCTGCTCTTTCTCCCACATGCTGTTTAGCAACCTTGTAGGATTGCCATCCCAGCAAACCCGCGACAATCAGCAGCAGCAGCACAAACAGTGCTGCTGCTGCCAAATCGGGTCTGGTGACCAGATTTGGCCGACCTTTAACAAAAACTTCTATCCAGTATAGGAGGGCTAACCCATTAAACAGGAACGCTAGAGCAAAGTGGACTGACCGCCAGGGATCTCCCTGTAGAGTATGCTTCCACTTTAGAAGCGCAGCATCCGAACCGCTTATCAGTTTCATAAGAGCGCCCTCCTTTCATAGCGCTAGCACCAGCCCACGTAAGCAAAAGCGCCCAGTACAAAGCCGACCGCGCCAAACCCTAATGCGGCAGGTCCAAATCCGAAAACAGCTGCACCTAAACCTATTCCGTCGGCTGCAACGGCAAGGTATGCGCAGTTCACCCTAAATGCCAAAGGCTGCACACCTATCGAGTGATTCGCCGGCACACCAGTCTGCTGCTTAACGTTGGGAGTCGCGCTTGAAAGGGACGAAAGCAGATTGGCTTCGAATGCTGCTATTCCGCTGCTGACGATTTGGCTTGCTGTCTGCTGTATCTGATTCGCCGCGGCTTGATAAAGGCTTTGCACTTGCTGACTGGTCAGGTAAATGCCTTTGGCTGCCAATGCTTGAACTTGGGAGTTGATGTAAGGGTTTACTGTGCTGGTGAGGAAATTGGATTCCGCGGCCTTCAGCTGCTGATTAAACCAATCATTCCAACCGGTTTCCGCTAAATTTCCAAACCAGCCCTCCACGGCGGTTGCTACTGCTTGCAGGGTGCTTGAGTTTAGGGTCCCCGCCTGGGACTTCTGATATGCAGTCACCACTGTGCTGATGACAAAATTTAGTGCTGCGCTACTAATGGGGGGGGCGGAAGCTGAATACGCACGTACGCCTTGCGCGAACAAGCGTGAGTCAGCTAATTGAGGTAGAGCTGAAGCCGCGCTGAAGGCGAAGCCCGAAGTTATCGGAGTTCTGCGATTCATTGCAAGTGCTCCTTTTCAATGCGAGAAAGATACACCACTCGCAGAACATGTCAACTATTCTGTTGCTTCCGGCCATTTTGTTCATAGAATAAAATGGGAGCTGGGAAACTGATACTTTTTTGATATGTTCAAAGCTCCACTTCCTGCCAGCGTCGGCAGGCAATTCCACAAGGTATTCACGAGCTGATTATGCACCGAGGTTTTCGCAATGTATGTGCCGTGTGGGCAACAACGCATCCGAAGGGCACCAGCATCGCTGTGCAGCAGCGCCGTATTTGAGCCAGGACTTAACGAACCGATGTGGTGCGCAGGCCCAACAGATTTCGAGCCGGTCGCCGCCCAGCAATCACCCACCCCGCACCCACCAGCGTAATCAGGGCGATCACCCCCTGCGAGCACACGCAGTACAAACACCACACCTGGAGCAGGTCGCGCTCGATGTGCGTCAGGTACAGCGCATACCCGAGCCCGAGACCGGCGCTCAGAAGCAGCAGCTTGCGCGCACCGGCAAGCGCGAGCACCAGCAGCAGCGCATATCCGGCTATCCCGACCGCCGCGACCGGAATGCCGTGCAGCGGGCCGAGGTTCAAAACAGCGAACCGGCTGTGGTTCACAACCCCGCAGTCCCAACGGGCGTTGATGTCGCACGGCTCCACCCCGGTCGAGTAGTGGACCCTGAGCGCGAGCGACGATACGATAAGACCAAGGGCCGCGAGCACTGCCAGCACGGAACGCATGCATTCTCCCGAACGGCAGCTCGGGGCCGCCGTACAGCTTTGAGTCTACCCTTGCCGCGCCTCCGAGCCGCAAGGGTCAGGAGCCTCGCCCATGCGTCTCGCCCTCGCCGCCGCCCTGCTCATGCCCGCCGCCGCTTTCGCGCAATTTACGCAAGCGTCCAACGTTCCGGCTTCCTCGCAAGACTCGCCCGTGCTGAAACCGCCGGCGGGTTCGAACGTCGCCATTGTTGAGTTCGCCGACCTGGAATGCCCGGCCTGCCGCGCCGCCAACCCCACCCTTGTTTCCGCGCAAGCCAAGTACAAGGTCCCATGGGAGTTCCACGACCTGCCCATCCGCGGCCATGTGTGGAGCACCCAGGCCGCGGTCAATGCGCGCTGGTTCTCAGGGAAGTCCAAGGACCTGGCGGAGTCCTACCGCAATGCGGTTTACGAAAACCAGACCAACATCGCCACCCTGGACGACCTGACCCAGTTCACGCAAAAGTTCGCGACCGCGAAAAGCGTTCAGCTGCCGTTCGTGATTGACCCGCAGGGCAAGCTCCTCGATGCGGTCCACGCCGATGCCGAGCTCGGCCGCTCGCTCGGCGTCAACCGGACTCCCACGATTTTCGTGGTGACCGCCCACTCGCACGACCCCGGCCATCCCTTTGTCGAGGTGAGCGACCCTTCGCTGCTGTTCACCTACCTGGACCAGGCAGTCTCCGCGACCAGCGCGCCGAAAACAGCGCAAACCGCCTCCGCGCACAAGGCGCACGGCACCCGCTGATCCCGACCGCGCGCGTCGGCGGAGTGCGGCATGGACACACCACCCGCACTCTGACATCCTGCGGAGATGCCCTCCTACACAGGCCAAGTCGAATACGCCCATGCCCGCGCCATGCGGCAGTCCAACACTCGCCTGTACCGTGCGGCGCACTGGCCCATCTGGATCGGCGTGTTTTTCCTCGCGCCCGGCCCGCTCACGTTTTCGCTGTTTGCCGAGGGCTTCGGACCCGGCAATCTCCTGTGGCTCGCGGCGGTGATGGCGGGTACCGGCGCGGCCGGGTTGCGCGGGCAGCTCCCCGGCGTCGAGCCCCGCCCTTACATCCTCCGCTTCGACGAAGCCCGACCCAACCCTTTGTACCGCCGTGTTTGCTACACCGGAGCTTGGAACGCCGCTGTTTCTTTCGCCGTGCTCAACGCAGCCGGGCTGCTGATTGCCGCTGGTACCGGCCGCTGGTACATGCGGCAGCTCTATCGCTGGGCGTATCCGCCGCTCGCGGGCACCATCCTGCTGCTCGGCATCCGGGGCAAGCTGCCCCGCGCCGGCGTTTCCACCCGGGGCGAAGGTACGGAGCGCCGCGTCTTCTACAGCGCCGTCTGG
>CAXTSB010000020.1:16451-28732 GCA_964246845.1 uncultured Acidobacteriaceae bacterium
CCTTGTGGAAGACGCAAAGGCTCTCACGCCGTACCAACATGCTCAAGCTGGGCGTGTTCGCGGGTACGCTTGCGCTCGTCGGCGCCGCTGCCCGGCGCGGCCTCCTGCCCCGTACCCGGCCCATCCTTCCCGGCGACATCATCGTCGCGGACTGAACCGCTTATGCGTTTAACCCGCCGTCCATCACCAGACCCGTCCCTGTAATCTGCCCCGCATCCGGCCCGACCAGGAACAGCACCGCCGCGGCAATTTCCTCCGCGCTGCCGAACTTACCCAGTGCCATGTGGCTTCGCATCATCGCCGCGAACTCACCGTCCTCCGAAGTCATTTCCGTCACCGTCGGCCCGGGGTGGACGGTGTTTACCGTAATGCCGCGCGGACCCAGGTCGCGGGCCAAACCGCGGGCCCAGCCGTTCATGGCTGACTTGGTCAGGGCATACACAGCTGCTCCCGGCCAAGCGACCCGGTCCGCCAGGCAGCTCCCGATATTGACGATGCGGCCGCCCCGGCCGAGGTGCGCGAGTGCCGCTTGGCTCGCGATGACCACCGACCGGACATTGACATCCAGCATCGCGTTCAAGTCATCCAGTTTGAGGTCTTCAATTGGGCCGCCGCGGTAGATGCCGGCATTGTTCACCAGAATGTCGAGCCCGCCCAATGCTTCCGCCGCCGCATCCACCGACCTTTTTACAGCGTCCGGATCGGCACTGTCCGCTTGGAGCGCCGCTCCGCGCCGCCCCATACCTTCAATTGCTTTCACCACGGCGTCGGCCCGCTCCGCGGAACGTTCATAGGTGAGTCCGACGTCCGCGCCTTCCTGCGCCAGCGCCTTCACGATCGCCTCACCGATTCCCCGGCTGCCGCCCGTCACCAATGCCCGCTTCCCGTCAAGCTTCCCCATCACTTCCTCCGTTTTCGTATCCTGCGCCCATCAGTGTGTCCCAAGCCGCCATCGCGCCCGCGACCGCGCCCTTGAGCGAAGCCGGCGATGCCCCGTCCCTGGACTGGATTGACAGTCCGTGCAGAACTGTCGTGTAAAAGCCCGCAATACTTTCAAGCGGCGCGCCCTCGGGCACGTCGCCTTCTGCTTGCCCGCGACGAAGGCGTTCCAAGAGTTGCGTTTCGGTTTCTCTCCGGAACTGCGCCAGATGATCGCTGACCGCGCGCCCGCCTTCGGAGCAGTTCAACGCGCTCAGCACCACCATGCACCCACCCGGCGCACCGGGAGCCTGAAAAGTCCGGAGCGCCGCATACAGCATGGACTCCACCGCCGCCCGGGCTGTCGGCGCTTCCCGAAGGGCACGCGCCGTGCTGCTCCCGGCGGTTTCCCGGTACAGCGCCACCGCCTCGCGAAACAGCTGCGCTTTGCTCCCAAACGCAGCGTAGATACTGGCCTGCGTCAGTTTGAGCTCCGCGCGAAGATCGGCCATGGATGTTGTTTCGTACCCTTGCTTCCAAAAAAGGCGCATGGCGCGCGCCAGCGCTTCCTCTCGGTGGAAACCTCGGGGCCGGCCCGCGCCGACCCTGGCTGGACTTTTCTGCTGCAAGCCTGAGATCATCATGCTTTCTGTATTATAGACCGAGCGATCTAGAAATACCGCGACGGAAGTTTGAACATGCCTGCACGCACGGACACAGTCCAAAAACAAAGGCTTCCCGCGGAGCAGCCGCAAAGCACCGGCCTGCCGATAGCCGCCCTGCTTGCCCTGGCCACGACCGGCTTTCTCGCCATCATGACGGAAACACTGCCCGCCGGACTTCTTCCGGAGATGGGCGGCGCCCTCCATGTTTCCGCCGCGCTCACCGGACAGCTGGTCACCGCGTATGCCGCGGGATCGCTGCTCGCCGCCATCCCGCTCACCGCGCTCACCCAGGGTCAGCGCCGTCGGCCGCTTTTGCTCGTGTGCATCGGGGGATTTCTGGTCCTCAACGCGGTCACCGCTGCTTCCTCCAGCTACGCGCTCACCCTCGGAAGCCGCTTCCTCGCGGGGATCGTCGCCGGCCTTGCCTGGGGCATGATCGCCGGCTATGCGCGGCGCTTGGCCGCGCCGCCTGAAAGGGGCCGCGCTGTCGCGTTTGCCATGGCGGGCACGCCCCTTGCGTTTTCGCTCGGCGTCCCGGCGGGTACGGCGCTTGCCCATGCCCTCAGCTGGCGGCTGGCTTTCCTTGCCATGTCCGCTGCCGCGGCAGCGCTTGCCGCATGGGTTCTGCTCCGCATGCCCGACTTGCCCGGCGTGCGGCAGGGAGAACAAATCTCTACCCGGGCAGTGCTTCTGCTTCCAGGCGTGCGTCCAGTTCTGGCGGTGGTGTTTCTTTGGATGACCGCGCACAACATTCTTTACACCTACATCGCCCCATTTCTTTCGCCCGCCGGCCTCCTGCCGCATCTGCAGCTGATCTTGTTCGGCTTCGGCGTGAGCGCCATTGCCGGCATTTTCCTTGCCGGCCTCCTGGTCGACCGCATGCTGCGCAAGCTGGTTCTTCTCAGCCTGGCCCTCTTCGCCGGTGTCGCCGTCCTGCTCGGCTCCGCCCGCGCCTTGCCCTGGGCTGTCTACCTCGCTGTTGTGATCTGGGGCATCACCTTCGGCGGTGCGGCGACCTTGCTGCAAACCGCTTGCTCCGAGGCGGCAAGCCGCGGCAACAGTGCGGGCGCGGAGCTTGCCCCATCGCTTGTGACCACTTCCTGGAATCTCGCCATTGCCGGAGGCAGCGTTCTCGGCGGCTGGCTGCTCCACCGCGCGTCTTCGGCCTCTTTCCCCTATGCCATGGACCTGCTCGTGCTTGCCGCCTTGGCGGCCGCCTGGCGGTTTCAGGGCTTCCCCGACCATCCGTTGCAGTAAGGAGACCCTATGTCCAATCACAAATCGCCTCGCGCAGTATTGGAAGATTTTTACGCCGCCGAGCGGCTCATCATGCAGGGCAAAGCCGGCTTTGACGCCATGGCCGCGACGCTCGATGAAAATGTCGTCCTTCACCAGTCGCCCGACCTGCCCTTCGGCGGCGAGTATATCGGCCATACCCGCTATAAAGAGTGGGCCGATGCCATGAACGCCATCTTCGACCGGGTCGATGTGCAGGATGCCCGCTGGTTCGAGGACGGCGACACGCTTGTGATCGTCTGCACGCTGGAAACCCGCACCCGCGCCACCGGCGAAGTCATGCGGATGCCGATGGCGCAAGTGGTGACAGTCCGCGCGGGCAAGATCACTGAGTTCCGACCCTTTTATTGGAACGTGCCTGCGTATACCGCGGCCGCGCGCCGGGTCTGACTGAGCAGGCATACCCAAAGCTGCGCCCGTCCCCGTACACTGTGTGTGCCTTCACCGACGCATCAGGAGCACCCTACGAATGGCCACCAAACTCGCTCTTCCCTCCGAGCAGGCTTCCCTTTTTCAAACTGAGCTATCCGAGTGGCTCGAAGCGTTCGACGAAGTCATTGTCCAGGAAGGGGCCGAGCGCGGCGTCGAGCTGATGGACGCGCTCCGTAAGCGCGCCTACGAGGCGGGCATTCCCACGCCGGGCGAGCTGGTTACGCCCTATAAGAACACCATCCCCGCGCATGAAGAGGTCCCCTATCCCGGCGACCGCGACCTGGAACGCCGCGTGGAAGCGCTGATCCGCTGGAATGCCATGGCCATGGTGCACGGGCAGAATAAGAAAGACGCCGGCATCGGCGGCCATATCGCGACGTACTCCTCGCTCGCGACCCTGCTGGAGGTCGGCTTCAACCACTTCTTCCACGCGAAGTACGGCTCCGAGCCCGGCGACTTCATTTACTTCCAAGGCCATGCTTCGCCCGGCGTGTATGCCCGCGCTTACCTGGAAGGCCGCTTCGACGACGACCGTCTGTTGCACTTCCGCCATGAGTTGCGCGGCAAGCCCGGCTTGTCGAGCTATCCGCACCCTTGGCTCATGCCCGACTTCTGGCGGTTCCCTACGGTGTCGATGGGCATCGGGCCACTCAACGCGATTTACCAAGCACGCTTCATGCGCTATCTCGAGAACCGTTCACTGATCGAGAAGACCCCGCGCAAGGTTTGGGCGTTTGTCGGCGACGGCGAGACAGACGAAGTGGATACGCTCGGCGCGCTCACCATGGCCTCCCGCGAAAAGCTCGACAACCTTGTCTTCGTCATCAACTGCAACCTCCAGCGGCTCGACGGCCCCGTGCGCGGCAACATGCGCGTCATCGACGAACTGGAAGGTGTGTTCCGCGGCGCAAACTGGAACGTCATCAAGGTCGTCTGGGGCGCGGACTGGGACAAGCTGTTTGAGCGCGACCACTCCGGCCTGCTGCTGCAGCGCATGGAAGAGTGCGTGGACGGCGACTTTCAAGCGTTCAAGGCCAAGGGCGGCGCGTACCTCCGTAAGGAGTTCTTCGGCAAATACCCTGAATTACTTGAGCTGGTTGAGGATTACTCCGCCGAGCAGCTCGCGGCGCTGCACCGCGGCGGCCACGACCCGGCCAAGATTTACAACGCCTACAAGCGCGCGACGGAGCACACCGGCGGCCCCACGGTCATTCTTGCGAAAACCGTGAAAGGTTATGGCTTCGCCGGGACGCAGGCCCGCAACGCCTCGCACCAGGAAAAGAAGCTCACCGACGAGGCCCTGACCGCGTTCATCAAGCAGTTTGACCTGCCCTTGAGCGACGAGCAGGCCCGCGACGCCAAGCCCTGGAAGCCGGCCGCGGACGCGCCCGAGCTGGCCTATATGCGCGCACGCCGCGAGCAGCTCGGCGGCTTCCTGCCCGCCCGAAACACGGCGAAGCCTGTCTTCCAAGCGCCCGGACTCGACTTCTTCGCCGAGTGGACAGCCGGGTCGAAGGGCCGCGAGGTGTCCACCACTATGGGCTTCGTGTCCATCCTGCGCGCGCTGATGAAGGATAAGAACTTCGGCAAGCTCATTGTCCCCATTGTCCCCGACGAGGGCCGCACCTTCGGTTTGGAATCCGCCGTGCGCCAGGTCGGTATTTATGCGAGCGAGGGCCAGAAATACAAGCCCCACGACGCAGACGTGATGCTCTATTACCGCGAGGAGCAGGACGGTCAAATCCTCGAAGAAGGTATTACCGAAGCCGGTTCCATGGCGTCGTTCACCGCCGCCGGCACCGCCTACTCCAACTACAACCTGCCCGCGATCCCGTTCTACATGTACTACTCCATGTTTGGGTTCCAGCGCGTGGGGGACATGATCTGGGCCTTCGCCGACTCGCGCGGCAAGGGCTTCCTGATGGGCGGGACGGCCGGACGCACCACCATGCTGGGCGAAGGCCTGCAGCACCAGGACGGCCACTCGCACCTGCTCGCCTCGACCGTGCCCACCTGCCTGAGCTATGACCCGGCCTATGTGTATGAGCTCGCGGTCATCCTCCAGGACGGCATGCGCCGCATGTACCAGGCGGGCGAGGACTGCTTCTACTACCTGACCATGTACAACGAGGACTACGCGATGCCCGCGATGCCGGAGGGCTCTGCGGAAGGCATCGTACGCGGCTTGTACCGCCTCAGCGCCTCGTCGACAGAGGGCACGCCGGTCCAACTGCTCGCTTCCGGTCCCATCGTGAACGAGGCTCTGCGCGCGCAAACGATCCTTGCTGAAAAATACGGCGTCGCCGCCAATGTGTGGTCTGTGACCAGCTGGAACGAGTTGCGCCGGGACGCTCTGGAAGCCGAGCGCTGGAACCGCCTCCACCCCGCCGAACCCGAGCGCAAACCCTACATCCTGGAAGCCTTGAAGGACGCCAAAGGTCCGCTTATCGCCGCGACCGACTACATGAAGACCCTGCCCGACCAGCTCGCCCCCTGGCTCGGCGCGCGCTTGGTCACGTTGGGGACCGACGGCTTCGGCCGCTCCGATAACCGCGAGTACCTCCGCCGCCATTTCGAGAACAATGCCGAGTCGATCGCCGCCGCCGCGCTGTCGAAGCTCGCCCGCGACGGCGCGTATGACAAGGCAAAGGCGCAAGCCGCCTTCGCGGAGCTCGGGGTGGAGACGGAAGGTGTAAACCCGGCGCGGCTGTAACTGACAATCCGAAACGTGCCCTGGGCTGCTCCTCGTAATGTCCAAGCCGTCCGGCAAACTCACAGCATCATGTCGGACGCAAGGAGCACCGGATGAAGGAGTTTAGAGGCAAGGTCGTCGTGATTACCGGGGCGGCCGGGGGGATCGGCGGCGGTTTGGCGGAGGCGTTTGCGAAAGAAGGGGCGCGCCTGGTGCTGGCCGACATCGCGGAAGCTCCGCTGCACGCTGCGGCGGAGCGGCTGCGCTGGTCCGGAGCGGAGGTGCTGGCCGTGCCGACCGATGTAGCGGACAGCGCCGCCGTGGATGCACTTGCCCAAGCCGCTTACGATACGTTCGGGGCGGTGCACATCCTTTGCAGCAATGCGGGAGTCGGCCAGGGGATGCGGCCCGTTTGGGATTTTCCGCTCGACTATCTCCAGCGCTTTTTCGCAATCGATCTTTGGGGCGTGATCCACGGCATCCGCAGCTTCGCACCCCGCATGTTGAAGCAGGGCGGCGCGTGTCACATTGTAAATACGGCATCCATGGCCGGAATCATACCGTACCCTACCCCTTACCAAGGCCCTTACTCCGCGGCGAAAGCCGCCGTCATTGCGCTGACTGAAAGCCTTGCGGCTGACTTACAGCGGGCCGGGAGCATGCTCAAGACTTCTGTCTTCTGTCCCGGCCTGGTCAAGACAGGCATTCTGGACTACGACGCATACCCAACCTATGGCTTGCCCGTGGTGGAGCAAACCGAACAGGAAATGTTTGATAAGTGGCGTGTCGAGCTCGACAAGGCACCGGACCCGGCAACGGTCGCCGCACAGGTTTTGGAAGGCATCCGAAAGGAACAGCTTTATATCTTGACGGCCCCTGAGTTTAACGAGTTTGTAGCATCCCGGGCACAGGACATGGTCCAGAAAAGAAATCCCACCCGGATGCTTTTTGCTGACAGTGCTCCCTAAGCAGTCCACAGCATTTGTCCTTTTCTGAAACAACCTGGTGACCCGCATTTCGCTTTTCAGACGCGGGCCGCCAGGTCCCATTTATCCTGAGGCCGTGCAACACGTCGGCACAGTCGCGAGCCTGTGGCGCTACCCCATCAAGAGCATGGGGGGCGAGCGCGTTGCTGAAATCCACGCCGCCCCGCGCGGCCTGCGCGGCGACCGCCGGCTCGCTTTCACCTCTGCCGGGGCACCCGTGGGCAAGCCCATGCTGTCGGGTGAGGAGCGCCACCGCATGCTCCTTTGCTCCGCGCGCTTTCTCACGCCGCCTGAAGGGGACGCGCCGCCCGCGCCCGAAACCGTTGAAATCACGACCCCGGCCGGCATTGCGGGCCGTGCGGACGATCCCGAGCTCATCCCCGCCCTGCAAAGCGGCTTGGCCAAGCAGAACCACATGTGGCTGACCGAGGACAACGATCCATTCATGGAATGCCGCCCCGTCGCTCTGATGTCGAACGCCACCTTGACGCAGCTTGAGGCGGAATTGGGCAGCCCGCTCGCCGCGCGGCGCTTCCGCGAGAACATCTTTCTGGACCTGCCCGACCTCCCGGGCTTTGCCGAGGACGCTTTCGTCGGCCGAACGCTCCGCATCGGCGGGGCTGAAATCACCGTGAAGGAACGCGACCCGCGCTGCCGCATCATCACCGTCGACCCCGCGACCGGCGCGCTCCTGCCCGAACTGATGAGGCTGGTCGCCGCCCGGCACGAGTCCCGCGCGGGCATTTACGGCGTCGCAACCAAGCCGGGCTTTATCAGCGAAGGCGACCCGGTGCTGCTTGCGTAACAGGTTCCCGCTCATCGGTCACGAGCTCTCGATTCCTGCCGCAACGCGCCAGATTCGGCGTAGCATAAGAAATCGGTAGGATGGCCCTAAAGGAAAGCGAGGGGGCCGCGCATGCCGTGATACTTCCGCTTAAACTCCTCTTCACCTTCTTGACTCTTCTGCTCGGCTATCAGGTGATGGGTTACTCCCTTGACCTGCTGAACCGTCCGAGCGACCGCGCCGTGTATGAAGGCATTGTCTTTCTCCTTCTGCTCGGCTTCTTTCTTCCCTATGCGCTGTGGCGCGTATGGCGGAGTTCCTTATGAGCTTGCTTGACCAGTTAGAACCTTCGACGTACAGATCCTTCAACCCCCGCTTCACCGGCCGCGCCGTCAAGCTGCTCGCGTTCGGTCTCGCAGCCCTGTTCGCGCTGCTGTTCTTCTTCAACTACATCTTCGCGGTCACCCGCATCGGCGCGGGCTATACCGGCATTGAGATACTCCTGTCCGGTTCGCAGCGCGGCGCTTCGCAGATTCCCATCCGCACCGGCTGGGTGTTCTACAGCCCGCTCCGCAGCCAGATTGTCGAGTTCCCCACCTATGTCCAAACCGTGAAGTGGACCAGCAACCTGGACGAAGGCCGCCCCACCAACGAGGAGATGAACTTCAATTCCCGCGAAGGTTTGGAGATTGCGGCGAACGTGTCGCTTTCTTATGCTATCGATCCGACGAAGGTGCCGGACTTTTATCTCAAATACCGCATCGTCGACTTAGACAGGTTCACGCACGGCATCCTGCGCGACATCACCCGCAATTCGCTCAATGAAGTCGCATCCACGTACACCGTGGAGCAGATTTACGGCGAGAACAAAGCCGAATTCTTAGACAAAGTAAGTGCGCTGATCCAGAAAAAAGTAGCCCCGGTCGGCGTGGGCGTGCAGCAGTTCGGCTTTATCGGCGCGCCGCACGTTCCGGAGGTGATCGCGAGCGCCATCACCGCCAAGGCGCAAGCCATCCAGAACGCCGAGCGCGCCCGCAACGAGCTCGCCCAAACCCAAGCCGAGGCCGCGAAAAAAGTGGCCGAAGCCGACGGAGACGCGAAATCTTCCGTGGCCCGCGCGCAAGGCGAGGCGGAGGCCAATCGCATCCGGCAGTCGTCCATCACGCCGCAGCTTTTGGAGCTGCGCCGGCTTGAAAACCAGCGGCAGCTTATCGACCGCTGGAACGGCCAGCTGCCGCAGGTGGAAAGCGGCGGCGCGAACGGCGGCCTGCTGCTGCAGCTGCCGAAGCAGTGAGCCGCAGCCGGAAAGCGATGGGCCTCGCCGCCCTCCTGCTCCTGTGTGTATTTGGGGTGTGCGTGCTTGGGGCGGCGGCACTCATCGGTTGGCGTTCCTGGCGTACGCTGCCGCTTGCCGACACCGGGCAGCAGCGGTTTGACTTGATCCTCGTCCTGGGCGCGCCCTGCCGCAAAACCGGCGCGGGGAGCCCGGAGCAGCGCGAGCGCGTTTTCCAGGCAGTCCGCGACTGGCACGCCGGGCAGGCACCCTACCTTATGCTGAGCGGCGGCGCGGCCCACAACCGCTGGGTCGAGGCCGACTGCATGGCGCGGCTTGCCGAGTCAGCGGGTGTGCCCGCGAGCTATCTCCTTGAGGACCGCAAAGCCCGCAACACGGTGGAGAACATTGCAAATGCGTACGCGGTCATGCAGGCGCACGGTTGGCATTCAGTTGAGGTGGTCAGCGCGCCCAGCCATTTGCCCCGGGCCGGGCTAATCCTGTCGCGTTTTCCGATTATGTGGCGCACCGACGCCGCGCGGTGGCCGCCGGAGGTATGGCCAGTGACGCGCCGGCTCCGAGAGTGGACCGAGGCGGAGTACTGTCTGCGCCTTCGCTGGTTCGGGTTTCCCCCGAGCCAAGCCGGGCGGCTTCCGCCTAAAAGCGCGATTGCGCCGCCGCCTGCGTCAGCTCCACCGACCCGGTAAGCGGGGTGGCCGCGACGGAGTCGCCCACATGCACCGTAAACTTGCCCGGGTCGATCGTCCACTTCTTCCCTTGCACGTCCCAGTAGGCAAACGACCGCGCGTCCATCGGCACGGATATATGCTTCGTCTCGCCCGGCTGCAGCATCACCCGCTCAAAGCCTTTCAACTCACGCTCCGGCCGGTCGATCTTCGGGTGGTCTTCCCCCACATACACCTGCGCCACCTCAGCGCCGGCGCGGGAGCCGGTATTGGTTACATCAAAACTCACCGCCACCGAAGGGTCGGCCCCCGCCGACTTAGGCGTCACCTGTAAGTTCGCGAACTTGAAAGCGGTGTAGGACAGCCCGAACCCGAAAGGAAAAAGCGGCTCCACATGGTTGTGTTCGTACCCGCGATAGCCGACATAGATGCCTTCCTTATACTCGATCTTATTGGTGCCGGGGGCGGGATAATAGTTGGCGTACGTTGGGTTATCCTCGGCTTTCTTTTCAAAGGTAGCCGGCAGATGTCCGGAAGGGTTTACATCTCCGAAGAGAATCTCAGCCAGCGCCTGCCCGCCGGCCTGCCCGGCGTACCAGGTTTCAAGCATCGCCGGCGCGTCCGCGAGCCATGCAGAGGAGTCCACATTGCCGCCCGAAGTCACGTCGACGATGACATTTTTATTGGCCGCGTGAAGCTCCGCAATCATCCTATCCTGCCCGTACGGCAGCCCGAATGTACGGTCGCCTCCCTCACTTTCTTCCGCCGGCAAATAGCCCGCCGTCACCACTACCGCGTCGACCTTAGCCGCAAGCTCCTTAGCGCGCTTGCTCACTAAGCTCTGCTCGTCGGCGATCGCAAACAGCAGCTTGCCCCCGAAAGGACCATTCTGCTTGTCTTCAACCACGACCTTATGCGGCCCGGCTGTCAGGTCCAAGGTCAGGTGCGCTTCGTAGGATTTCGGGAAGTTCCAGTTATCGAAAATCTGCTTGCCGTCCACAAACACCCGGTTGCCGGAACCTTCTCCGGAACCCTCAATGATGAACGCATACTTACCCGCGGTCGGCGGGGTGAAGTAGCCGGTGAACCGCCTGGAAGTCGCCCCGGTCTTTGTCGAAAGTTGATCCAGCGCCGCCTGCAAAGCTTCCGGATCGGCTACCAGCGAAGCGATGTCGAACCCCTTCGCGTTGATGCTTGCAACCGTCGCCGTTGCCGCGGGCGCGCCTGAGAGTTGATCGTTCTTGAAGCTTTCAAGCGTAACTCCGGCTTTGCCTCCGCTTGCAGCTGTCATGTATTTCGTTTCGTGTGATAAGTCGTTCAGCTCCGGGATGCCCCGGTCGTAATATACGGTTGCCCTACCTTGCAGTGTACCTGTAATCCCCTCAATCGCGCTCACCCCGTGGAAGGGCCGAACCCCGGCGCTGCCGCCGCCTACCGGCGTACCCGGGTATGCATCCGGGCCGACAACCAGGATGCTTTTGACCTTGGACTTGTCGAGCGGCAGCAGCCCGCCCTCGTTCTTCAAGAGCACCGCCGACTCGCGCGCCGAATCAAGCGCCGCTTGGGTGTTTTGCACGTCCAGGTACGAGATGGAGCTGTCGACCTGCGGCCGGTCCAGCCAACCGAACTCGGCCGCCGTCGTCAAGATATGTCGGATTTTTTCATCAATGACTGCCTGCGGGACTTTGCCCGATTGGACGGCCGGCATCAGGGTTTTCGCGTTCATAAACGCGCCGGTCGGCATCTCGATATCGAGGCCGCCGTTCGCCGCCGCGACCCCGTCATAGGTCGCCACCCAGTCGGACATAAGCGTGTTTGTGAAACCCCACTCCTTGCGGAGAACGTCGATATTGAACCGTGCGTTCTGCGTTGCGTGCGCGCCGTCTACTAAGTTGTAGGAGTCCATGACCGCGCCGACGTGCCCCTGCTTCACCGCCGCTTCAAACGCGGGCAGATAGATCTCGTGCAATGCGCGCTCGGGTATCTCCGTGTCCGAGTCGTGCCGCAGGTACTCGGAGTTGTTGCCCAAGTAATGCTTGACCGTCGCGCTCACACCCTGCGCCTGCATGCCCGTGATGTAGCCGACGGCGATCTGCCCGGATAGAAACGGGTCCTCACCGAAGTACTCGAAGTTGCGTCCATTGCGCGGCGAGCGGTAGATGTTCACGCCCGGTCCCAGCATGTAATGCACTCCGCGCGCCCGCGCATCCCGCCCGATGCCCCCACCGACCCGCGACGCTAAATCACGGTCCCAGCTCGCCGCCAAGCCGATGCCGGCTGCATAGGTCGTTGACGGAAAACCTGCATTGGAGCGGGTGCCGAACGGACCGTCCGACATTTCAAAAGCAGGCAGGTTGAGTGAGGGCACGGGCCGCGTAGCGAAACCCGTACCGCCGATGTAATCGAGCTTTTGCTGGAGCGTCATCTTGCCGACAAGCTCGTCGACACGCTGCTTTTCAGCCTGCGTGAGCGGGTGCGGTGCTTGGGCGAGCAAGGCGGCTGGGGCAAACAGCAGAAGACCGGCAAATGGACGCAGGGACATGCAAGGG
>CAXTSB010000020.1:28742-36806 GCA_964246845.1 uncultured Acidobacteriaceae bacterium
GCGCGGAAGCTCCCCTAGACTTCGCAAGCTTTCTCGCCGAGGTCGTGTGTTCGGTAACGGGAGCGGGGGGCCGCGGGGTGGTTGAAGCTACCGGGAAGCCGTGACCGAGGTGAGGAGGTGTTGCGATATGAAGCCGAACAAGGATGTGAATACATCCTCCATTCGCGTGGACCTCACAATCGCCATTGACTGGCGGTTTGTGCTGGCCTTCTTCTTGGTCCAACTCGTGCTGCTTCTCAGGAAGTAGCACAAACTCCCGCGAGGCGCGAGAAACCTTGCGGGACTTCTTCCTGCGATACTCCGATTGTCGCACGGAGCAGCTTTGTCTTTCTACGGAAAAGCTGCCCCGTCCCACTTCAGGACGTTACTGCAAGCCCCAGGTCTGCGCGTTCGTTCCGTTGCAGCTGTAGGTCTGCACCGCAGACCCGTTCGCCGTGCCGGAAGAGCGCACGTCCAGGCAAAGCCCGGTGTTCGTCGCCGGGTGGAAGGTATAACTGCTGCCCGCCGCGATCGCCTCCCATGCCTGCGCAGTCGACCCATTGCAGGGCTGGAGGTTCACCGCCGCGCCGCTCGCGCCCGTGGCCGTCATGCAGTAGGCCCCGAGCGAAACCGCGATGTTGTAGTAGCCCGAAGGCTGCACGCCGTTGTTGTTGAAGACCCACTTCTGCGCGCCCGTCCCGTTCGCCTTGTAGATATCGATCGGGTTGCCGTTGGCCGTGCTCGCCGCCGTGTCGTCCAGCACTTGCCCCGGTGCGTTCGCGGGCGCGACCACATGCGTCCCGTTCAGGTTTGTGGGCGCGGGAGCAGGGGCCGACCCGGCTGCCTGGTACACACGCACGTAATCCACCAATGTCTGCCCGGAGGACGGCGTCGACGAGTCAGTGGTTCCGGGGAAGCCGCCCCCGCCGATGGCGAAGTTGAGCAGGATGAAGAAGGGATTGTTGTAGACCCATTGGTCGCCCGAGGGGATCGACGACGGCGTGATCGTCAGGAAGACATTGCTCGTCGAGTCGCGATAATACTGGAGCGAGTTCTGCGACCAGATTAGCCCGTACACGTGGTAGCCGCCGTCATCCACCCGCCCGCCATTCGGGAAGGTATACCGCGCGCCGATGCCGTTGCCGCCCGAGTACCCGGGGCCGTGCGAGGTAGACGACGTTGTGTAGGGGCCGTAGCTCTGCACCCACTCCATGATGTCGTCTTCGCCCGTCTGCGGCCAGCCTACCTGGTTGATGTTCGCGCCCAGCATCCAGAACGCCGGCCAAAAACCGTCGGCCACCGGCAGCTTCATGCGCGCTTCCACGCGCCCGTACTGGAACTGATAAATACCTTGCGTTTTCAACCGGGCCGAAGTCCACTGGCCTTGGCTGTTGCGCCGCGCTTGGATCACCAGGTTGCCGTTGCCGTCCTGGAAGGCATTCAGCTGGCCCGCGACGCAGGGTGCGGTCGTGTAGCTGGGCGAGCAGTAGGTTTCCAGCTCGCCGTTGCCGAAACCGCCGCCGCCCGTGTCGTAGGTCCATTTCGAGGAGTCAGGCAGCGCGTTGGCAGCGCCGTTGAACTCATCGCTCCAAACCAGGTTCCAGCTTTGGGCTTGAGCGGTCGCGGCGTGGAAGATCAAACCGCCGAGGGCGGCCGCGCAGCAAGTGCCGCGCAGGAGAGACAGCTTGCCGGGTTTTGTTGAGAGTAAGCCGAGCATCGACATACAAGGGTGTCCTTTCAGTGGGGGCTGAACAACGGCGAGAACTGTAGCACAGCCGAGAAAGCTCTTGCGAGCAGGAAAATCGTTTGATTGCAGAGCTTCCATCCCATCAAAAACTCGGGCCGCGCGGGCGGCCATTCCTCCTCCGCCGGCCTCCGGTAAAGTCTTCCTGAACGGAGCCGACACGCATGCCTCGCTTTTCTCCAGCCCTTTTACTCGCAGCTCTGCTCGCCGTTTCCACGCCCGCGCTCGCCCGCATCCCGACGCTTGCCCCCATCCCGAACGAGGTCCGCTCCACGCACTACACCGTTTCCGTAAACGGGCAAAAAACACCGGTCGTCCACGCGGCTTCCAATTATTACCTCCTGAACTTCGACCTCAGCGGTCCCGCGACCATCTCCGTCACCGCCGACGACCCGCACTTCTGGGACCGGGGCGTGGAAGTCCAGCCCATGCGCCTCGGGATCCGCCCCGTCCGGCATGGGGCCACCATCACCTTCCCGCTCGCGGGTCCGGCGAAGCTCACCATCACGCGCCCCGGCGACCACTTCGCTGAAGCCGACATGCTGTTTCTGTTCGCGAACCCGCCTGAAACCACGCCCATCCCGCCGGGAACCCGCGTGTACGGCCCCGGCGTCCACCGTGAATCCATCGACGCCCGCTCCGGCGACCGCATCTATCTCGCCCCCGGCGCGGTCGTTTTCGGCTCGCTCAACTTCTGGCAGGTCCATGACGTCAAGGTGTGGGGCCGCGGCATGGTCGTCTACGACGGCCCCCAAACCGGCGCGGACGACAACAGCTACTTCAGCCAGCCGAACTGGCACGTGATTGTCATGCGGGACGCGCGCAACATCGAGATCGACGGCATCACCACCGTGGTCCGCAGCCGCACCTGGCAGATCCAAATGAAGGACTCACGCGGTATCGGCTTTTACAACTTCAAGGCCGTCGCGGGCACCAAAGCCGATGCCAACCAGGACGGCATGGATTGGCTGGGCGGCGGCGACACCACCGTGCGCGACTCGTTCCTCCGCGCTTCGGACGACGTCTTCGCCGCCTACGGCAACTGGGACGGCTACACCCCCGAGCTGCTCCGCAAGCCCGGCCCGGATGTGACCAACATCTCGATCGAGAACACCGAGGTTTCAACCTCCATCTCCAACATCGTCCGCATCGGCTGGCCCGAGAAAAGCTTTTCGACCGCCCACTTTCACATGCGCGGGATCGACGTGCTGCACGCGGGCTTCGGCGACTGCAAGGTGCCATTTTCGTTCTTCGAGCTTTGGGCCGATCCGGCCGGCATCGGCCGGCATACCGATTACTCTTTTCAAGACATCCGCCTGGAGAACTGGTACTCGCTCTTTCAAATCCGCTATCCCAACCCCGTGGTGCGCGATGTGCGCTTCAAGAACGTGTGGGCGCTCGACGGCCCCGGCATGGTCGCCTCCACCCTCAGCGGGCAGGTGCGGCAGGTTTCGCTGGTCGACACCGTTTCCACCGAGGGCCGTCCGACCGAGGTCCTGAACGGGGCGTACGGCCCGGAAACCGAGCCCAACCCGCTCGACGTGAGCTTCACCTACTCCGCAGGCTTGCTGAAGCCGGGGCAGCCGGTGACCTTTACCGCCGCCGCGCCTGAAGCCTCTGGCCGTAAGTTTGAATGGCTGTTCGGCGACGGCACGCGCGCCGCAGGACACTCCGTCACGCACAAGTTCCCCGACGCGCAGGGCACCCTGCTCGACGGCTCCGGCCGCTTCCGGGTGCTGCTGCACGTCCACGGCGGCGTGTCGGACCAAGGCGCCGCCGGCCCGGAAAGCTGGCATGTGGAGCCGGTGGTGTTGGGCACACGCCCGCTTCCGCCGGTTGCGGCGGCCGGGGGAGGCCGCACGTTCACCGTTCCCGCCGACGGCGGCTACACCCTGTACGTCCTCACCCGTGCGCCCGCGCGCGCCTCGCTCGACGACCAACCCGCGGTCGCAAGCCCGAAGCCGCGTCCGGTCGTGTGCAACTCGAACGAAGCCGCGGCGCAGCCTGTGACGCTCAGCGCCCCGCTCCTCGCGGGCAAGCACGCCCTCCACGTCGAGACCGCCCCGGGCGCACCCGAGCCCGTCCTGCTGTGGGAAGGGCTAGGCGTGCAGCGGCAGGTGCTGGAAACGGCTCCGGAGTAATACGACCTGTGGTCTAATAAAGTCAGCGAAAACGAAAGCAGCCCGGTGGCTGTGATCCCACCGGGTTGCGCTAGGCTATCGCTTTCGTGACAGCCGCACCATGGCTACAACTGCCGCCCAGAATCGCCAATCAAGCACGATCTGGACTGAGCAGTGCACCCAACTGGACGTATTCGCGTCCATAGACCACCACCTCCAGCATTGGAACCGGCGTACCCGCCTGGTAAGCGAGTACGCCGGTCAGGCCGATCTTCCGGCCCATCTCGAGTACCGCCTCACACTCTGCTGAAGGTCCTTACAGCTTAAACGGATACGGGACGAGCGCAATGCCACGAAAGCGTCATCCGCACGGCCGCAGTTACGGGGCGGCCGGGTGGCCCATGTCTCGCTTCTGAGACATGGGCCGCTTTAGTACCGGCTTTACCCTTTCCCCTCCACCCTCTACCCTTGTTCCTGTATGCAATTCCGCTCCGGCAACGAAATTCGTGAGATGTTCCTGCGCTTTTTCGAGGAAAAAGGGCACCGCCGCGTCCACTCTTCCTCGCTCGTCCCCCAAAACGACCCGACGCTGCTGTTCACCAACGCGGGGATGAATCAGTTCAAGGATGTCTTCCTGGGCTTGGAGCAGCGACCCTACAACCGCGCGACTACCTCGCAAAAGTGCGTCCGCGCCGGGGGGAAGCACAACGATCTGGAAAACGTAGGATTTACGCGGCGGCACCATACCTTTTTCGAGATGTTGGGCAACTTCTCCTTCGGCGATTACTTCAAGGCCGATGCGATTGCCTACGCCTGGGAGCTGATCACCTCCGAGCAGTGGTTCGGGTTGCCGAAAGACAGGCTGTATGTCACCATCTTTGCCGGGGAGAACGGCGTACCCCGGGACGCGGAAGCCTACGACCTGTGGCGCGCGCAAGGCGTGCCGCCCGAGCGTATCTTCGAGATGGGTGCCAAGGATAACTTCTGGCAGATGGGCGAGACCGGCCCCTGCGGGCCCTGCTCGGAGATCTTCTACGACTTAGGGGTGGAGGCGAGCGAGACGGGGGAGGACAAGCCGTTTCCACACGACGACCAGAGGTATGTCGAGATTTGGAACCTGGTTTTCATGCAGTTCGACCGGCAACTTGAAATATCCAGATCTGTTCTTCCGATCACAGCTGAGTATGCCGCAGAACCTTTCACTGTTTATGCTGATACTGAAGAAAGGATCAGCGGATTTAACCTTCTTCCAAAGCCGTCCATCGATACAGGCGCTGGCTTGGAACGACTCGCAGCCGTTATACAGGGCAAGCTGTCCAATTACGAAACGGACCTATTCAGATCTCTGATTGATTGTGCCGTCAAACTTACAGGAGTAGAGTATGGGGTCGGCTCTGCAGGTACGGATGCATCCTTACGTATTATCGCCGATCATTCCCGATCCGCAACTTTTCTCATTTCCGATGGTGTAAACCCCTCAAATGAAAACCGAGGCTACGTGCTTCGCAAAATCTTGCGGCGCGCGATCCGGCATGGACGTTTGCTCGGCCAGCATAAGCCCTTCTTATCACAAATGGTTCAGGCCGTCCGCGACGAGATGGGAACAGCTTATCCAGAGCTAATTGAATCAGCGAATCGTGTTAGCAAAACAATCGAAGCTGAGGAGCAGCAATTTGCACGCGTTATAGAAGTAGGCTCTCACCAGCTTGATAGCGCCATTTATTCAGCTCGCTTTGAGCATTTTCGCTCTATAGCAGTCGGGTATAGAAAGGATCGTGGGCTGATGGCCGATGATGTTGTGATTGAGGCAGTATCAAGACAATGGGCTAATTTGTTCGCAAGGAGGCAAGAGCGCCTCGGCACGGCAAGTACACTTGCCTGGCACGAATCCTTTTCCACAGAGCACAGAAGAGACGTGCTCAATCTTCTCGAGCAAAGTCGGGTTACATTCAGCGGATCAGAGGCTTTCCATCTGTATGAGACTTATGGGTTGCCTTTCGATTACATAGAAGATGCGGTCAAAGATTCCGATTTAGACTTCGACCTGACCGGCTTCGAGCAAGCTCGCGCGGAGGAGCAGGCCCGCGCCCGCGCCTCCTGGAAGGGCGGCACGAAGCAGTCCGCCTCCCCCCCCTTCCGCGACCTCGTTAAGACGATTTTCGACGGCTACACGCAAACCACCTCCACCGGCTGCGAAGTCCTCGCCATCGTCAAGAACGGCCAGGGCATCCCCGCCGCCGCGCCCGGCGACGAGGTCGAGATCGTTCTCGACCACACCAGTTTCTACGCCGACTCCGGCGGTCAGCAGGGCGACCACGGCGTACTGCTCACGGACGACCACAACGCGGTCGTCGCCGACGTCCACGGCTGCGTGCAGCCCGTCCAAGGCGTCCGCGCCCATAAGGCCACACTCCGGCTGCCTCTAAAAACAGGCGACCGCGTCGACACGGTCGCCGATGCCACCCGCCGCGCCGCGACCCGCCGCAACCACACCGGCACCCACCTGCTCCACGCCGCGCTGCGCGAGGTCCTGGGCCCGCACGTCAAACAAGCCGGTTCGCTCGTCGAGCCCGGCCGCCTCCGCTTCGACTTCTCCCACTTCGCCCCCGTCGCGGACGAAGAGTTGGCGGACGTGGAAAGCCTGGTCAACCGCGAGGTCCTCACCAACCTCAAGGTCGACACGCTGGTCGACGTCCCCATCGACGTCGCCGTGAACCAATACCACGCCATGGCGCTGTTCGGCGAAAAGTACGGCGATAAGGTCCGGGTCGTCCGCATCGGCGACTTTTCGACCGAGCTCTGCGGCGGCACGCATACCGGCGCGACCGGCGAAATCGGCCTCTTGAAGCTCACCGGCGAGTCGAGCGTGAGCTCGGGCGTCCGCCGCATCGAGGCCGTCTCCGGGCCCGGCGCCCTCGACGCCTGCCGCCGCAGCCAGCCCGCCGCCGCGCGCGCGACCGAGCGCGGCGAAAACGCGGCGGAAGACCCGGCCGCGGCGCTCCGTCAGCGCTTCCAGCTCCAGGAGCCCGAGCTGAAGCGCCTGCGCCGCGAACTCGACCAAGCGCGCATGAAAGCCGCCGCAAGCGCCGCCTCCACCGATGCCGCGGTGGAAGTCCACGGTGTCAAGGTTCTCGCCCAGCGCGTCGACAACCTCGACCGCGGCCAAATGCGCACGCTGGTCGACAGTCTCCGCGCCCGGCTCGGGTCGGGTGTGGTTGTGCTCGGGTCTGCTTCCGAGGACGGCAAAGTCGCGTTCACGGCCGGGGTGACGAAAGACCTGACCGCCCGCATTCAGGCCGGAAAGCTCGTGGGCGCGATTGCTAAGCTCGCCGGCGGCTCCGGCGGCGGCCGGCCCGACCTGGCTGAAGCCGGCGGCAAGGATCCCGCGCAGCTTCCCGCCGCCCTTGCCTCCGTAACCAAGATCGCGGGCGAGCTGCTCGCTTAACAGGCGTTCCGTTTTGGGAACCGCTCCAAAACGGAACCGGAACCATCCCGAACACCAAGCGAATTTTACCCGCCCGCGCCACTTTCCCCGCGAACAGTGGTTTGCTAAAGGGAGCGATGCCCCGCCGCGCCCATTTCGCCCTGCTTGCCTGCCTGCTTTGGGCGGCACTGGCCCCCTGGGCGCAAACGGTTCCGGCGCGCCCGGGGCAATCGCCTCCTCGCGTCCGCGCTTCGCAGGTAAGCCCATCCGCGAACTACACACGCGGCCTGCGCCTCCGGGCCGCGCTCGACGCCGCCCCGCGCGCAGCCCGAACCCAGTCGGCGTACACGCCGGTGCTCGATGCGTTCCGCGATGTCTACCATGCCGACCGCGCCGCGCCGGAAGCCGCCCCGAGCGTCGAGGCTGTCTCCGAACTGCTTGCCGAGGAGGGCCGGCTTTTCCATGACCCCGGCCTCCTGCGCGCCGCCGTATCGCAGCTCGAGTTCCTGCGCCGCGACTTCGGCGCGAGCCCGTTTGCCGTCCCCGCATTGCTGACGGAGGGTGAACTGGACGCCCGCGACCTCCACGACGATGCGGCGGCCCGCGCCGTGTTTACGCAGTTCCTCGCGAGCTACCCGCGCCACCCGCTCGCGCCGCAAGCACGCGCGGAGCTCCTGCGGCTGGGCGGCGCGCCTCCGCCAGAGTCGCCGCACCTGGCGGGATTCGGCACGGCACCCGCATCTTCCGACACCGGCTTCACCGCGAGTGCGCCCCCGGACGCGGCGAACCCGGAAACC
>CAXTSB010000021.1:0-33713 GCA_964246845.1 uncultured Acidobacteriaceae bacterium
CCCTCCCTTCCGAGCACCCGGCCCGTGTCTGCCCCCGGCGCCCCGCTTCCTCCCGAGCCTTCCATCCCCATGCACCATAGGTAACCGATGACCATCCTGGAACTGAAAGAAAAGAACATAACCGATCTGAGCCGCATTGCGCGGACGCTCGACATCCCCGGCGCTTCCGGCCTTCGCAAGCAGGACTTGATTTTCAAAATCCTTCAAGCGCAAAGCGAAAAGGAAGGCCAGATTTTTGCAGAGGGCGTGCTGGAAATCCTGCCCGACGGCTACGGCTTCCTGCGCTCGCCCGACTACAACTACCTGCCCGGCCCGGATGATATTTACGTTTCCCCCTCGCAAATCCGCAAGTTCGACTTGAAAACCGGCGATACGATCTCGGGCAATGTCCGTCCGCCGCACGAGGGCGAAAAGTATTTCGCGCTCGTCAAGATCGAGGCCATCAACTTCGAGTCGCCCGAGGAAACGCGCAACAAGATCCTGTTCGACAACCTGACGCCGCTTTACCCGCAGGAGCGGATCAAAATGGAAACCGTGCGCGAGTCCATCTCCGGCCGCGTCATGGACATGCTGACGCCGATCGGCAAGGGGCAGCGCGGGTTGATCGTCGCGCCGCCGCGCACGGGCAAGACCATGCTGCTGCAGGCCATCGCCAATTCGATCACCTCGAACCACCCGGAAGTCGCGCTCATCGTCCTGCTGATCGATGAACGGCCTGAGGAAGTTACGGACATGCAGCGGTCGGTCAAGGGCGAGGTCATCTCCTCCACCTTCGACGAGCCCGCCGCGCGGCACGTCCAGGTCGCCGAAATGGTGATCGAAAAAGCCAAGCGCCTGGTCGAGCACAAGCGCGACGTGGTGATCCTGCTCGACTCCATCACCCGCTTGGCGCGCGCCTACAACACGATCGTCCCGCCCTCGGGCAAGATCCTGTCGGGCGGCGTCGACTCCAACGCCCTCCAGCGCCCGAAGCGGTTCTTCGGCGCGGCCCGGAACATCGAGGAAGGCGGCTCGCTGACTATAATCGCCACCGCGCTCGTGGACACCGGTTCCCGCATGGACGAGGTCATCTTTGAAGAGTTCAAGGGTACCGGCAACATGGAGGTCATCCTGGACCGCAAGCTGATCGACAAGCGCGTCTTCCCGGCCATCGACATCCAGCGCTCGGGCACGCGCAAGGAAGAATTGCTGATCACGAAGGACGACCTGAGCCGCGTGTGGGTGCTGCGCAAGGTGCTCAACCCGCTGTCGCCGACCGAAGCCATGGAGCTGTTGGTCGATAAGCTCGGCAAAACGCGGAACAATGCGGAGTTCTTGCATAATATGAGTTCGCTGTAGACACTGGAGGCAGCCATGACCATTGAAATTCATTTGCCCGAGCTGGAAATCCTGATTCAGGAGCGCATGGCAGGCGGCCAATTCCGAAGTGTTGAGGAATTTTTGATGGCAGCCCTCAACACCGCAACCCCGGTCCAGCGAAGGCCGGATAAGAAACAAAACTTTACGCAATTCTTAAAAGAATCACCGCTATGGGGCTCAGGTTTGCAGTTGCAAAGAAGTAAAGATCTTCCTCGGCAGATAGATCTGTGAACGGGTACTTAGTAGATACGAATGTTTTGTCTGAATACGCGAAGCCGGTACCGAGTCAACAAGTGCTGCTCTGGTTTGAGCGTGCCGATCCCGATACACTGTACACAAATGTCATCACTTTCGGCGAGCTCTTTCTCGGAGTAGAAAATCTTACTGCGGGTAAGCGACGCAGCGATTTGGAAATATGGCTACAGACCGGCCTGCCGAAGTGGTTCGGCTCACGCGCATTGCCGGTGACTTATGAGATTGCAGTGCGCTGGGGCCAGATGGTTGTGCAGTCTAAACGCTTCGGCATCGCTCTGCATGTGCCGGATGGCCTGATTGCCGCAACAGCAGTGGAGCATGGCCTTTCCCTTGTCACGCGCAATGTTAAAGACTTCGCTCATCTTGATCTCGAGTTGTTCAATCCTTGGACAAGAGCCGTGTAAATTAACCACTCAAACATTTATGCTCGCGAAGGCTGCTGTAACTATGTCGCTGCGAAAGCGCAGCTTGCATCACCGCTACCCGGCAAACTCCACTCGCACTCCATCTAACCCCGGCAGAATCACCGATAGAACCCGCACCCCGACCCGCCCGGCCGCCACTGCCGGGTCTTGGCGTGCCAATTTCAGCGCTTCCTCCGCATCGGCCGCCTCCCAGATTGAAAAACCCACGATTTCCCCGCCGTCGAGCACCGGGCCGGCGGTTTTGCAGCGGTGTCCTTCAATCTGCCCGCGCAAAAACGCGAGCTGTGCCGGCATCAGCGACTCGGCACCTTCTGGGTTGTCCCACAGCTCGCCTTTTACCAGAAAGCACAAGAAATAGGGTCTAAGATTGCGCGGCACATCGCGGGGCAGGGTGTTTTCCGGCATGGGTTTGCTCCGCCTGAGCATACCGTACAAAGGCGCGGGTATCTGACTGAGCATGGCGTTGACGGAACGACTGTACTTGCAAGACTCCAAACTGCTCAATTTTGAAGCCGAAGTGACCGACATCCGCGAGTACGCCCGCGCGGGCGGAGAACAGGTGTGGCAGGTGACGCTCGACCGCTCGGCTTTCTACCCCGAGGGCGGCGGGCAGCCTTGGGATACAGGTCTTTTGAAAGCCCGGGCGCGGTCCGGGGCGGAACTGGAAATCCCGGTCGAAGCAGTGATGGAAGATGAAGCGGGCGAGATGTGGCACACGGTGCGCAAGCCCGTCCTCGCGGGCACTGCAGTTTCCGGGTTTGTGGATGCGGACCGTCGGACGGACCACCGGCAGCAGCACTCCGGCCAGCACCTTCTCTCGGCCGTGCTGGCTGATGAATACGGAGCACGGACTGTCGGGTTTCACCTCGGCGAAGAAGATGTGACGGTCGACCTGGCCGTTTCCGACCGGGGAGCGCTGACGGCCGCTCTTCCGGAGGTGGAAAAGCGTGTAAACCGGCTGATCGCCTCGAACCTGCCGGTCGTTCTGCGCACAGTTTCGCAGGAGGAAGCGCAAGCGCTGCTGGCGGCAGGCGCGGTCAGGAAGCTGCCGTCGCGCTCGGGCGACATCCGGCTGGTGGAAATGCCCGGGGTGGACCTGAACGCCTGCGGCGGTACCCACGTCGGCTCGCTCGGCGAAATCGGCAGTGTGCTGCTGCGCGGGATGGAAAGAATCAAAGCCGGGCTGCGCTTGCACTTCACATGCGGATTGCGCGCGGTCCAGGCCGCGCGGGCGACATTCGACTCGCTCGGGGAAGCAGCCGGTTTGCTTTCCGTCGGGTCGGCGGACGTCCCCTCGGCGGTGCAGCGGGTGCAGGCGGAAGCGAAAGCGCTTGTTAAAGAGCGGGTGCGCTTGCGCGAGGAGCTGGCCGGGCATCATGCGGTGCGTTTGGCCGTAGAGGAGCACATTGTGGACGGGTTGCGGCTCGTCGTGCGCGTCTTTCCCGACCGGGATGCGGAATACGTTAAATTGCTCGCGCAAAAGCTGCTTGCCGCCGTATCCCACACCGCTGCCGTGCTGGCCTCAAGCGCCGAAGAACCCGCGACCCTGTACGTGGCCTGCAATCACGCGCCCAGCGCCGGCTGCGATGCCATGCTGCGGGAGGTGCTGGCTAGCCACGGATTGCGCGGCGGCGGCACCAAGGAGTTGGCGCAGGGGCAGGTGCCCGCGGCATTGTTACAGCAGGTTGCGGACGAGCTGAGCCGGCGAATGAAAGGCTGACCGGCAGCGCAATAGCACCACAGCTCACGTACACTGCCTTGCCATCGGCCAGTTCTCTCAGCGTGCTCGTACTGCCGATTGGCAAACTTGCCCAGATCATCCGCCCCAAGCTCTTGATAGCCATTGACCAAATAAGCGAGAGGAGCAGAATCCCGCCATGAAAGCGGCGCGGGTATTGCTTCAAACTTGCCCTGTGCAGCAAGCTCAATCCATGGGCGGTTGGACTTCGGTTCTTGAAATTCTTGAGCAGTTTCACCCATAGCTCTAGCTTCAATTCCAATACGACCGATCCAATGTCCTGTACTGGATCGCCTCCGCGATATGCGGCAGCGCGATACTCGGCTCCCCGGCTAAATCGGCGATGGTGCGGGCCACTTTCAAGATGCGGTCGTGGGCGCGGGCGGTGAGGCCTTGCTGCTGCATCGCGCGCTCCAGCAGCCGCTCGGCATCGGACGCGAGCTCGCAAAATTGGCGGATCTGCCGCGAGCCCATTTGGGCGTTCGCATAGATCATCGGCTTCCCGTCCTTCGGCTTCCCATCCTTCGGCTTCGCATCCGTGAAGCGCGCCCGCTGCACCCCGCGCGCCGCGAGCACGCGGGCGCGGATGGCGGCCGAGGGTTCAGCCGAGGCGGTCGAACGCAGCTCCCGGTACTGCACCGCGGGCACCTCGACGTGGATGTCGATGCGGTCGAGCAGGGGCCCGCTTACTTTCGCGACGTAGCGCTGAATCAGCGGCGGGGTGCAGTGGCACTCGCGCGATTTGTCATTGAAGTACCCGCACGGGCAGGGGTTCATCGCGGCCGCCAGCATGAACCGCGCCGGGAACGAAAGCGACATCGCCGCCCGCGAGATCACCACATTGCCGTCCTCGAGCGGCTGCCGCATCACTTCAAGCACGTTGCGCGGAAACTCCGGCAGCTCGTCGAGGAATAGCACGCCGTTATGCGATAAGGACACTTCGCCGGGCCGCGGCACCGCGCCGCCGCCGATCAAGCCCGCGTCCGAGATGGTGTGGTGCGGCGCGCGGAACGGCCGCTCCGTCACCAGCCCCGCGCCGGGGTCGAGCACGCTCGCGACCGAGTGGATTTTTGTCGTTTCGAGCGCCTCGTCCAAGGTCAGCGGCGCGAGAATCGTCGGCAGGCGCTTGGCCAGCATCGTTTTACCCGAGCCCGGCGGCCCGATCATCAGGATGTTGTGGCCGCCCGCGGCCGCTACTTCCAGCGCGCGTTTCGAGGTGGACTGCCCGCGCACATCGGCGAAATCCACATGAAAATGCTGTTCTTCCTGGAGCAGTGAGCGCGGTTCCACCTTGCAGGGCGCGGTCTGGATGCCCCCAGCGGCGAGTTCGTTCAGCAGCTTACGTACACAGTTCAGCGATTCCGCCGGATACACGTCCACGCCGTCGACCACCGCGGCTTCGCGCGCATTTGCTTTCGGGACGATCAACGTGCGGATGCCTCGGTCGCGCGCCAGGATTGCGATGGGCAGCATGCCCGGCACCGGCCGCAGCAGGCCGTCCAAGCCGAGTTCGCCGATCAATAAAATCTCCGCGAGACCCTTGCACTCCATCGCACCCGAAGCATGAAGGATCCCGATCGCGATGGCGAGGTCGAACCCAGAGCCTTCTTTCTTCAGGTCCGCGGGCGCGAGATTGATGGTGATCGCGGTCGGCGGGATGAGAAAGCCCGAGTTCTTGATCGCGGTGCGCACCCGCTCGCGCGATTCGCGCACGGCTGAGTCCGGCAGGCCGACCATGTAGAAGCGGTCCTCCATGAGCTTAGCCCCGGAGAAGTCGACTTCCACGTCGATCAGGTTGGCATCAATGCCGTACACGGCGGCGCTGCGGGCTTTCGCGAGCACGGGCGCTAAAACTCTTCGATCTCGACGAAGTCGTATTCGCGGTCGAGCGCGATGGTCCATTCGCCGTTCGGCCAGCGGACAAAGATGAACTTATGCTTGTCCATACAGCAGCTCCCTCAAAGTTTGTAAGGTGACTTGTAGGCAGCGTAAGGCCCGCGGCGCGCGCAGGCAAGGCACCAAAGTACCGTGCGCAGTACCTAGGTACCGCCCCGAAAGAGCTATGCTCGTAAGAAATGCAGACCAGTTTCTTCGACCTGTTCAAGCCGGGGATCGGCCCGTCAAGCTCGCACACGATGGGCCCCATGCGGGCCGCGTACACGTTTGCCGAGGAGCTGGCGCAGCCGGAGCGCGCCGCCGAGGTACAGGTCGAGTTGTACGGCTCGCTCGCGCTTACAGGCAAGGGCCACGGAACCGACCGCGCGGTGCTGCTGGGACTGATGGGCGAGCTGCCGGCGACGATCGACCCCGCAGCGGCGGCACCCCGGGTCGCGGAAGCCGAGGCCGCCGGGATGCTGCTCCTGCTCGGCAAAACGCCCGTGCGGGTACGCCTTTTGTGGCAGCGGAACGCGATGCTGCCGCCCGGCGCGCGCACGGAGCACCCCAACGGCCTCCGTTTGACCGCGCTCGATGCCGGCGGGCGTGAGCTTGCCTCGCAAACCTGGTTTTCGGTCGGCGGCGGTTTCGTCATTCGCGACGGCGAAGAGCCGGCCGTCGGACCGGAACGCGCGCTGCCCTACCCGTTCCGCAGCGCGGCGGAACTGCTGCGGATGGCCGACGACGCAGGTATGACTATCGCGGAAACCATGTCCGCGAACGAAGCCGCGCTCCAAACGCCGGAGCAGGTGCGCGCGGGCGTGCTGGCGACCTGGGCCGCGATGCTGGCCTGCATGGAGCGCGGCATCGCGGCGGAAGGCATCCTCCCGGGCGGGTTGAACGTGCGCCGCCGCGCGCGGCGCTTGGCGGAGCGGCTTAGGGAAGGCAAAGCACATGACCCGCTCGGCCCTCTGGATTGGGTGACGGTGTGGGCGATGGCGGTGAACGAAGAAAACGCAGCCGGCGGACGCGTCGTAACCGCGCCGACCAACGGCGCGGCCGGAGTGGTCCCGGCGGTCGCGCGCTACTACCTCCAGTACTGCTCCGGCGACGACGACGGGCTGCTCCGCTTTTTCCTGACCGCTGCCGCCATCGGGATTTTGTACAAGGAAAATGCATCGATTTCCGGGGCGGAAGTGGGCTGCCAAGGTGAGGTCGGCGTGGCCTGCTCCATGGCGGCGGGCGGCTTGGCCGCGGCGCTCGGCGGGTCAAACAACCAAGTGGAGCACGCGGCCGAGATCGCGATGGAGCACAACCTGGGCATGACGTGCGATCCCATCGGCGGCCTTGTGCAGATCCCGTGCATCGAGCGCAATGCCATGGGCGCGGTTAAGGCGGTTCAGGCCTGCCGTATCTCTATGCACGAAGGCGACGGGCACAAGGTCTCGCTCGATCAGGTGATCCGGACCATGTACCTCACCGGCTTGGACATGCAGTCGCGCTACAAGGAAACCTCGCTCGCCGGGCTCGCGCTGAATGTAATTGAGTGCTGAAAACACCACGGTAACCTGCACTGCTTTTGTGCTTGACAGCCCTTTACACCGCGCGCGTATGGTGCGTGTATCGCGGAGGAAAAGCCGCGTCATCCAAGGGGAGAATCAGCATGGCGGGAACCAAGAAAGCGGACGCGAAAAAGCCGGCGGCGAAGAAGCCTGAGGCGAAAAAGACCGAAGCGAAAAAGAAGTAAATTCGAGCGGTCGGTTCAAAGGCGCTCCTCGTTGGAGCGCCTTTGATTTTGCTTGCGAGAATAGCTGCATGGCACGGCGGCGCTGGATCGCGGATGAGTGGGACGGAGCAAAAGCAGCCCTGGTGGGGAGCAGCGCCCGGCATTTGGCGCGTGTTCTGCGGGCGCAGGTCGGTGCGACGTATGAGGTCGCGGCTGAAAACCGAGTTTGGCTCGCCCGCATCGAGGCTGTTTCCGACGAGCGAGTTGCGTTCGCTCTCGTGGAGGAGGTCGCGGCCGATGCGGCCCTGCCGCTTACCGCGCTGCTCGCCGTATGGAAGTTCGACCGCATGGAGTGGGCGATTGAAAAGCTGACGGAGTTGGGGGTCGAACGGATCGCGCCGGTGCTCGCCCGCCGGACGGAAAAGCATCTGGCGCAGGCAGCACCGGCGCGCGCGGAGCGTTGGCAGCGCATCGCAGGCGAGGCGGCGCGGCAGTCGCGGCGGGTCGCGCCGCCCACAGTGGAGCCGCCGACAGGGTTGAAGGAAGCGCTCGGCCGACCATGGCCGGGGTTGTGCGTGCTGCTCGATGAGAACGAACACGGGGTAATGCTGCCGGATGTACTGCCGGGCGTGGAAGCGGCCACGCTTGCCGTAGGGCCGGAAGGCGGCTGGACGCCGGACGAAGCGCGCCTATTCAAGGAAAACGGCTGGGTGAGCGCAAGCCTGGGGCCGCGCATTCTCCGCGCCGAAACCGCGGCGATCGCGGGTGCGGCGATCGCGGCAAGTGCCCTGCTCGGTTAAGGATGGTGCAGGATCAGCGCGAGGCCGCTCTTGTACACAAATTGCGTGCCGATCACCAGCAGCCAAATCCACAGAGCGAAGCGCAAGGGCCGGCGCGGAACCCAGCGCGCGGCAAAGGTCCCGGCGATCACGCCGAACATCCCGCCGATCACCAAACGCTGCAGCAGCCCGCTTTCGAGGGAGCCGGCGAACAGGTGCGCGCCGGACCCGACAAGCGAAAGCACAAAGCCGAAAAGGATGTCCGTCCCGACCACCTGCGCCGGGGCCAATGTGGTGAGCGAAAGCAAAGCAGCCGTGCCCAGCGCCCCGGCCCCGGCCGAGGAAAAGCCCACCTCCGCCCCGACCGGGAACATCAACCAGCCGAGCGAACGGGCCCGGTCGCGGCGCGGGGCGTCGGGGTCGTGCTTGCGGAAGGAAAACCCAATCTGGTACAGCGCCGTGACCACAAGTACCGCGCCCAGCAACAGGTTGGTGACCTGCCGCGAACCGGCCGTCGCAAGCCGGCTGAGCACAAAAGACCCAAGCAGAACCCCAGGCAGGCCGCCGGCCAGCATGTAGCCCAGCACCCGCCAGTTAACCTGCTTGCGCAGCACCTGTGCGGGCGCGAGCACCAGCTTGACCGCAGCTGAAAACAAAAGGCCGGTCGAGACCGCCGCCGTGGTCGGAACGCCGAGGAACAGCACCAGCATGGGCGTGGTGATGGTGCCCGCGCCGACGCCGGTGAGCGCGATAAACACGGCGATGGTGAACCCGATCAGGTATTCCATTTAGGCCGACACGGCGGGCGGCAATGTCTGGATGTGGATCCCGCACTCGACCTTTTTACCGGCCCAGCGGCCGGAGCGCGGGTCGTTGGGGTCGGTGGGGAGCGTGGTGCAGGGCTCGCAGCCGATGGAACTGTAGCCCAAGTCATAGAGCGGCAGCAGCGGGATGCTGAAGTGCTGCGCGAGCTGCCACACATCGCGGGTGGACCAATCGGCAAAGGGGCTCAGCTTGCGGACCGTGATGCCGCTCGGCAGCGTGAAGTCGTCAATCTCCTTGAGCGCCGCGCGGCTGCGGGCCTGCTCGCGGCGCAGGCCGGTGAGCCAGATTTTGTATTTCGCTACTTCTGCAAACAGCGGCTCCACTTTGCGCAAACCGCAGCAGCGATCTGGGGCGAGGTTGTAGAGCAGGCCGTGCTCGGCTTCCTGCTCTTCCACGCTCACACGCGGCTGGAGGTTGCGGAGGTTCAGCTCCCACTCGCGGGCGATCCGGTCACGGTACTCGTAAGTTGCCGCGAAGTGGTAGCCCGTATCGAGAAACAGCACCGGGATGCGCGGACGCAGTTCGCGCGTGAGGTGGAGCAGCAGCACGTCCTCGGCTTGGAAGGAGCAGGTCAGGCAGGCTTCGGCTTCACCGACACTGGCGAGTTCGCGGGCGAGCAGTTCGCGGATGTGCGCGAGCTGGGTTGCGAGTTCCGTCCGGAGCGGGAGAGTTTCGGTCACGAGCGCACTTCCTTTCGGAGGATTCCCGCGCGTTCGAGCAGGGCGAGCGCTTCCCCTACTGCCGCCTGCGTGTCGCTGGGGAGCACATGCTCTTCTTGCGCGAAGGCCAGTTTGGCTTGAACAGATTCTGTGTGAGCGAGCACAAGCGCGCCTGCTTCGACCGCCTGCGTAAGGCTCGCGCGAAGCACAAACGCGCCGCGCCGCAGCAGCGCGCGTTCGAGCGCATGCGCGAGCGCCGCCGGGCTTTCGAGCCGCAGAACAGCGCCGGAGTGGCCCCAAAGAGCAGCGCGCTCCTCGGCAGTAATGGGGCCGTCCTCAATCGCGGCAGAGCCGACAGCCCGGATCATCCCCGCCGCAACCGTCGCGTTCGTCTCGGGGTCGATCAGGATGAACGAGCCGGTGTGCCGGTTGCGCTCGTAGCGGTCCACCACGAGCGGCTGCAGCGTTTCGAGCTCGACCGTGGCGATGCCGTTCAGCTCAAGCTGCGCGCCTCCGTCGGCAAGGCCGCGGACGGCGCGCACATACGCGCCCACCGTCCGGCTGGTTTGCTTCGCCAGGTAGCGGTGCGCGGGGTCGAGCGGCGCGGCATCCATCCACACCAGCGAGGCCGTGAACCGGATCGCGACCTCCGCCGGAGTCTCGGGCGAAACCAGCATGTCGCCCCGGCTCAGGTCGATCTCATCCTCAAGCGTGAGCGTGATCGAAAGCGGCGCGGCGGCTTCGGGTAGGTCGCCGTCGAAGGTCACGATACGATCCACGCGCGAACGCCGGCCCGAAGGCAGCGCGAGCACGGGCGAGCCCGGCCGGATCGTCCCCGCAGCGATCTGCCCGGCAAATCCACGAAAGTCCAGGTCGGGCCGGGTCACACGCTGTACCGCGAAGCGGAAAGGTGCCGACGCGTCTGCATGCGCCGAGGGCGGCAGGTTTTCAAGCAGCTCCAGCAGGGTCGGCCCCGCGTACCAGGGCATCGCGCCCGAGGGCTCGACCACGTTGTCCCCGGCCAGCGCGCTCACCGGGATGAAGTGCAGCGAGGCGCGGGAGCCGAGCCCCGCGAAAAACTCCGTGAACTCGCGTTCGATCCCGGCGAAAACCCGCGAAGACCAGCCGACCAGGTCCATCTTATTCACCGCGACGATCACCTCCGGGACCCCGAGCAGCGCGGTGATCGCAGCATGACGCCGGGACTGCGGCAGAACACCCTTACGCGCATCCACCAGCACCACGGCTGCATCCGCCGTGCTCGCGCCGGTCGCCATATTGCGCGTGTACTGCTCATGGCCGGGGGTGTCCGCGATGATGAACTTGCGCCGTGCGGTCGAGAAATAGCGGTACGCGACGTCGATGGTGATGCCTTGCTCGCGCTCTGCCCGCAGGCCGTCGGTCAGCAGAGCCAAATCGAGTACGCCGGGCGCGGTCGTTCCCTTGCCCTCAATCGACCGGACCTGATCCTCGTACACAGACTGCGTGTCGTACAAGAGACGCCCGATCAGAGTCGATTTCCCGTCGTCGACCGAACCCGCGGTCGAGAACCGGAACAGGTCTTTCGCTCGCTCCCCGGCCAGGTAGGCGGCCACGTCAAAGCCCGGCGACACTTCCACCGGCTCAGGCTTGGGAGCGTGCCCGAAGCGCGGGTTGTAATCTCGGACGTTCTCATCCCAAACCTCGGGTTCGTGGGTGGGCGCGCCGTTCTGCGATCCGGCCATCAAAAGTACCCTTCCCGCTTTTTCAGCTCCATCGAGCCTTCCTGGTCGTGGTCGATGGCCCGGTTGGCGCGCTCAGACGAACGGAAGCCGAGGATCTCCTCGATGATCGCCGGGATTGTGTCGGCGTCGGAGCGAATCGCCCCCGTGCAGGGTGAGCAGCCGAGCGAGCGCAGCCGGCACTTGACCATCTGCGGCTCCTCGCCCGGCAGCCGCACGAAGCTCTGCTCGACCGGAATCAGCGCGTCGCCCCGCACGTACATGGGCCGGGGCCGCGCGAAGTACAGGTCCACCACGGGAATCCGCTCCTCGTGGATGTACTGCCACACGTCCATTTCGGTCCAGTTCGACAGGGGAAACACGCGGATCGACTCGCCCGGATGGACACGGGCGTTATACAGGTTCCACAGCTCGGGGCGCTGATTCTTTGGGTCCCACTGCCCCGCGCGGTCGCGGAAGGAGTAGATGCGCTCCTTGGCACGGGATTTTTCCTCGTCGCGCCGAGCCCCGCCGAACGCCGCGGTGAAGCCGTGATGGTTCAGGCCGTCGAGCAGCGCCTGTGTCTTCAGGAGGCCGCAGCAGCGCTTGGTGTCGAGCGCGATGGGGTTGGTGCCGTTCGCGAGCGCCGCCTCATTGCGCCACACGTGGAGCTCCGCCCCGACCTCGCGCGCGATACGGTCGCGGAACTCGAGCATCTCGCGGAACTTGTAGCCGGTGTCGATATGGAGCAGCGGGAACGGAATCGGGCCGGGGTAGAACGCTTTCTGCGCGAGCCGCAGCATGACTGATGAATCCTTGCCGATCGAATACAGCATCACCGGCCGCTCGAACTCCTGCGCGGTCTCGCGCAGGATGTGGATCGACTCGGCCTCCAACAAACCGAGGTGGCCTAAGCGGGCGCGGGTTGCGGGAACCGGTGCTGACGGGGCGGCAGTCACGCTGAGGCGGGTCTCCTTTTCAGGCTTGTGGCGGAAGCGCGGGACGGGAAGGGTGGTCAGAGACAACAGCAAGTTTGACAATGCCTGCGCATAACAATAGGAGTGCGAAAGGATAATTTTGGATTCATCTTCGTATTGCCCAAGCCGCAGGATTATGGGTCTGCGGCTCACATGCGGCTCACAGAAGGGGTCATCCTGAGCGCAAGCGAAGGATCTGCTTTTGCCGGACAGGGCGAAAAAGCAGGTCCTTCGCTCTGCTCAGCATGACCCCGATCTCGCGCATTAGAACAGCACCTTCAACCCGAACTGGATCTGCCGAGACGGGGCGGCCGAGGTCACCACCCCGGCGGTCGGGCTCGCGACGGCAGCCGCAGCCTGGTTCGCCGCCGTGCCCTGCGTCGGGCCGGACGAGAACACCACCTCGTTCGGCGTTTGGAGATTGGTGTGATTCAGGAGATTGAAGAACTCCGACCGGAACTGGATGCGGGCGCGCTCGGTCAGAGCGATGTTTTTGAGCAGCGACAGATCCCACTCGTAGAAGTCGGGCCCCGTTAAGGTGTCGCGGCCCGCGTTGCCGACCGTACCGTACACGGGCGCTTGGAACGCCGCGGGCGCGAAGAACTGCGTCGCCCGCGCGCGGGTGCCGCCGCTTGTGTACAGCGGCCCGCGATAGTTCGGGTTCACGTCCGGGCGCACCGGGTTGCGCGTGTCGCCCGAGCCGGTGGGGTTGTAGCCGAGCTGCGGCGAGAATGGGAAGCCGGTCTGGAGATTTGCAACCGTGGCCAGCGTCCAGCCGCTGACGGCGCGGTCCAGCTTCGGGTTTGCAAGCAAAGCATGCCCCACGCCGAACGGCAGCTCATACGCCCCATTGATCGAGACCAGGTGGCGGATATCGGTCGCGGCGCGGCCGTAGTCCAGCGATGGATTTGCCGGAAACGAAACATACGCCGGGGTGTTCGCGGAGACAGAAGTGTTCAGCGCCGAGCCATCATCCAGGTTTTTCGCATATGTATAGTTCGCGCGCACCTGCAAGCCGCGGCGGAAATCCCGCCGGACATCAACCACGAGCGCGTTGTAATTTCCGCTGCCGTTTGAGGTCCACGAAGTCGTGTTCGCGAGTGCGGGGTTCAGGCGCGCGGTGCTCGGGTAGTAGATGGTTCCGTTCGCGGTGCCTGCCGGGCAGGCCGGGTTGGGGCAGGTCACGGCCGCGGGCTCGTTCTGGTCCGACGACAGGATCTGATGGTATCCGTGCGACCCCACATAGCCGACCGTGAGTGAGAGCGCGGGCGCAAGCTGCTGCTCCACCTGCAAGCCCCAAGCTAGGACGGTGGGCGTGGCCAAGTCCGGCTGTACGTTCGAAGGTGACGGAAGCCCCGGCGCGCCGCCGGTCGGGTCGGCCACGGGCACGTTGGAGTAGTTCAATGTCGTGTTGTACGGCGCGGACTGGTCGAGCCGGTAGTCGAGGTTATCGAGCAGGCTGTAGTGAACGCCGAAGTTGGCGCGGACCGAGGTTTTGCCCGTCCCGAACGCGTCCCAAGCCAACCCGACGCGCGGCCCGGGCAAAAAGCGCGCGCGATTATTGGTCAGCGCCGCCGAGCCGACAGACGGGTTCGTGTTGATAACCCCGTTTGTAAAGTTGTACACACCCGCCCGGCCCTGCGCTTCGTTGAAGCCGTCGGTCGACTCGACCCGCAGACCGTAGCTCACCTGCAACCGCTGCGCGGCTTTCCAGGTGTCCTCGATGTAGCCCGCGCCGAAGGTTGAGCGCCAAGCCAGTTCGCTCGGCTGCGGAACCACGGTGAACGTGCGGACCGTTCCTTGCAAAAACGTCGCGAGCGAGGCGAACGAAGCCTGCCCGAACTGGTTTTGCGCCAGGTTGTCATTCGACTGGACGCGCTGCACCCAGACGCCCGCCTCGATTTGGTGGGTGCCCCGCGTGTAGAAGATGTGGTCGTCGACCGTGAACAGGTTGCGCGCGGTTGCATTCTCAGAACCCACGTTCGCGCCCGCCCCTGTGATCTGCGAGGAGCCGTTTGAGGCCGTCGAACCCGCGATGACAATCGCCCCTACCGGACGGCCCGCGAGAAACGTGGGCGAGCTGACCGGGACCTGCCCATTGAAGAAGAAACCGGCCCGCGAGTACCCGAACCGCGCCGTGTTCAACAGCCGCGACGAGAACACGTGTTGCTCCTGCACGCTCGCCACCTGCTCTCGCAGGGTCAGGTCGATGAGCGAAAGCGGGTTCTGCGTGGGGGTGTTCGCGGCGGAGTCATCGACCGTGCAGACGCCGAACAGCAGGTCGTTCGCGGTCAGGTTTTGGTCGAAGCGCGCCGTGCCGAAGTCCTCGCGGATGCGCTGCAAAGGCGAGGAAAACGCTTCGGCAATCCCGGTGGGCAAGCCTTGCGCGTTCAGCAGTTCCGGCCCGTTTTGCACGGGCCACAGCGCCAGCAAGCCCGCGACGCCGGGCCCAAGCGCGACCGGGCGGGCCACCCCGTTCGCATCCGGCAAAAGTCCCGCGCGGGCCTGGTTGTCCGGCACCAGCGTCACATCGGTGATGCCGAGGTTCTGCCGGTAACCCTCGTAGTTGCCGAACAGGAAGCTCTTGTCGTGCTTCAGCGGCCCGCCGAGCGCCCCGCCGAAGCTGTTGCGCTGGAACTGCGGCTTTTGCGCCTGGTCGAAGAAGTTGCGCGCGTCGAGCGCCGCGTTGCGTAGGAACTCGAACGCGGAGCCGTGCAGCTGATTTGTGCCGCTTTCGGTAACGATCGACACCTGCGCACCGTCGCGTTTGCCGTAGTTCGAGCCGTACGTGTTGGTGACCACGTTGAACTCGCGCACCGCGTCTACGCCCAGCAGCTGCCCGCTCGCGCCGCCGGGCGTCAGGTCGATCAGCGACGCGCCCGTGTACTCGATCCCGTTCAGCAAAAACAGGTTGTCCTGCGGGCGGCGGCCGGTCGCGGTAAATAGGTTGCCGACCGCGGAGTTGGAGGTGCCGGTCGCGCCCGAGCGCTCCGCCGTGTAGTTCACGATGCCGGGATTGAGGGTGAGCAGCTGGTCAAAGGAGCGGCCGTTCAGCGGCAATTCCTTTACCTGGCGCGCGCTCACCAGACCGGAAGTTTGCTGGGTCGATAGGTTCACGGTCGCGGGCACGTCGGCCACCGTGACCTGCTGGGCGACATCGGATACCTGGAGCACCAACGGCACCCGCACCGTCTGGCCCACGGTGAGCGCGACGCCCATGCGCCGCAGCTCGCCGAAGCCCGGCGCGGCGACCGTCACGGTGTACGTGCCGACCGGAACCGAGGGCGCGGAAAACTCACCTCCGGCATCCGCGGTGAGGCGGCGCTCCGTACCCGTGTTCTCGTTGTGCACGGTCACGGTTGCGCCGGGGATGATAGCGCCGGTCGCATCGGTCACCGAACCTGCGATTGTACCGCCGACAACTTGGGCGCCGGCGGCGCTCGCGAAACACAGAAAGATTGGAAGTTTCAAAGGTGCGGCTCCTGTCGGTTGGGGTCCGGGCGTTGCGCTTACAGAGCAGAGGACCGGGAACAACAGGAATGAGCTGCAGGACAGGCGCGTGTGCAGGCCGGGAGGCAACTACCGCGCGGGATTGAAAACATTCGGCGCATTGCCACTTTAGAGATGCAAATGGAAGGAAAGTTTCAAGAAAAAGTAAATAGTCGACATTGACAGATTTGCGGTCGGCTCAAGCGCGCGGCGGGCCCGGCCTGAAAGCTGCTTCGAAAACATCCGGCCGCGCGTAATGGCCGGCGACGTCGAGGGTCATGGCTTCGCGGTCGATCTCAGCCAAGTCCAGCATGGCGTGTACAACTGTTTCGCGGTCGAATACGGGCCCGGCCACTGCCCGCCCGTCGGGCGCGTACACCGCCGAGCCACCCCGCAGCACAAGCTCCTCCTGAGGTTTGCCGGAGGGTAAAGGCAGCTGCCCCGCATGGAGGATTTGCCCGGCGGCGAGCACAAAGCAGCGGCCCTCAAAGGCATAGTGGCGACTCGCCACCTGGTGCATCTCGTGCACGGTCGGCCACACGGCGACATGCACCTGCTCGCCTCCTGCGTGCATATGCTGGCGCGCGAGCGGCATCCAGTGCTCCCAGCACACCAGCCCGCCCGTCCGCACGCTGTGAACGGGGGCGGGCGCAAGGCCGTGCCCGTCGCCGCAGCCCCACACCATGCGCTCGGAGTAGGTGGGCACCAGCTTGCGATGGTGGTTCGCGAGCCGGCCCCGCTCGTCAAACAACAGCAGCGCGTTATAAAGCGTGTTGCCCGCGCGCTCGTTCGCGCCGACAACCAGCCCGATGCGGAGCTCCCCGGCCAGCGCCGCCAAGGCTTCCGTTTCCGGGCCGGGCACCACGACCGCGTTCGCCCGCATGCGCGCGAACAGCTCCTTCACCGGCGCATGATTCCACAAGGCGGCTTCCGGGCAGTGGTCGAGCCACGCCGGGTAGCCCGCCAGCCAGGTTTCGCCGAAGCAGACCAACTGCGCTCCGTCCGCGGCGGCCTGCCGTGCGAGCGCCAGAGTCTTTTCCATAGTCGCGGGCAGGTCATTGAGCACAGGCTCCGCCTGAGCAATGGCCACTCGCAGGGTCTTAGACAAATGTCGCGATCTCCCCGAGCGACTTTTTGCGGATGCTCGGCACGGTCGCGCCCTCGGCCGGGTAGCCCACCACCAACAGCAGGAACGGCCGCTCATGCGCGGGCCGCCCGAGCAGCCCGTTCAAGAAGCCCATCGGGCTCGGCGTGTGCGTCAGGGTTGCGAGCCCCGCATGGTGCGCCGTGGCGATCAGGAAGCCGGTCGCGATGCCCACTGACTCCTGCACATAGTAATGTTTCAGCTTGCCGCCGTCCGGGAGCGGACTCCATGACTGCGCGAAGATCGCGATCAGGCAAGGCGCGGTTTCGAGAAACGGCTTGTGCGGGTCGGTCCCGAGCGGCGCGAGCGCTTCGAGCCACTCCTTCGGGGCTTTATGCCGGTAGAACTCTTCCTCCTCGCGCTCGGCGGCGGCGCGGATTTCCCGCTTCACCCCAGGGTCGGCGACCACGACGAAATGCCAAGGCTGCAGATTGGCCCCGTTCGGCGCGGTGCCTGCGGCGCAGAGGCAGTCCTCGATCACCGAGGGCGGGATCGGCCGCGGGGAAAACTCGCGCACCGTACGCCGCCGCTCCAGGCTCGCGCGGAACTCCGCGGCCCGCGCCCGCATGTCCTCGGGCGCAAACTCCTGCCAGGAGGGGTGAGGAACAAAAACGGCTTCCGGCATGGCGGGCTCCTTTACTTGTGCTGTGAAGAAGGCTAGTACATGGGCCGCGCTGCTGTCACGCGCATGGTGCGTATTTGCGGACGCGGCATCTCGCGCAAGCAACAGAGCGGTGCGCCGCGGCAATCAGCTTCTCGGGCGTGGAGATACAATGACTTTGTCGCAGGCTTCGGAGCTATATCTTGATTAGGGATGCAGATAACAATATCCCGCTGATTCCGGGGCGCCTTGCGGGCTTCTATAAAGTATTGCTGTCATTCGTGCTTATCGTATGCGCGGCCGCCTACGTGTTTGAGTCAAGGCACTGGCTGCTTGTCGGGGATGCCCCGCTCTTTCACTACATACTCTTTCTCCACCATCATGGGTTTACGCCGTATCGGGATGTCGTGGATTTGAACTTACCTGGAACGTACTTCATTCAAGCAACAGCAATACGCATGTTCGGCACCGGCGCGCCAGGGTGGCGCGCCTTCGACTTTTTGCTCTTGGGCATCATCGGACTGGCTGACGTCAGCTTGTGCGGCGGTAAAAAGTTCGCGGCGCTGTTTGCTGCAAGCATTTTCGCGCTTATCCACGGCAGGGATGGATTGATTGAAACCGGCCAGCGCGACCTTGTCATGACCGCTCTTCTGTTAATTGCCGCAAGTTCTCTTGTGAGGATCATAAGAAAAGCTGACGCAGCTCATCGGGTGCTGAGTGGTATAGCCGGGTTATGCATAGGCATCGCCGCAATTATCAAACCGCTCGCCTTTGTTCTCCTTCCGGCTTGGCTTGCGGTTCTTTGGCTTGAGTGGCGCAAGCAGCGCGCCTTTCCGCCGCGGGTGACGGCTTTCATAACAACTGCTTCGCTGGCGGCACCGCTCGCGGCGCTCGGCATGATTCTTCACTGGCATGCCTTTAAAGCATTTGCTTTCATCATGGGGCACCTCGTTCCACTGCATGCCGACATGTTTCGCTTGCCGCTGAAAGCGCTTATCAGCGGCTGCGTCTCTTCTGTAATGTTGGGAATCCTTGCGGCATGGCTGCCGCTTGCTTGGCATGAAAAGACATGGCTGAAAGCCGAATCAGCTGTTTTGTTGATAGGTTTTGCATTCGGGATCCTTTCTTTCATCATCCAGGGCCGCGGCTATCCGTACCACCGCTACCCATCAGAAGCTTTCTTGCTGCTGCTCGCCGCCCAATCCTTTGAGGCCGGCTTGGCAAGCAATCGCCGGTGGATTGTATTTGCCTCCAGCTTAGGGTTGGCATTCGGCACATTGGTGATCGCGCCAAGATCGCTCATGGCGATAGGGAGCTTTACGGGGACATCGGACAAGTATGGTGCAGCACTTCAGCATGAGCTCCAATATCTCAAGAGAAATCAATCGCTGGATCATGAGGCGCAATGCCTTGACCAGGCTGGAGGGTGCATCACTCAGCTCTACAATGCCCGCGTTGTGCAAGCGACCGGATTTATTTATGACTGTTATTTATTCGTTCCACCGCGCAATGCTGCTGACAGCAAAAGTCAAGCTATCTACCGAAAAGCATTCTTCGACAGCTTTCTCGCCGCGATGCCGAAATATCTCATTGTCACCAGCGATGAATGCGGACTCCGCCCCGTTGACTTTTCCTATGCGAAGCTGCGAAGTTGGCATCTGTTTTCTGAACTCTTAGCCCAGCGTTACCGCCCTCTCAGCGAATGGACGCCGACCGAAAAAGTCAGCTGGGGCGGGAAGCCGAAGCTGCCTTTCGGCTTCCGCATCTACGAGCGAACGATCCCTTAAGGCAGCAGGAGGCGCGGACCAAGCTCTCCAACTGGAATGGGTATCCTGGAATAGGTATCTAGGAAGTATGCGGCTTGGTTGCCGTTCGCCCCATCGCAGTTTTCCTGGTTTTCGGTGCATTCGCCACCATAAGGCTGTATAGGTTTTGTGAGAGTGCCCGCCATGCAAGCTCTTGCCGCAGCCGCGCTCGCCCTCCATGCGACGGCGGCGTTCGGCCAGGCGGCTCCCGCTCCCTCAACCGTCAGTACGGTCATCCGCGTGAGCACCGATCTGGTTCAGGTGCCGGTGCTTGCGTTTCGCCCGCCGTTCCGGCCCGCGCCGGGGCTCGGCAGCGGCAGCTTCACCATTCGCCTGGACGGCGGACCGCCGTTCCACCCCAGCTATGCGCGCGTGGAAGCATCCGAGCCCATCGGCCTCAGCATAATCGCGGATGCGGACCCAAATGCAAATCCGGGCGGGGCCGAGCCGTTGTCGCGCGCCTTGGAAGCAGCCTTGCAGGGTTGGCCGGCGGACCTGCTGGATAATACAGACAGCGTGTCGCTTTATGCCGCCGGGTGCAGACTCATGCGTTCGCTCGACAGGGTGCCCGCGGGCTTCGCCCGTCGCAGCGGACTGCTTGCGCGCGCGGCTTCCCCTTCGGTGTTTCAGGCGGCCTTGGAGAAGGCCCCGTCCTGCCCGCGTCCGCCCCTCGATCACGTGCTGCAAGCGGTGATGCAGGCAAATCCGACAAGTCATGCGTGGAAAGCGGTTCTGCTCCTTGTCGACGGTGAACAAAACTTCAGCCCCGCCGCGCTTGAAGAATTACGGGCAATCGCAGCGTCGCGCGGTGTTGCTTTGTTCGCGATCCGGTACTCGCGAGACGGCAGTTTTCCCGGTTCGGCGGTTCCCGACCAAGCAGGCCTGGATGCGCTTGTCAGCTCGCTCGGCGGCGTCAGCCTTCCGTCGTCCTATGCCGACCTGGGCGGGGTCATGGAGACCATGGTGCGGGCCCTCCGGCAGCGCTATATCCTCAGCTTTCCCCGCCCGGAGGGCGGCACGGCAGGTTCGCACTTGCTGGAGGTTCGGACAAAGGTAAGCGGCGTGCGGGTACGGGCAGCCGCGGCTTCGGCCCCGCTGGTCAATGAAAGCGACGCGGGGCTCCACACTGGGCAAAGGCCGCGGTACAGGGTGTACGGCGCACAACCTCAATGAGCATGGGTGTGCTTTGGAGGGGACTGGCGGCGGCGCTCGCACTGTTCGGAGCAGCGGGTGCACAAGCGCCCGGAACGCTGCGCATTTCATCCGAGCGCTTCGGCAGTGCGAATAGCCCGCGGCTCCTCATACTCCTCCACGGCGCAAGCGGCCCCGGCCGGTTCCTGCGGGAGCAGGCAGGCTTCTTTGCCCGGCGGGGCTTCCACGTTATCCTGCCGCACTACCTAGAGGCAGGTCGCGGCGTTGCGCCGACTGAGGAAAATTACCGCGCTTGGGTCGCGGCCGTCCGCGGAGCCATGGCCGATGCGGGCGCGAGCGGGCACACAGTCCTGTTCGGCTACTCACTCGGCGCATCCATCGCCCTTGCGCTGGGCAGTGAAGGCCATGGACCGGATGCCGTGGCGGAGCTGGCCGGCAGCCTGCCGGATTACGCCCTGCGCGATCTCCAAGGCATGCCGCCGCTGCTGATCCTGCACGGCGGCCGCGACATCGAAGTTCCCGTAAACAACGCGCTCCAGCTTGCCCGGCTGTGCACGGAGGCCGAACTCCTCTGCGAACAGCATATTTACCCAAACGAAGGGCATGTGCTTACGCCCGATGCGCTCCGCGACGCCGACGAGCGGGTGCTCCGGTTCTTCGCTCGGGCGCTCCCGGGCGGAGCCTCAGCACCGCTCCAGCACTAAGCGCACGCCCTGCTTGGGCCGTAAGTTGATCGACTCCAGAATCGGCAGCTCCTCCGGCGCGCCCGGCGGCGGGCGCAAACGCCACCCGCGCAGGATGGCCGCGAGCGACAAAACCCCTTCCATCCAGGCCAGGCTTTCGCCGATGCACTGGCGCGAGCCGCCGCCGAACGGGAAGTAGGCGAAGCGGGGCCGGGTGCTTTTCGCGTCGCCTGGTTTTTCGGGCAGGAAATGCCCAGGGTCGAACCGGTCGGGGTTCGCCCACCAACGCGGGTCGCGGTGCACCACGATCTGCGGTGCGATCAGCGTGTCGCCGGGCCGGATGGTGAAGCCCCCGACTTGGTACGGCTCCGGCCCGCACGCGCGCCCGAACACCCACACCGTCGGCAGCAGCCGCATGGACTCGGCGAAGACCGCATACAGGTAGGGCAGCTTGGGATAGTCCTCCGCGCCCGGGGTGCGCCCGCCCAGCACGGCCACGGCCTCAGCGCGCGCCCGCTCTTGAATCTCAGGGTGCTTGGCCAGGAGCCACAGCGTGAAGCTCAGGGCGTTGGCCGTCGTCTCGTGCCCGGCCAGCATGATGGTGAAGCACTCATCCCGCACCTGCTTGTCGGTCATGCGTTCGCCGTCTTCGGACGCGAGGAGCATGGACAGGAGGTCGCCGCGGTCGCCCGGGTTCCTGCGCCGGTCGGCGATCATCGCATACAGGCTCCGGTCGAACTCCCCGAGCGCTTCCTGCACGCGCCGCACAGGCGGAATGGGCAGCTTGCGCAGCACTTCCAAGAGGCTTGCAGGAACCCATACCGGAGGGGGCGGCCCGAGAAACACCTGCACCGTGCGCGCGAGCCGCCGTATTTCGGGCTCGGAGTCGATGTCGAACAGGCACTTGCCCGTTACGCGCAGCGCCAACACCAGCATGTCCGGGTGGACGTCGCGCTCGCCGGGCTGCCACGCGCCCTCGATCTGCTCGGCGACTTGCCCGATCACCTCACCGTACCCCGCGATGCGCTGCCGGTGGAATGCGGGCGCGACCAAGCGGCGCTGCCGCATGTGGAGCGGCTCCTCGCTTGTGAGCAGTCCGTCGCCCAGCACGGTGCGGGCTTTTTGCATGGTCAGCACCCGGCGGTTTTGGCGCTCGCGGTTCACCACCAGCTCCTGGATGAGCTCAGGGTGGTTGAACTGCCAGGCGTGGCCCTCGGTCGCGCGGATGTGGACCAGGTCGCCGTACTGCCGGGCATTTTCGCGCAGGTCCGCGATCTTCGCCTGCCGCAGCATCTTGCCGCTCACGATGCGGCGAAAGGTCGAAGGACCGTCCGGGTAGCGCGCGCCGGGCTTGGCCTGAATGCGGGGTTTGGTGTCGACAGCGGGGACGGGCGCGGCGCTCATGCGGTCATGGTACGCCTCCCGATGGAGCGATTCGCACCGGACCAAACTGTCCATTTCCGAACACACCGTCCATTTCCGGACACTTTTTCAGGGCCGCCGAACGAAGAATCAACAACTTACGCCAACCCAAGTTTGGCCATTCACGTGCCAGTAGATAAGGCGTATGGACATCGCCCGCCCCGACCTCAAAAAGAAACGCAACCGCCAACGCTGGCTGCTCGGCTTCCTCGTCCTCATGCTGCTGGGGGGCGCAAGCTTCGCCGTCGCCCGCCTCAAACCCGCCGCTCCTTCCGTGGAACGAAGTACGGTCTGGACCGATACGGTCAAGCGCGGGCCCATGGTGCGCCAGGTGCGCGGCATCGGGACGCTGGTGCCCCGCGAGGACAAAATCCGGCTCATCCCCGCCGAAACCGAGGCCACCGTGGTGCGCCTGCGCGTGCTGCCCGGCGCAAAAGTTCTTCCGGATACAGTCCTGATGGACCTGACCGACCCGCAGCTGGAGCAGGATGTTTTGGACGCGCAGCTCGGCCTCCGGAGCGCGCAAGTCGAGCTGACCAACCTGAAGGCGAAGCTCCAAAGCGACCTGATGACCCAGCGCGCGGGCGCGGCCACGGTGAATGCCGACCAGTCGCAAGCGCAAAAGCAGGCCGCGACCGACAAAGCTCTGTATGACCTCGGCGTCATCTCCGGGCTCACCTACAGCGCGTCGAAAGGCAAAGCCGACGAGCTGAACACCCGCGGCGGCATCGAGGCCGACCGGCTGAAGGTCAACGAGCAGGCCATCGTCACGCAGCTTGAGGTGCAGCAAACCAAGGTGGACGAGGGCAAGGCACTGCTCGCGCTCAAGGAGCGGCAGCGCGCGGCCTTGGAGGTGCGCGCGGGCATCGCCGGCGTGCTGACGGAGCTGCCCCACCAGGTGGGCGAGCACGTGGACCCCGGCTCGACGCTCGCGAAAGTCGTGCAGCCCGACCAGCTCAAGGCCTCGCTCAAGATCGCCGAAACGCAGGCCCGCGACATCCAGCTCGGGCAGCCCGCGGAGATCGACACGCACAACGGCGTGATCCCGGGCCGTGTGACGCGTATTGACCCCGCAGTTCTGAACGGGACCGTCACCGTGGATGCGGAACTGATGGGTGCGCTGCCCCTGGGCGCGCGGCCCGACCTGAGCGTGGATGGCACCATCGACCTCGACCGCTTGGCGGACGTGCTCTACGTAGGCCGCCCGGCGTTCGGCAACGAGAACTCCACTATTTCGCTCTTCAAGCTCACCCCGGACGGCGGCGCGGTGCGCGTCCCCGTGCGCGTGGGCCGCGCGAGCGTCAACGCCATCCAGCTTCTCGGCGGCCTCAACGAGGGCGACACGGTGATCCTGTCCGATATGTCGCGCTGGGACACCGCCGACCGCATTCGTTTGAACTGATGCCTCCCCCGCAACGTACCTCCTCGAATCACGACCACGAAAGGAAATCGACAGATGCAGGAACAGCTCATCCACATCGAGGCGCTCAAGAAGATCTTCTACACCGACGAGATCGAAACCCACGCGCTTTCGGGGGTCCACCTCACCATCCACCGCGGCGATTACGTCGCGATGTCCGGCCCTTCGGGCTGCGGCAAGTCGACCTTGCTCTCCATTCTTGGACTGCTGGACACGCCGACCGACGGGGTGTACCAGCTCAACGGCAAGCCGGTCGAGAACCTTTCGTTCGCCGAGCGTTCGCGCATCCGCAACCAGGAGATCGGCTTCATCTTCCAGAGCTTCAACCTGATCGGCGATCTGACGGTGTACGAGAACGTGGAGCTGCCGCTCACCTACCGCTCCGGCATGCCCGCCGCCGAGCGCAAGGACCGCGTACAGCGCTCGTTGGAGCGCGTGGCGATGGCGCACCGCATGCGCCACTACCCGGCACAGCTCTCGGGCGGCCAACAGCAGCGCGTGGCCGTGGCGCGGGCCTTGGCGGGCTCGCCATCCATCCTCCTAGCCGACGAGCCGACCGGGAACCTAGACTCCAAAAACGGAGAAGCGGTGATGACGCTCCTGCGCGAGCTGCACGGGGAAGGCTCGACGATCTGCATGGTCACGCACGACCCCCGCTTCGCCGCCCATGCCGCGCGCCAGGTCAACCTGTTCGACGGCAAGGTGGTGAGCGAGGACGAGCTTAAGGAAAAGCTCCAGGACCCCGAACACAACCCGAGCACGGTCGCGCGGGCGGACAGCAGGGTGGAGGGGAGAGGGTAGACGAGGGCCAAGGGCCAAGGGTCAAGGGTCAAGGGTCAAGGGTCAAGGGTCAAGGGCCAAAAACAGCGGGGGTCATCCTGAGGAGCGAAAGCGACGAAGGATCTGCTTTTCGCCTTTCCCCAGGCAGTGGAAACAAGGAGAACGCGATGCGGGAGCTTTGGAAGGATTTGGGGTATGCACTGCGGCAGCTGCGGCGCTCGCCGGGCTTCGCGCTCACGCTGTCGTTGACGGTGGGGCTGGCGGCAACGGTGTTTTCAGTCTTCGACGCGCTGCTAGTGCGGCCCCTGCCGTACGGGGAGCCGGATCGGATTGTCACCAACCACTCCCTCGCCTCGAACGGGTGGAACCAGCCCGCGAGCCTGCCGGAGCTGAAGTTCTGGCGCGAGCACAACAGTACCTACACGGCGATGGCGGGCAGCACGGTCGACGAGCTGAACCTGCTTGGGCCGCAGGGCCCGTCTGTGGTGCACGCTGTGGAAGGGTCAGAGGACTTCTTCACAGTTTTGGGGGTTGCGCCCTTGCTGGGCCGCGGCTTCGGGCCGCAGGACCTTACCCATGCCGACGTCGCGGTACTAAGCTACGCGCTTTGGCGCAACCGCTTCGACGGGAAGCCGGGCGTGCTCGGCTCGAAGATCAACCTCGATGCCCGGCCAATGACGGTGATCGGCGTGATGCCGCCAAGCTTCCGCTACCCGCTCACGCAGACGGAAACGGTCTACACGCCCCTCACCCCGGCGCAACTCAAGCTCACCGGCTCAGGCTCGCATTGGCTGCCCACCTTCGGGCGGCTTAAACCCGGCATTGCGGTGGAGCAAGCAGAAGCTGACATGACGCGCGTGCTGGCCGCGTATGCCCGCATTGAGCCGAACGGCAAGGGGCGGCATATGCGGCTGGACACGATGGCCGGAAGCCTGGTGGGGCAAGCCGGCGGGCTGGTTTGGCTCCTTGTGCTCGCGGTAGTCGCCGTGCTCGCGCTCGGCTGCGTCAACATCGCGGGGCTAATGCTGGCGCGCGGGCTGCGCCGGGAGCGCGAACTGGCCCTGCAACTGGCTTTGGGCGCGTCGCGCGCGCAGCTTGCCAGAAGGCTCTTCGCGGAGATTACATTGCTGGCCCTTGCCGGAACTCTCGGCGGGGCTGTCGCGGCGGAAGGACTGCTCACGGCCATCCGTGCGCTGCTGATTGCTTCGCTCGCCCGCGGGTCCGAAGCGGTTCTCAACGTACCTGTCCTGCTTGCTTCGCTGACGGCGGCCCTTCTCACTTTGAGTCTTGCCGGGATCCTTCCGCTCCAGCGTCTGCTCAAAACGGCACCGGCGCAAGCGCTGCGCTCGGGCGGCTCCGCCACGGGCGCGAGCCGGGGTCACAAAAGGCTGAGCTCATTCTTCATCGGCAGCCAGCTTGCGCTCGCCATGCTGCTGCTCACCGCGAGCGGCTTGCTGCTGCGCACGCTGTCGACTCTGCGCGATGCCGACCTGGGTTTCCGCACCGACCATCTGCTCATCGAGGATGTACGCCCTTCCCCCGCGAGCACCGTCGGGCGCGACATGGCGCAAAGTTTTTTCCTGCCGCTCTTGGAGCGCGTCCGCGCCCTTCCCGGTGTGCAATCGGCTGCATTGTTCAACAGCCTGCCGCCGGTCAGCATGGGCTCGAACGGCGAGGTCGAGATTGAGGGTCACCCGCCCGCGCCGGACGGCCGCAATGTGATTGTCGAGCAACGCTTCGGCACGGCCGATTATTACCGCACCATGAGCTCGCGCCTGCTCAGGGGCCGCCTGCTCGACGACAAGCTCGACACGCAAACCACACAGCGCGTGATTGTGGTGAATGAGAACTTTGTAAAACGGCTGTTCGCGCCCGGCGAAGACCCGATCGGCAAGCACACCACGGGTGACGATAAGGCTGAAATTGTCGGCGTGGTCAGCGATCAGCGGCAAAGCATTTTCCAGCCTGTCGCCCCCGAAATGGACGCACCGTTCGCGCAGATGCCGGACGAGTGGAAATCGTACTTTGCTTCAATGCAGCTCGTCCTCCGCACCAGCGTGCCCCCGCTCACGCTCGCCGAGCCGCTCCGCCATGCCATGCAGCAGCTCGACCCCACGCTTCCCTTCCGCCCGGTCGAAACCATGGACGACATCGTCGGCGAGGCGCTCGTGTTCCAGCGCATGGAGAGCTGGCTATTTGGGGTGTTCGCCGCGCTTGCCGTGCTCCTGGCCGCCGTCGGTTTGTACGGGCTTATCGCGCAGCAGGTGGAGTGGGGCAGGCGCGACATCGGCGTCCGTATGGCGCTCGGCGCGACGCGCGCAAGCGTGGTCGGGCTGGTGCTCCGGGGCACGGCGCGGGTTTCGCTCGCCGGGCTCGCGGCGGGGCTCGTGCTGGCCTGGATGCTGCGCCGGGTGATCGGGTCTGTGCTGGCAACGCGCACAGCGCATGAGATCCCCTTTGTTCTGGCGCTCGCCGCCGGCATGGAACTGCTCGCGCTCCTGGCCTGCGCCGCCCCGGCCCGCCGCGCCGCTTCGGTCGACCCCGTGGAGGTTCTCCGGGCGGAGTGAGATGCAGCCGCTCCGGCGAGAAAGCAGATCCTTCGCTTGCACCCCAGCAAGCAAGCTTGCCGGGGATCCCGCCTTCGCTCAGGATGACCCTGCGGAGGCCTCACGCGGGCTGAAGGGGTGCGCGGAGTCTGCCCGGAACCCACGCGAAACCCGCCTCGGCGAAACCTCAGATTGCGCGCGCACAACGCACGAAAGGAACTCGAATGCAGACACTCTGGAGCGATACCCGCTACGCCCTTCGCCGGCTTCGCAAAGCACCTGGCTTCGCCCTCACCGCCGTGTTGACCCTCGCGCTCGGGCTGGGCGCGACCACCCCCAATTTCACGCTCGTTTAACAGGTTCTGCTGCGCTCGCTGCCCGTCGCGCACCCCGAGCAGCTGTACAAGGTGGGCGCGCGCAACTGCGGCGGCTGTGTGAACACAGGCCTCCAAGACGACTGGGATGTAATGCCGACCGACCTGTACCGGTACCTGAGCAAGCAAACGCCGGAGCTGGCCGCCGTGCAGTCAAACTCAGAAACCGTGAACGCGCGGCGTGCGGGCGACAACGCCCCGGCGCAAACCCTCGATGGGCGCTTTGTGTCCGGCAACTACTTCCAGGTGCTTGGGGTGCGGGCCGAAGCCGGACGGCTGCTGCGGCCGGAGGACGACAGCGAGGGCGCGGTGCCCGCCGCCGTTCTCAGCGATACGCTGTGGCGCACCAAATTCGCCGCCGACCCGCGACTGGTGGGCTCGACCCTGCTGCTGAGCGGCCACCCGTATACGGTGGTGGGCATCATCGCGCCGGGCTTCCTGGGCGAGCGCACACAGGCCGACCCGGCAGGATTATGGATACCGCTGGCGCAGGAGCTGGTATTCGACCCGGATTTCCCGCTTAACCGCCTCCCCGGTGCAAGCTGGCTGAACACGATGATCCGCGTCCCCGACCCGCACAGGGTCGGCGCGGTGCAGGCAAGGATCATCGGCGGCTTGCACCAGTGGCTCAACAGCAACCGTGGTTCCTTCACCGGTCCCGGCGCGACCGACAGCGCATTTGCCCGACAAACTACCGAGCTCCTCCCCGCGCCGGGCGGCATCAGCGACCTGCGCGATCAGTACCAGACAAGCCTCAAGCTGCTGCTCGCGGTTGCGGGTTTTGTTCTGCTGATTGCCTGCGCCAACCTCGCGAACCTACTGCTGGTGCGCGGCATGGCGCGCCGGCAGGAGCTTGCGGTGCGCGCAGCCCTGGGCGCGCCGCGCGGCCGCCTGGTCCGGCAAACGCTGATCGAGGCCGTCCTGCTCTCGCTCGGCGGGGGCGCGGCGGCGCTCCTCGTGGCCTACGCGGGCAGCCGGGGCATCTTGGCTGCCGTGATGAAAGGCGTCACGGTCAGCCCCTTATCCGCCGTGCCGTCCTCCCCCGTGCTCGGCTTCGCGCTGCTGCTGTCGCTCGTGACCGGGCTCTTGTTCGGCATCGTGCCCGCGTGGCTCGGCTCCAAGGCGAGCCCGGTCGAAGCGCTGCGCGGGGCCAACCGGAGCACCCGCGATGCGAGCGCCCTGCCCCAGCGCGTGCTGGTCATCGCGCAGGCCGCGCTGTCGCTCGCGCTGCTTTCCACCGCCGGCCTGCTGATCGCAAGCCTCAACCGGCTCCAGCACCAGGACTTCGGCTTCCAGCCCGAGGGCCGTCTGGTCGTGTTTGAGAACCTGGCCGCGGCCGGCTACAAAGCCGACCAGCTGCCCGGGCTGTACCGCCGCTTCGACGATGCCTTCGCTCGCCTGCCCGGGGTGGAAAGCTTTGCCTATGCCACGCACGGGCCGATGATGGAGACGAGCTGGAACGGTTTTGTCGCCCAGCCCGGCGTTCCGCCGGCAGCCAGCGCCGACCGCTTTGCCCAGTTGCTCAGCATCAGCCCAGGCTACTTTCAAACCATCGGAACGCGCATCCTTGTGGGGCGCGGCATCACCGACGGCGACACCGCCGCGAGCGCGCATGTCGCGGTGGTGAACCGGACCTTTGCCGAGCGCTTCTTCAAGGGCCGCAACCCGATCGGCGAGCACTTCGGGCCCAGCGCGAAGCTGCCGGCTGAGTTCACGGTGGTGGGCGTGGCGGACGACGTGAAGTACCGCGCGCCGTCCGAGCCCGTGCGGCCCATGTACTTCACCCCGATCACGCAAACCACGATCTACCCGGACGCCAACTCGCTTGTGGGAGAAACCAGCAAGCACTTCGCCGGCAACCTGATCTTCCGCTACAGCGGCGACCCGACCGCGGTGGCAGCAGCAGTCCGCCGCGCCTTGAACGAGATCAACCCGGACATTCCGATCGTCAAGATGCAGTCCTACACCGACCAGCTGGCGGGCGAGTTCTCGCAGCAGGACCTGGTGATGCGGCTCACGAGTCTGTTCGGCCTGGTCGCGCTTGCGCTCGCATCGCTCGGGCTGTACGGCGTGACGGCCTACTCGGTGGCGCGGCGCACGAGCGAGATCGGCCTCAGGATGGCGCTCGGCGCGACCCGCGGCGGGGTGCTCGCGATGGTGGTGCGCGGGGCTTTGAAGCAAACCGTGTACGGGCTCGTGCTGGGGCTGCCCTTGGCCTATGCGGCGGCCCGTTTGGTCGCGAGCAGCTTGTACCAGACCGCCGCTTTCCAGCCCCTTGTGCTCGCCGCGGTTGCGGCGATCCTGCTGCTCGCGGCCCTCGCGGCGGCGCTTGGGCCCGCGCGCCGCGCCGCCTCCATTGAACCCATCACGGCTCTCCGAACGGAGTAACCCATGCGCATCTTGTGGCAAGACTTGAAGTACACCTTCCGGCAGCTCCGCAACGCGCCCGTATGGGCCGCGACCGCAGTGCTCACGCTCGCCCTCGGCCTGGGCGCGACCACGGCGATGCTCGCGATCGTCGACTCCGTGCTGGTGCGGCCCGTGAACCTGCCGCACGCGGAGCGGGTGATGACGCTGGGTCAGGTATGGCACGGCAGGCCCGCCCAGCAATTCGAGCTGGCGGAAGCGGACGCGCTTGCCAGGGTGAAGAGCTTCGAGGCCTTGGCGGTCGCTAATGGCGGCAACGCGGCCACGACGACGCGCGACGGCAGCCGCATCGACTCGAATATTTCGGTCAATGCGGGATTTTTCCGGACGGCCGGGGTCGCGCCTCTCTTAGGCCGCGTTCTCCTCCCGCAAGACGAGCACCAGCCTGTCGCGGTGATTAACGACCTGTTCTGGCAGCGCCGCATGCACGGCGACCCGCATGTGCTCGGCTCCACCTTCAAGATCAAGGACAGGCAATTCACAGTGGTCGGCGTCCTGCCGCCCGGCTTTGCCATGCCGCAGGGCTTCGCGGGCGAGATTGTCTTTACGCCGCTTGGTTCGCTTACCGCGGAGGAGGCCACAAACAGCTTTGTCGGGTTCACTGCACGCTTGCGTCCGGGCGTGAGCCAGGCCGCGGCGCAGGCCGAAGCGGCAGCCATCCATGCCCGCTTCACGCCGAAGTACAAGGAGTTCTACGGCCCGCTCTTTCTCAGGCCCTATCGCGAGCTGCTGGTGGAGGATGAGCGCCCCGGGTTGCTGGCCCTGCTGGGCGGCTGCTTTCTGGTACTTCTGATCGCCTGTGCCAATGCGGCCAACCTCCAAATCGCGCGGGGGCTGACGCGCGTCGGCGAGATGCGCACCCGGGCTGCCCTGGGCGCGGGTCGGAGCCGGTTGGTCCGGCAGGTCGCTACCGAAAGCATCATCGTCAGCGCTCTGGGAGCCGCATTGGGACTCCTGCTCGCCTCCGGAATTGTGGCGTGGGTCAAAGCGGCGTACACGGTTGAGTTTTCGCGCTTTAATGAACTCGCAATCCGGCCGGAGGTGTTTGCGCTCTGCGCGTTGCTCGCCGTGCTCGCGGGTGCGCTGGCCGCGCTGGCACCGGCCTGGAGCGCCGCCCGAAATGCCGGTACGCTCAGCGGCGCGCCGGGCAGTCAGGTCACACGCCGTTCCCGCCTGACGGGCGGTTTGGTCGCGGTCGAGATCGCGCTCACCTGCGTACTGCTGCTCACGGCGGGGCTGTTCCTGCGCTCGTATCGCTACCTGGCGCACGCACCCTTCGGTTTCGATACGAGCCACGTCACCGGCATCACCCTGATGCCGAACGTCACAAAAGAAAGCCCGGAAGCCGCCCGTACCACTGAGGATCGGCTGCTGTCCGCACTGCAAGCGCTGCCCGGAGTGGAGTCCGCAGGCTCGGAAGAAGCGTTGCCTTACTCGCGCTTCCTGGTCCAGTGGCAGGCTGACTTTCATTTCATCGGCGGCGCGCCCACTCAGGGCGAACAGCTGCTGCTGAATGTCGCGAGCGACCGGCTGTTCACGACTCTGCATGTGCCATTACGCCAGGGCCGCTCCTTTACCCGGGACGACACTGCGGGGACACAGCCTGTTTGTGTCGTCAACGAAGCCTTCGCGCGCAAGTTTCTCCAAGGCAAGCAAGCCGTGGGACGCTTGCTCGCCTTGGAGCACGGCAAGGAAAGCGACGGAGATCCTTTCTTTGCGGCGCCTCGTTTGATCGTCGGGGTGGTCGCGGATGAGATCGCGTACCGCTCGCGCCCCACCCTGTACGTTCCGGCCGCGCAGATACCCGCCGCATCCGAGCTCGCCACGGTCGCATTCGGCCTTGCCCCGCAGTTCGCGGTGCGCTCGGCTCTTCCGCAGGCAGCGCTGGAGCGCGAGCTGCGCACGGCGATTAAACAAGCCGCGCCGGACATGGCCGAAATGAATATCAGCCCGTTGGCCGACAACCTCGATTTCTGGTTCACCAAGCAAAAGCTCGCCCTCCGGCTCGCATCCGCCTTCGGCCTCCTCGCGCTCGCACTCGCCGCTGTCGGCATCTACGGCGTCCTTGCCTCGTCCGTCGCGCAGCGGACGCGCGAGATCGGCATCCGCATTGCGCTCGGGGCTTCGCGCGGGCAGGCCATGGGCTTGGTGCTCCGGCAGGCCGCGCGCATGGTGCTTGCGGGGCTGGCCTTGGGCTTGGCGTTCGCCTGGCCTGCCGGGCGCGCGGTCAAGGCGTTCCTGTCCGGCGTCACTCCCCTCGACCCCCTTTCGCTCACGCTCGCTGCGCTCACCCTGCTCGGGGTGTGCGCGGCGGCGGCCCTCATCCCGGCTGCCCGCGCGGCCCGGGTCGACCCTGTGATCGCCCTTCGAGCCGAATAGAAAGCCGAGGTAACCCGCCATGCTGACTTTCTGGAACGATCTTCGCTACACCCTCCGCCGCCTCCGCAACGCGCCCGGCTTCGCGCTCGTCGCCGTGCTCACCCTCGCGGTCGGCATCGGGCCCACCACGGCTGTGTACGCGGTGTTTCGGCAGGTGCTGCTGCGGCAGCTGCCCGTCCACAACCCGGAGGAGCTGGTGCTGCTCCGGCAGGATTCGGCGTTCGACACCGGCTCCATGATCTCCTGGGGCGGCAGCGACCACCTGTACTTCGCCGCGCCGTCGTACCGCGCCTTGCGCGCGAGCTACCCGCAGCTGGCCGCCGTCGCCCGCCAACCCATCAACCTGGCGACGCCCAAGGAAGCCCTCCACGGCAGCGCGCAGATGGTCAGCGGCAACTACTTCAGCCTGCTCGGCGAGCAGCCGCTCCTGGGCCGCCTGCTTACCGACGAGGACGACCGCGTCCACGCCGCCAACCCGGTCGCCGTGCTCAGCGAGGCGTTTTGGCGCGAGCACCTGGGCGGGAGCCCCGCCGCGCTCAACACGCAGATCGCGGTCAACGGCGCGACGTTCACGGTGGTGGGCGTGGCGGCGGACCGGGGCGTGATGGACGGCGCGCCGGCCGAGGTTTTCCTGCCGGAAGGGGCGCAGCAAGCCATCTCGCTCGGCGAGAAAGACCGCGAAAACGACCCCTTGTTCCGCTGGCTGCTGGTGCTGGGCCGCATTCCCGAAACGCAGCGCGCGTACACGGCGGCCCGGCTCGGGAGCGCCTGGGTGGGCTGGCGGCGCGACGTGGTGCAGACGCACGCCGACCGCATCGGCGACAAGAAAGGCTGGATGCACACCACGCTCAGCTTCACGCCGGGCGCGCGCGGGGTTTCGCAGCTGGGCCAGCAGTACGGCGCGCCCGTGAAAGCGCTGCAAGCCATGAGCGCGCTGGTGCTGCTGATCGCCTGCGCCAACCTTGCCGGGCTGCTGCTGGCGCGCGCCGCCGGCGAGCGGGCGCACACCGCCCTGCGGGCCTGCCTGGGCGCGGGCCGGTGGGCGATTGCGAAGAGCACCGTCACCGAGGCCCTGCTGCTCGGCGCGGCCGGGACCGCGGTGGGGGTCGCACTGGGCTGGGCCTCCCTGCGCCTGCTGTCGCCCACCACGGAGTCCCTGGCCACCGTCCTGAC
>CAXTSB010000022.1:0-10820 GCA_964246845.1 uncultured Acidobacteriaceae bacterium
GTCGGAGGTGAAGTACGCGGGCGGCCCGTGGAGCTCGGGTGCCTGCGCGATCGCCGCTTCGAAGAACGACTCGGCCTTGGTTGTGCAGAATGCGTCGCCGACCAGCAGCGTTTGCGTCCCCGCGTGGTACAAGGAGCAGTGCCCGGGCGTGTGGCCCGGCGTGTGCAACACCTCCCAGCCCGGCATGGGCGCGAGCGCGCCTTCGTCCATGCGTACGAGCCGGCCGTCCAGGTTTACCGGCCCTTTGGGCAGCAGGGGCGACAGGAGGCTCATGGCACCGCCGCCCGCGCCCGCGTTGGGCGGCGCGTACTCACTCCGGCCATTCAGGTATGGGAACTCGAGCGGGTGCGCGTAGATCGGCACGTCCCAGTCCTCGGAAAGCGTGGGCGCGCCGCCGACGTGATCGAAGTGCCCGTGGGTCAACACGATCGCGTTGGGCGCACTTGTGAAGTGCCCGTCCGCCCATCGGCGGATGCGTCCGCTTGTCACCGGCAGGCCGGTGTCGACCAGCGTCCAAGACCCATCCGGGTGCGTGACCGCGAACACGTTCACAAAGGCGATGCGGAGGCCCTGAACCCCGGGCGCAACCTGCTCCATCGGTACGACCTGCTCGTCGGGCACCGCAACCTTGTCCATCGCTTCCCCTCGAAAGCTAGGATGCGGGCTTCCACTTTTCCAGAAACTCATGGACAGAGGAAGAGTCCATATGCCGCATGTCGCGGAACTCGCCGCTGGTCTGCGCTGTCAGAACCTTGCCGTCCGGCTGCACTACGGCAAGGGCAGGCACGCCGTGGTCCACCTCCACTCCATATTTCGCGGCAAGCTGGATGTTCCGGTCAAAGCGGCCGACATTCACGTCCACCAGCATGAAATTTTTTTGGAGCAGGCTTTGATTCTCAGGTTGGTGAAAATACACATTCAGCACTTGGCAGTCGCCGCACCAATCGCCCCCGAAGTCGAGCAGGACACGTTTGTGCTCGCGTTTGGCGGTCGCGAGCGCTTCCCGGATGTCGCCCTGCGCGGCTGCAATCTCAGGGTAGATATGGGCGTGGGGCAGCGGCTTGGGTGCGGGTTGCTGCACTGCCTGCTGCGTGGGCGACTTGCAGGCAACGAGGGCCGCCAAGGAAAGAAGAAGCGCCTTGTTCATGATTCCCCCTTGGAAAAGTGAGTCTTCTACTGATGAGCAAGCAAAGCCGGAGATGCACAAGCTGAAGGCGGCCCTCCGACACGGGAGGCTCTAATCGGCAATCGGCCGGCTCAGTTCAGTCCGCCATAGTGAAGAGTCTTGCGTGGTTTTGGGCCCGAGGAGGTAGCGCTCCCATGCCTCTTGGGTTGTTTGCACACCTTCGCGCGCGGCCCAGGCTATCAACTCGCCCCAGGCGGCGACCAAGCCGGTGTAAGGACCCTGATGCACGGCGCGCACCACCCGCATGGCGGGCCACTCTCCTGCCTCCACGCGGCCCGCGACGCGCACCGGCGCGGCTACGGGCAAACACACCTCGAAATCGAAGAACGCGTCAGGCGGACGGAAGTGGTGTGTAAACAGCGGGCCGGCAGGGGTGATGCCCTGGCTCTTGAGCTCCGCGAGCAGCTCGTTCGTAAGCGACTCCATGTGACGTCCGATCTCAGAGGACGGTACGCGCGCGCGGATCTTCGCGATGGGCAGTGCTTCTGTTTCGACAATGGTCGGCGTCATGGGAATCCTTTATCGGAGCGCGGCGCGGATGTCGGCCCAGGCGATCTCGCGCTCACGCAGCAGGATGCGGTCCGCCGTGGGCAGTCCGCCGTTGATCCAGCGCATCAGCACACCCTCTTCGGGCTCGACGACGTAGATGGCCGGCACGCCCATGGCTTCGAAGTCGGCCAGGCGGACACGGAGTTTCGCGATGCGGTCTTCGGGGCTGAGCACTTCCAGGGCGATCAGCGGCGGCGTGATGGCAAACCGCTCGTGTTCAGCGCTCGCCTCGATCACGGCAACATCCGGCACGCGGTAGCGGCGCTCGCCGGTTTGGGTGCGTAGCTCCGCACGTACGCGGATGCCCCATTCATCTGAACGCATCCAGAAAAAACCGCTGATGGATGTTTGCCAGGCGGAATGCAGTCCTTCGCCCATCGGCCGCTCCTCTACGACCCCGTCCACGTACTCCGCGTCCGGCTCATAGCTGGTGCGCAGGTACTCTTCCTCGGTGATCAGCGTCCCTGTAGCCATGGTGTTCCCCTAAGTTGCAGACTATAGCTCCACCGCGTGCCCGGCAACCAGCTTTTGCGTTTGCGCGATGAACTCCGCGAGCGGCACCGACCGGCTTTCGTTCGACCCGCGCTTGCGTACGCTCACCGCGCCTGCCTCGGCTTCCTTGTCGCCCATGACCAGGATGTACGGGGTTTTCCCCAACCCGAACTCCCGGATCTTCGCGTTCATTTTCTCGTTACGCCCGTCGAGCTCGACCCGCAGCCCGGCCTCGGCGAGCGCGGACTTGACCCGCTCGGCATAGGCGTGGTGGCGCTCCGCGATCGGCACCAGCCCCACCTGCACCGGCGCGAGCCACAGCGGAAACGCCCCGGCATAGTGCTCGATGAGCACGCCGAAGAACCGCTCGACCGACCCGTAAAGCGCCCGGTGCACCATCACCGGCTGGTGGCGCGCGCCGTCCTCTCCAACGTATTCCAGCTCAAACCGCGCGGGCAGGTTGAAGTCGAACTGCACAGTGCTCAACTGCCACAAACGCCCGAGCACATCGACCAGCTTGATGTCGATCTTCGGCCCGTAAAACGCGGCCTCACCCGGCACGGTGGTGTACGCGATGCCCTTGCGGCCGAGCGCCCGCTCGAGCGCGCCCGTCGCCCGCGCCCAGTTCTCGTCCGACCCGGCATATGTAGCTCTATCCGAGGGATCCCAGGTCGACAGCTCCACCTTGAACTCGTCGAAGCCGAAGGTTGTGAGGACGGCCTGCGCGAACTCAATGCAGGCGACCACCTCGTCCTCGATTTGGTCGGGCGTGCAAAAAATGTGCGCATCGTCCTGCGTAAACCCGCGCACCCGCAGCAAGCCGTGCATCGTGCCCGAGCGCTCGTACCGGTACACGTTGCCGAGCTCGGCGTAGCGCACAGGCAGGTCGCGGTAGCTCTTCGGCGAGTTTTTATAAATCAGGATGTGGAACGGGCAGTTCATGGGCTTCATGCGGTAGTCCGCGTCGTCGAGCTCCATGGGCGTGAACATGTTGGCCGCGTAGAAGCCTTCGTGCCCGCTGGTTTGCCATAGGTTCACGCGCGCCACGTGCGGCGTGTAGACAAGCTCGTACCCGCGGCGCACGCACTCCTCCCGCATCCAGTCCTCCATAATGCGGCGGATGGTCGCGCCCCTGGGGTGAAAAAACACCAGGCCCGCCCCGGCGAGCTCCTGGATTGAAAACAGGTCGAGCTGCTTGCCCAGTGCCCGGTGGTCGCGTCGGGCGATCTCCTCCTGGCGCTTGAAATGCTCTTCCATCGCTTTAGGGGTGAAGAAAGCCGTCCCGTAGATGCGCTGGAGCTGCGGGTTGCGCTCGTCGCCCAGCCAATAGGCGCCCGCGAGCGACAAGAGTTTGAACGCGCGCACCCGGCCGGTGGAGGGCACATGCGGTCCCCGGCAGAAATCCGTGAACGCTCCATTTTTGTAGAGCGAGATCTCCTCGCCGGGTTGGGTGAACCGCTCGATGAAGTGGACCTTCATGAAGTCGTCCTGCGCCTGATAATCGGCAAGGCCGGTTTCGCGCGGCGCCCACACGCGCTCGAACCGCTCATCGCGAGCCGAGACCTCGGCCATGCGATTCTCGACCAGCTTCAGGTCTTCTTCCTTCAGCGGCTCGGGCAGCAGCACGTCGTAGAAAAACCCCGCATCGGTCGCCGGGCCGTGCCCCAGCTTCACCCCGGGGTAGAGCTCGGTGAGCGCGGTCGCCATCACGTGCGCCGCCGAGTGCCGCAAAACCCGCAGCGCCTCGGGGTCGGTCTCCTTGAGCAGCGCCAACGCGACATCCTCGTTGAGGGGTTCGTGGAGGCCCACAAGCCGCTCCGCCCCGGCGTCCTGCCCGCCGTACATGGCCGCCTCGGTCGCGCCCGCTTCCGTAGCCGCGTCTTTTTCCGCCTGCCCGACAGGAATCCGCAAAGGCCGCACCCGCGCCACCACTACCGCCTCGGCCAGCCTGGGCGAGATTGCCCGCGCGACGTCGAGCGGCGTGGTTCCCGCCGCGACCTCCCGCACCGCCCCGTCGGGGAGTTGTACTTGTATCGTCTGCTTGCTCATCAGGCATCAGCATATCGCCTGCCTGGTGTGGAGCGCACTGAGGACAGAGCCCGGTGTCTTCGTTATGAAAGCATCTGTCTTCTGAACATCTGAGTCAGTTCATTTACTCGTGCTTCCTTAATTTCAGGGTCGTCTGCCTGTAAGAACTCGACAGCTTTGAAATCGTCACCACGTCTCCGATTCTGCGCGGGCTCAACGCTTTCAATCAACAGAGCTTCCATCGTTGCGATCAGTAGATCGGAGGTAAATGGACGATCTTTGATTTCCAGTTTGCCCTCAGCGGAAACAGCGTAAATGCCGAACCATGAAAAGCGATCCCATCGTCCATTAAGTCGGTCTGTTGTGTGCTGCCTCAAACGCGTGCCGATTCCCTGATCTATTGCCCTTCCAACGTAAATCACTGCGCTCCTATCATATAGCAAATAAACTCCCCGCTGATCTGTGAAATTAACTGCTTCACTGCTCGCGCTTTGCTTGCCCAGCAATTTCGGTACAGCACCCCAAATTACTCTGTCCCTCGACCAATACATTCCAAACGCATTAATTAGACCCGCAGATTCCTCTACACCAGCCTCATCAGCCAGCAAGGCTTCCTTTTCAGCCACTTTTTCCGCAAGAGCTACCTGCGCTTTTGGCGTCATTGATCCGGAAATCTGAACCGCCCTGATGCGGTAGATCCCTCGACCGACTCGTTCAAATACCGATTTCGCTCCATCCTCTACTATGGATCTCGAAATAATTACGTTTACTGTGTTTGCTGGGTTAGCCCCGAAAGCGGTACGCAGCTGCAGGTGATCGATCTGCTCGGCGATGCGGTCATAATGCATCGGTTCGAGGCTTTCTGTGAGAACTTTGATGATCGCCTCTCGCCAGCCAAGTTGTTCTGCCATGCGTTTCTCTTATAAAGGTGCTCTTTCGTGACAATACAGCAGCAATCATCACTTCTGCGCGCGGAACTCAATTAGATTATGATAAGTGCCGAGGGACTAAACATGATGTTCCACGTTCTACTTGAATTTTCCGAAGACGATTGGATTGTAGCGGAGTGCCCGGCCCTGCCCGGCTGCGTTTCCCAGGGCCGCGATGAAAAAGAAGCTCTGGAGAATATCAAGGAAGCTATTACTGCGTGGCTGTGGGCTGAAGATCAAAAAGCAGCCAAAGCCCTGCCCTCGGATCGGCGGCAGCTTGTGGTAGCGGTTTAGTGCCAACCTCCTGGTTCTTCCATGGGTAGGCTCACGAACATCTCCGGTAAAGAAGCAGCGAAAGTTTTCGGCCATGCCGGCTGGCAAGCCGCCGGCCAAGTCGGCAGCCATCTCGTCATGGTGAAAGAAGGCGAGAAGGCCAATCTTGCGATCCCACAACACAAAGAACTGTCAGTAGGAACCCTGCGCGCCCTGATTCGCCTGGCCGGTATGACGGTCGATGATTTTCTAGCGCTGCTTTAAGCGCCTCACCGCCACCATTCCTCCCTTACCTCCGCCCCGTCCACCTCCGTCGGTACCCCGAGCACGGGCGACCAGAGCCGTACTCCCGGCTCGCGCCACACCCGCTCGATCGGCTCGCGCCACGCGTGCAGCGCCAGGTCGAACAGCCCCCAGTGGATCGGCATCAGCAGGCCTCCTCCGAGCTGCCGGAAGGTCCGCAACGCCCCTTCCGGGCCCATGTGGATGTCCTTCCATAAATCGTTGTACGCCCCGATCTCCAGCATCGTGAGGTCAAACGAGCCGTACTGCTGCCCGACCGAAGCAAATCCGTCCCACTCGCCCGAGTCCGCCCCGTAGAACACACGATTTCGGGGCCCGACGAGCACCCACGAAGCCCACAGCTTTCCGAACCGCCGGCGGAACAGCCGCCCGGAAAAGTGCCGCGCGGGCAGCGCCGTCAGCCGCAGCCCGCCGATGGAAACCGATTCCGTCCAGTCCAGCTCCGTGATCCGCTCGGTAGGCACGCCGAACTCCTGGAGGTTCACACGCGATGCCGTAATCCACCGCGCGCCGGGCTGCAGCGCGGCCAAGGCCCGCACGGTCCCCGCGCCCAGGTGGTCGTAATGGTCGTGTGAGATCAGCATGGCATCCAGCCGGGGCAGCTCGCTCAACGCAAGCGTCGGCGGGAAAAAGCGCCGAGGTCCCGCCCAGCGCGCGGGCGAGGCGCGCTCGTCCCACACCGGATCAATCAGCACGCGCGCGCCGTCCATCTCCACCAGCATGGACGAGTGCCCGAACCAGGTCACCCGCAGCCCGCCCGCGGGCGGCTCTGCATACACGGTGGGGTCGGTCCGGAACGGCCCCAACGGCGCGCGCGGCGTGCGTTCTTCCTTGTTGGTCAAGTACATAGGCAGCACCTTGAGCGCCAGGCCCAACCCGCCGACCGCCGTCGGCACGGGATTCAAAAATCGTCCGCCGACACGCCGCGCCCGCTCCATCAACACCCAACCCATCCTTGCGGGAACGCCCGAAACCCCAGCATACTCATCCCTATGCCTGTCCGGTCCCCCGTGGTCAGCGCGCTTGTGCTGCTCGGCTTCCTTGCCGCTTCCTTCGGCGTTGCCGCGCTGGCCCATCCGCTTGTGGAAAGCGGCCTGCGCACCTGGTACGGCAAGGTGGCGCTGCCCTGGTTTTCGCCCCCGCGCTGGGTGTACGCGCCCATGGCGACCACCATGAACATCCTCATCTCCGTTTCGGCTTGGCTGGTGTGGCGCGCGGAGCCTTCGCACTCGCGCGAAAACGGCCTGCGTTTGTGGCCGCTGCAGCTGCTCAATGTGTTTGCCTGGACCGGCACTTTCTTCAAGTTTCACGAGTTCGGCCCGGCCATCTGGAACCTGTTTCTCTTAATTGTTTCGATTGTGCTGATCTACCGGCCGTTCGCGCGGGTCAGCACCACCGCGGGCCGGCTGATCCTGCCTTTCCTGGCTTGGAGCTGCTTTACCATGTATGTGAATATCGGCGTCGCGCTGCTGAATCGTTAACCTATGCCCAAGCCTGTTGAAGCTTCGCCGCAAGTGCGCCTGGATAAATGGCTCTGGGCCGCCCGTTTTTACAAGGGGCGCGACCTGGCCGCGCGCGCCTGCGAGCTGGGCCGGGTGGACTCAAACGGCCAACGCGCCAAGCCGGCCCGGCCCGTGCGCGCGGGCGATATGCTCCGCATCAAGACCGAGGGCGGCGAGTTCGAGGTGGAGGTGCTCGGGTTAAGCGACACGCGCGGCCCGGCAGCGGTTGCGCAAGCCCTGTACCGCGAAACGGAACAAAGCCGCGAGCGGCGCAAACGCGAGCTCGACGCCCGGCGCGCGCTCGGCGGCCTGGATGCCGCGGCGCTCAGCGGCCGCCCGGAAAGCCGCGACCGTCAGGCACGCGAACGGATGCGGGGCAAGGGGTAGGCGTCTAGAAAAGCTGGAAATTGACTTCCACCGTAATCGCGACAGCGACAGGCTTTCCTTTCAAGGTGCCGGGTTTGAAGCGATACTGCTTTACCGCTTCAACAGCTTTTCCGTCGAGGTCGTGGGCAATCTTCCCATATTTGGGAGGGTTGTCTTCCGCCGCAGACTGTAGGACTTGAATATCTTGAGGTGCGCCTTCCGCATTGACGACCAGCGAAAGCTTGGTGCGGCCCTGCACGCGCTTCTTGCTGGCTTCCGCGGTTATATCAGGATCGACGGAGTACACCAGCTTCGGACTGGTCACCTCGCCGCCCGCTTGGTAAACCGTCGGCCTTGGCGAGGGCGCGTTTGGAATATCAGCTTGCGGCAGAAGAAGGCAGCCGGCAATAAGGAACAGCTTCATCATCGCGTGCACCGGGATTCGCGCTCAGTCTACTCTGAGCTCAGGGTTGAACCAAGTGGTATACCGGGGCCCCACCGCGCTGTACAGTACATGCGGGCGGAGTGCATGCTCCTCCGGAACGCGCGGGTTCTCGAAGTCCAGCTCCGGCCGGTGCTTGAGGCCGAGCTTTTCTATCACGCGCCGGGAGCGCAGGTTCGCGGGCACGGTGATGGCCACCACCTCGTCCAAACCGAGGACGCGCCAAGCATACCCGAGCGCTGCATGCGCTCCCTCCGTGGCGAGCCCGCGACTCTAGTACGGCGCGGCCAGCCGCCAGCCGATTTCAACCGCAGGCTGCCTGACCCCCGGCACGGCAAAGCTCATCTGCTGCAAGCCGATGAAACCGATAAACTCCCGGGAGGCGCGCAGCTCGGCGGCAAACAGGCTAAAGCCGTAGAGCAGCTGGTGTTCCCGGAAGCGCTCAACGGAAGCATCGCTTTCGGCCCGCGTCAGCAGACCGGGAAAGAACTCGCGCACACGCGGGTCTGCGTTGATGGCGGCAAACAGGGCGCGGTCTTCCTCCCGCCACGCGCGCAGCAGCAGTCGGTCTGTCTCGATACTTCGGAATCCCATGCCGTCGGCCGTGGCAGATGTTTGTACGGAAGCATACCAGCCGGTAAAAGCATGGCACGCTGGACCAAACCGGAAAGCGCGGCCCAAAATAGCAATCATGCCCGCTCCGCAGCTTGTCTCGTTTACCGGAGGTGCCCGCGGCGCTTGGCGCATCGAGGAGCAACTCACGCTCACCGGCGCCCCTTTGCCGGACACGGCATTTGTCACGCGCTACGAGGGCGAACTAAGCGGTGAAAACGCGTGGCGGCTGCGCGGCGTGGTCAGCAGCCTGCGTTACACCACCGCCGGGGAGCGGGCCGCGCTCGTGCGCACGCAAGCTCCCCTGGGCCGCCCGGAGGCGACATGCGCCGCGCTGATCCCCATCCGCAAGAGCGAAGCCTGGTGGGCGCTCGCGCAGGATGAACGCCGGGCGCTGTTCGAGGAGCAGGGCCGCCACACCACCATCGGCCTGGAGTACCTGCCCGCCATCGCCCGGCAGCTGCACCACGGGCGCGACCTCGGCGAGCCGTTCGACTTCCTGACCTGGTTTGAGTGGGCGCCGGAGCACACCTCGGCTTTCGACGAGCTGCTCGTGCGCCTGCGGAGCAGCCCGGAGTGGGGGTATGTGGACCGGGAAATCGAGCTTCGTTTGCGCCGCGCCTGAAACTGATTGTGATCTGAATGGCGCAAATCAAACGGGTCATCCTGAGCATGAGCGAAGGATCTGCTGTTAGCGCGCACTGCGGAGAAAAGCAGATCCTTCACTCCGTTCAGGATGACCCCGCTTGTTGTGCGGAGCGGCCTTGGACGCACCTTCCCAGAATGATTCCGGTCGGCCTCGTCTCACATCATGTAAACCGAAGTCGTCCGGCTCACATTTCCGCGTACATAACCCGCGCCGCTTTACCCCGGATCGCCAACCCGTCTTCGCGCTCCCGAAAGTACAGCGCGTTCAGCTCAGCCGGCCCCCAATCCCTAACGCGCGCAAAGCCCGCGAGCGCGCCCCGGAGCGCGTCCGGCGTCCACCCGCTCAGGAACGGTTCGCCTTTGGCCGCCGCCCGCGCCTGGAGCGAGCGGAACTGCCGCTGCTCCTCCTCGCCCAGAGCTTCGATCGGCAGGCGGTAGTCGCAAACGAGCGCCGAGCCGGGCGGGAACCGCCGCACCCGCGCCAGGACCGTCCGCAGCGCCTCCACAGGCAGAAACGGCGCGACCCCCAGCATGGCGAACAACGCCGGCCGTTGCGGGTCCGCGGGCCAGGGTGTTGTGAGCAGGTCGCCTGCGGCTGCCTCGACAGGCACGGGTGCAAGCCCGGCGGCGCGGGCCAGCTCGGCTTTCCACCGCGCCACCTCGGGTTGATCCAGCTCACCTACGCGCAGGTCGGGCCAAGGATTGCGCCATGCAAAGGTGTCGAGCCCCGCGCCGAGCAGGCAGTACTGCCGGACGCCCTTGCCGTAGGCCTTCGCCAGCGTTTGCTCGGCGAACAGCGCCCGCGCCACCACGAACGCACGCAGCGAGCGCGACCACGCCCGGTTTTGGGCGGCGGGCGTGCGCCGGAGCGCGGCTGTCCCCGCATGCCCGAGCAACGGTACGGCATAAGGGTCGCGAAAGATCACCGGCGCGTCGTAGAGTTGGTGCGCTGCCCGCCTGAGCGCGACCCGCCACGCGCTGTGCGCGGCGTCCGGCATCCCGTCCGGGATGGTTAAGCGCTTCACCAATCCCCGAGCGAAGGGTGGAGCTCCGACGGGCTTTCCACCGCCAGCACTTGCATCCCAAACACGCGCCCGAACTGCCGGGCTGCTTTGTCCGCCGCTTCCCCGAGCGGTACTGGTTCGCCCAGCTCTTGCTCCAGCGAGGTCACCGCGCGGTCCGCGATGCCGCAGGGTACGATCAGGTCGAAATCCCGCAAATCCGTTGTAACGTTCAACGCAAAACCGTGCGAGGTGATCCCGCACGACACGTGCACGCCGATGGCGGCCAGCTTCTTTTCCGGGATGCTGCCGCCCGGCAGCGTCCACACGCCCGTGCGCCCCGGGACTCGCCCCGTGCGCAGCCCGTAATCGGCCGCGACGCGGATGAGCACCTCTTCGAGCAGCCGCACAAAGTCCACCACCCCCATGCGCGCCCCCCATGCCGACAGGTGCGCGCGCAGGGGGAAGATGGGGTAACCCCCCAGCAGC
>CAXTSB010000022.1:10830-33234 GCA_964246845.1 uncultured Acidobacteriaceae bacterium
GCCCCGGCCCGTGATAGGTCACGTCGCCTCCGCGCTTCGTTTGGTGCAGCGCAACACCTTTTTGCACAAGCTGCTCGTCGGAGGCGATGATATTTTCGCGCCCTGCATTGCGTCCGATCGTCAGCACGGGCGGGTGCTCCAGGAGCAGAAGAACATCGCCGATTTCGCCTGCGCGCCGAAGTTCCACCAGTTGCTCCTGGAGGGCAAGGGCGCGGGGGTAAGAAATGCGGGCCAGCTGTATCAGTAAAAGCAAATACAAGCGTCCTAAACCGTAATAAAATCAGATATTCAGTCCGCGCCGATACGCATCCGCACTTAAACCAAGCTAAGCCGCGAGCAATGAACCAAGCAGCTCTTGTTCTTGTAGAAAGGAAATAACATTTGAATACTCCTGCAGGCCCTCTAGATCTTCCAACTTAATTGCTTGTGATTGGCTATTATAGATAGTTAATTGCTGTACGCCGTTTGCAGAATTCAGGTCGCGAAGATCGTGCCATTTTCGAAAAATCTCATTAGCAGAGGCATGCGCAGAAGCCTCATTCAATGAGCCTAGGGTCAAGATGTTAGTTGTTCTTGCAGGAGATAAAGCCTGGAAATCTACACGAACTCTGCCATGCCGCCCTGCAACAAAAGCACCGGGAACGTAAGATAGACTTTCAGCTTCAAGGAAATCTTCTATATCATCCCTGAAAGGATTTGAAGACCGGAGCCGTTGGTGCGCTGCAAAATCAGACACTCTCGTGCATACGCTAGCAAGCTGTAATATGTGCTTAGAAAGCTCCCTCAAGTCCTCCTCCCTAAGCTCCACAAACAGATCGCCCGATGCGAAATGCACTCCTGTTCGTGCGACGATGTCCTCGAAAATTTCTTTTTTGCATGCTGTGCTGTCTGCTTCGACCTGCGCGGTTCTCAAGTAATGAATTGTTTTACCATAATCGGAAAGTTGAAATGCCGGGTACAGCAGATGTGCATCAGAAAGGAAAACGTCAATAGACTCTCCATTCGGGTAGAGAAAGGGCGTCGAGAGTCGAAGGGAACCGTCCTCAAGACGATCGCAAGACTGCACCATACTAAACTTCAAGGCTGAGCGCGCGATTTCTGAACAATTCAGCATTGGTCCTCCGGATTGAAGAAGCTACCTGTATGCGTGATCCTGGCTTCACGAAGTAAAACGCTCCAGACTTGCTTTGCCGTAAAACTGTCGAGATCTGGCCTTGCATCTGCTTGCGGCAGGTTTTGACGCGGACACGAGCGTGTCCTCATTCGTTGGAAGTGCGTCCGCCCGGCGTCCCCATGTCTAGAGCCTCTGATGTCATATCGTGCAATCGGGCCGACTCCCTCGGCAACGAAAGTGTAGGAGATTTAGCGCGTCCTGCATAGATAACGACCGTGCATGGTTACCACGTAAGGAACCGAATCGGTCAAAATGCCTACAGCTTTAAGTTCTAGAACTTTGGTCTCCTTGGGTACAAATTCGAACGAAACGTCTTGGTTGATCGTTTTTGGGGCACTCCAAAAATTGTCAAATTCATGCAGTTCCATTCTTGGCTTAGATCCTCACACATTAATCGCCAACCCCTCCACGGCCCCGAACCCGTCCAGCATCGCCTCGGCCAGCGTCGGGTGCGCGTGGATCGTGAACATCAGCTCTTCCAAGGTCGCTTCAAGCTCCATCGCGACCACGGCCTCGGCCACCAGCTCGGTCGCGGATGCGCCGATGATGTGCACCCCGAGCACCTCGCCGTACTTTGCATCCGTGACGACCTTCACAAACCCGTCATGCTGGTTCACGATCGAAGCTTTCGAGTTCGCGGAGAACGGGAACTTACCCACCTTTACCGTGTGGCCCCGCTCCTTGGCCATGGCTTCCGTAAGTCCGACCGACCCGATCTGCGGCTCGGTGTAAGTGCAGGCCGGGATGCGCGTTCGCTTGACCGGCCGCGCGTACTTACCCGCGAGCTTGGACGCAACCACGATGCCGCACATCGCCCCCACGTGCGCCAGCTGCGGCAGCCCCGCGACGATGTCGCCGATCGCATACACGCCTTCGACGCCCGTCCGCATCCACTCGTCGGTTTGAATGAAGCCCTTTTCGAGCTTGATGCCCGGGTAGCTTTCAAGGCCGATGTTGTCGGTGCGCGGCGCGCGCCCGACCGCGATCAGCACCTTTTCAGCCTCCCTTTCAACCTTTTTGCCGTCCGCCGCGACCCAGGTCACCTTTGCGCCGCCTTCGACCAACTCGACGCTCTCAACCTTCGCGCCGGTGTGCACGTCGATGCCGCGCTTTCGGTACACCCGCTGCAGCTCTTTCGAGATCTCCTCATCCTCAGCCGGAACAATGCGCGGCAGGTACTCCACAATCGTGATCTGCGAACCGAACGAGCGGAAGATCGACCCGAACTCCACCCCGACCGCGCCCGAGCCGATCACGATCATGGACTTCGGCACCCGGTCCATGAGAAGGATTTCGTTGTTGGTCAGCACCGTCGAGCGCCCGTCCGGGCCGATCTCTAACCCGGGCAGTATCTTCGCATCCGAGCCGGTCGCGATCACGACGTTTTTCGCCCGAACCTCGGTGTTCTCGCCCACGCCGTTTGAGGCCTTGCCGACCGCGATGGTATGTACGCCGCCCTTCGCCGGACCTTGCAGGCAAGCCTGCCCGCGCACCACGGCGACCTTGTTCTTCCGCATCAGGAAGTCCAAGCCCTTGACGTGCTTGTTGATGATGCCGTTCTTGCGGTCGAGCACCTTTTGCCAGTTCAGCTTGGGCTCACCCAGCCCTTCGATCCCGTAGTCCGCCGCGTGCTCCATCAGCTCCCACACTTCGGCGTTGAACAGCATGGACTTGGTCGGAATGCAGCCCCAATGCAGGCAGGTGCCGCCGAGCTTGTCTTCGCGCTCAAGCAGAGCCACCTTCAACCCGTTCTGCCCTGCCCGGATCGCCGCCGTGTACCCGGCCGGCCCGCCGCCCACGATCGCTACGTCGTACACCGTCTGTTCTGCCGCCAAACCCTCACCTCGCTGAACCCCGAAATCACTCTTTATCCTACGCTTTGGCTTTCTGCCACCGCGCACCTAAGCGATACTGGCCTGGAGGAGAACCGCCTTGAGCGCGCTTGCCAACCCGGCTTTCATCTCGGTCGAGGAATACCTAAGTACCAGCTACCACCCCGATTGCGAGTATGTGGATGGAGTTATTGAGGAGAGAAGCTTGGGGGAGTACGCGCACACAATCGTTCAGGCTTACTTGACGGCTCTTTTCTGGAGCCATCGGAAGGCCTGGGCTGTTCGGGTGCATCCGGAGTACCGGGTGCAAGCCGCCAAGACCCGCTTCCGCATACCCGATGTGACCGTGGTCCGCTCTGACGTGCCGCCGCAGCGGATTCTGCGCACCCCGCCGCTGATCGCCATCGAGGTGCTTTCGCCCACGGACTCGCTGTCGGGATTAGCGGAGAAGGTCCTTGACCCTTGACTACGTCCAATTCGGTATCGAACATATCTGGGTGATCGACCCCTATCAATCCCGCGCCTTCCGCGCCGATGCCCGCGGCTTCCACGAGCCTGAAGAAGGGTCCGTGATCTTAACTGTTCCCGGTACGCCTATTGCTGTTTCGCTCGCGGAGGTATGGCGCGAGCTCGGACCGCCCGTCGAAGACTAGCGACTTCCGAACTCCACCTCCACCTGCGTGTCCTTGGGAAACGATACCGGCTGCCCCGGCGCAAGAACCGGAAGTACACCGACTTGGCAAACCCGTAAGCCCCGAAGCCGGTCGCGGCATTCGGACTGGATGCCGTGACGGAAACAAGGCGGGCAATGATCCCCAAGCCGTTGGCCCCGACAAACTGCTTGCCTGCTCCGCCGTCCTGGTCGTGCCCGGCTCCCGCGAGCACCGCAAGCAGCAGCGGCGCGGCAAACCGGTTCTTCGCCGGCCGCGCCTTGACCTCGCCCTCGTCATCGACAGACAGGTTTGCCGCCTCCGCGCCTTCCGCGCCCGTGACGGTCCCGCGCAGCTTCTGCGCCGGCTCGTCCTGCCGCTGTACGTCCTTGAACGTAAACCGCAAGGCCCCATTCCGCCCCAGGCTCCTCGACGGCTTCGCCCGCAGCACCGTGCCTTCAAGCCTTGCGCCCTCGGGCAGGATCAGGTCCTGCTTCGCGCTCCAAACCGGCTCGGTAACCAGCGCCGTAACCGCGGTTCCCGGTTTGGTTGAGTCGGAGCTGAGCGGGGTCAGCAGCCGCGCGTGTACGGTTGTGCCTCCCGGCAAGCTGCCGGGCAGGTCGTCGGCGTCCACCAGCTTCGGGCTTTCCGCGTCCGGCACATCGAGCCTCACCGGTTCGCGCGTTTCGGCGACGAACTCGGTGCCCCTCCAAACCCGCTGCGGATGGTACGGCAGCTGGTTGAAGGCAAGCTGCAGAAGACGGTCACCCTTGCCCGGCGCCGCCACCTGGTCCTGGAAAGTCGCCCTTCTCTCGTCGATCAACCCACGCACCAAACTTGCGAGGCCGCGCTTTTTCGGGCCCGTGAACCGCACCACCGCGGCCTGCCGCTCTCCACCCTCGGCGTCCAACTTTGTTTCACGGCCGTCAACCTCGATGCTGGTGAAGTGCAGCAGCGGTACTTTCAGCGGCGTCACATCTCCGTTCAGCCGTGCTTTCAGCCGGTCTTCGCCGCCCAGCGGGGCCAGCGACGCGACCTCGCCGCGCACCACGGCCCCTTTCGGCCAAGCCATGCGGTCGTACACCCAAACCGGCTCGGTCAGGACGCCCTCGACCGGCGCGCCGACGCGCATGCGGGATGTCTTTTGAAGGCTGACATGCAGCGGTACACCTGAACTCACCGTCAGGGCTGTTTGCGCAAACCCCTGCGCCCGGCGAACAGCACCGCCGCGAACACCCACCGCTCCATCGTGAACCCCGAAAGCCCCCGGCCGCTCGTTCCAGCACTTGCCATCAGACCTGCGCCTGAGTCTAGCAGCCGGCGGCGAATGCGTGTATGACTTTTCCGGTTGTGTGCGCCGTACGATAAGCGGCCCGGCAAGCCGTGCTCCGCACGAAGCTGTCCAAGCCTGCTTCCGGACGGATGCGCTCCCCGGTTGAGATTCAGGGAGACCCAAAACGCCTGCGGCTCCGCATAAGACTGAGCCGGATAAGCGTCAGGCTTTTCCATCGCCCTTCGCCTCGTGATATTGCTCCAGCAGCTCGCTTCCCTTTTCGGCCAGCTTTTCCGCGTCCGCTTCGGAGTGCGGCACGGGCTCGCCCCAGGCATGGGCTGAAAGCGCCAGACGCGTCGGTTCGCCGTCGCGCTCCATCGGGCCTTGCGGGTTCGCGAAATGCCTCCGCAGAAACGATCCCTTGCGCACCATCTTTTCCGGTGTGTCCGCCGGCCCCTGCACGCCGGGCCGGAGGTGGGCGCCCTCTTTTTCCGCGAACGCTTTGCGTCCGGCAGCGGTCAGGCCGCCCTTCGGATCCTTGGTCGGCTGCTTCTTCGCGGGCGCTTTTTTCGCGGTTGCTTTCTTTGCCCCCGCCGCTTTCTTTGCCGGAGCCTTCTTCTCGGTAGCCATGCGCGCATGGATGCGGCTTTTAAGCACAAGGATGGGCTCGGCTTCAGGCTGGGGCAACGCTCTTTTCACGCCGCAATCCCAATGTGTCCCGCTGAAGGTGAACTGCTAGGATCGCACCATGACGGTCGACGAGCGGATTGAAAAACTCACAGAGCGGCACGAAGCCCTTGCGCAAAGCGTGGAGCTTCTCCATGCCGACATGCGGCACTTGACGCAGACGGTGGATGCTCTGGCCGTGAACGTGGATAGATTAGGGTCAAGGGTGGATACCCTGGCCGTCAAAGTGGACACCTTGGCCGTCAAGGTGGATACCTTAGTCGTCAAAGTGGACAGCCTGGCCGACACCACCGGCCTGCTTGTCCAAGTGTTTAAGATTCACGAGCAGCGCATCAGCGACCTTGAGCGGGAGCGCTGAAAGCGGCACGCGTCGGGTTCGCTACACTCAGCCCATGGACGCCCCTTTCCTCCGCATGCGCCGCCTGCGGCAAACCGCCGCGCTGCGCACGCTTGTCCGCGAAACGCATCTCCTGCCGTCGCAGCTGATTCTGCCCTTATTTTTATGCCCCGGTGAAGGCGTGCGCCGGCCTATCAGCTCCATGCCCGGCGTGTTCAATCTGTCGCTCGACGAGGCGGAGCGTGATGCGGAACAGGCGGCCCGTTTGGGCCTCGGCGGGCTGCTGTTGTTCGGGCTGCCCGAAAGCAAGGACGAAGAAGGCTCCGGCGCCTGGGCGGAGGACGGCATTGTGCAGCAGGGCCTGCGCCGGCTTAAGCAGTCTTCTGTGTTAAAGAGCCTCGTCTTGATCGCCGACGTGTGTCTGTGCGAGTACACTGCGCACGGCCATTGCGGCGTGCTCCACGCGGTTGATGGGGAGCAGCACGTCCACAACGACCGCTCGCTCGTCCCGCTCGCCCGCACCGCCGTATCGCTCGCCAAGGCCGGGGCCGACGTGGTCGCGCCGTCCGACATGATGGACGGCCGCGTCGCCGCCATCCGCCGCGCGCTCGACGCCGCCGCGCTTGAAAACACGCCCATCCTGAGCTACGCCGCCAAGTTCGCCTCCGCGTTTTACGGGCCGTTCCGCGAGGCCGCCGACTCTGCCCCGCAGTTCGGCGACCGCCGCGGCTACCAGATGGACGGGGCCAACCTCCGCGAAGCCATGCGCGAGGTCGAGGCCGACATCGGGGAAGGGGCGGACATGATCCTGATGAAGCCGGGGATGCCCTATCTGGACGTGATCCGCTCCGCGCGCGACCGCTTCGACTTGCCGCTCGGGGCGTACCAGGTTTCGGGCGAGTACGCGATGCTCCAAGCCGCGTTCGAGCGCGGCTGGCTGGAACGCGACCGCGCCATCCTGGAGTCGCTGCTCGCTTTCCGGCGGGCCGGGGCGGGATTCGTGGTGACGTACTTCGCGCAAAGCGCGGCGCGGTTGCTGGGGTGAGCTTTAGGACGTAACCAAAGATTTTGCTTCCTTGGCCTCGACTTGTAGTCTAATTACGAAGCGAGATTTCCACAGGAGGAGGTCATGATTTCCACGGCTGATATTACCGCAAATACCTTGATAAAGGTCTCCAGGGACCGTGGAGACGGGGTTACAAATCTGAAGCTGCAAAAGCTGCTTTATTATGCTCAAGCCTGGCATCTAGCTTTGCACAAAAAGGCTTTGTTTAACGACGCAATTGAGGCATGGGTCCACGGTCCCGTTGTACCTGGTGTCTTTCGGCGCTTTCGCGATTACAAGTGGAGCACGATTACTGAGCCGCTAAGCGGCGGCTGCACTGATTTTTTTACAAGCCACATCTCAGAGATTTTTCGTGTTTACGGACACCTCACGGCGACTCAACTTGAGAGATTGACTCATAAAGAGGAGCCTTGGCTGCATGCGCGAGCCGGTTTGGCCGCTGATAAGCCTTCCCATGCGGTCATCAGCCAAGAGTCGATGCGGCGTTACTATTCGGGTAAGCTTTTATGAATGTCAGAGCGGAAAGGCAACAAAAGCAGACGACGCGCTAAGGTTCCCTCGCTGCCCTCCGTGCAGCCGCCACCTTCAAGCCGTATAACCTTTTCGCTCAGCTTATTAGACACGGCGCATCCCAAGTTTCCCTTCGACGCCTGCGATAAAGAATTCCACACAGCTTTTCTTATAGCCTTAAAGAAGTATTCGCACTGGACTGTGGATGAGTTCATGAATCAAAATAACCACGATCACAGGCACTTCATTGATTTCGAGAGTTCAACAGAGAAAACAGGGTTCGCTCATCTGGACCCTGAACAACTTGGGATGTCTCAACCTTGGCAGTTTGGGCTTTCTCCTGAAAAGCCGTGGCGAGTTCACGGTATCTTAATTGATGATGTCTTTTACATTGTTTGGCTTGACCCGCATCACGCCCTCAGTTAAGGCCGCGGTAAACTTTCAAAGCGTGCGCGGATTTGAAATCGCAACAACACAGCTATTTCCTCTATTTTAAAAGAATGTCTAAGACCTGCCTGTTTACAGTACTGTTCGCCTTCGGCACCCTAGGACCTGTCGCCCGCGCCCAAACCGTCCTTTGCTTCGGCGACTCGCTTACCGCCGGCACCGGCGCTTTGCCGGGTGAAAGCTATCCCGACTTCCTCCGCAAGGATCTTGCGCAGGCCGGATACCGGGCGGAGGTTGTCAATGCGGGGACGGCGGGCATCGTCACCGGGGACGCGCTCAAGAAACTGCCGCAGGCGTTGGCGGGGCATCCGTCCATCGTCGTGCTGGAACTGGGAGCGAACGATGCCATCTACGGCTTGCCCATCGCCTCCACAGAACGCAACCTCCGCGCCATGATCACGGAAGTGCAAGCCGCGAAAGCCAAGCTTATCCTGGCCGGGCTCGATATGCGCCCGCTGGAGCCGCTGTTGCCGCCTACCGCCCTCACTCCAGCATTCATCCAGCTTTTCCCGCTGCACGGCATGCTCGCGAATGAATACCGCATCCCGAATATCCCTTTTCTTCTCCAGGGCGTGTACGGCATGCCCGGGCTGATGAGCCAGGACTTCATCCATCCCAACGGACAGGGCTACGAAAAAGTCGCCGAAACCGTGCTGCCCTATGTGGAAGCAGCCCTGGGCAAGCCCGGGCAGTAGCCGCTTACTCGTCTTCCGGCGGGGGCAGCTCCAGGGTCACGCTCCCGGGCAGGGCGATCGGCTCCACCCCGTCATAGATGCCGCCCCGCATCACGCTGTTCGAGGCGGCTTTCTTCGCGGCCTTTTTCGGAGCGGCTTTCTTCGCCGCAGTCTTTTTTACTGCTTTCTTCCCGGCTTTTTTCGGTGTCGACTTCTTGGCGGCTTTTTTCGCGGGTTGCATCACCACTTCCACCGGCTCGATCACGAGCTCCCCGTCAGCGGGTGGAGCGCCCCGCGCTTTCCGTTGGGGTTTTCCGGCCAATTCTCTTGCGTCAAGGGGCCGCGCCGATTTGCGGAGCCGCTCGATGTCGTAGAACGCCCGGGTCTGCTCGGTGAAGATGTGCGCGACAAAGTCGGTGTAATCAAGCAGGATCCACTCGCCTGTCCTGCGGCCTTCGACCGCGCGCGCGTACTGCCCGAACTCGCGCTTCATCTTCAACTCGATCTCATCCGCGATCGCGCCCGTTTGCCGGGTGTTGGTTGCCGATGCGATCAGGAAATAGTCGGTCAGACCGGAATCCATCGGATCGAGCTCAAGAATGCGGATGTCGGTGCCTTTTTTCTCCTCGCACACTTCGGCGGCAAGCAGAACCATGGCGCGGGTTTCTTGGGTGGGCGGCACACTTTTACCCTAGCACGGGCTTGTACAAGCCCCGCGCGCGGATGTACGCGGCCACCGCGGGCGGCAGCGCCGGGGTCGGCTCACCCGCCGCCAGGGTTCGCCGCAGCTCGGTCGCGCTCGTCGGGTCATGGAGGTCGGGCAGTATTTCCAGCGGCATGCCGCCCGGCTCGACGGAGTACCGCAGAACCGGCCCGGGTCTCTCCTCCAATTCGCCGAGGCTGAAGCCGTCCGGCAGCGCCCGGCCGAGATCCTCCAGCGGAAACCCCGGACGGGCTGCGAGCACCCATCCGTCCAGCAGCCGTCCGGGCGCGAGCAGCCCCTCAGGCCCGCGCCAATGCGCGAGCGATAAGAATGAGTCGGCCCCGGCTAGAAACAGCAGCTCGGCTCCTAAAGGCAGAGCGGGCCGTAAACGGGCCACGGTGTCCGACGTGTAGTTCGGCGCGTCCCCGCGTGGGGCGTCGATGGCTGAAGCCTCCAAGCCGGGTTCGTTGCGGATCAGCAGGCGGGTCATCGCAAGCCGGTCGGCGTAGCCGGCCGCCCCGCCCTGCTTTAGGGGCTGCCGTCCCGTCGGCGCGAACAGTACCCGGTCGAGGTCCAGGCGCTCCACCGCCGCGCGCGCGACTGCAAAATGCCCGGAGTGCGGCGGATCGAACGAGCCTCCGAAATACGCTATCCGCATTCCGCTTACAACTCCGCGAACGCTTCCCGCGCGGCCTCGACCGTTGCCAGCACATCCTCGTCCGAGTGCGCCGTGCCCAGGAACGCTGCCTCGTACTGCGAGGGCGGCAGCCACACGCCCCGCTCCAGCATCGCCCGATGAAAGCGCCCGAACCGGGCGGTGTCGCTTGTGCTCGCGCTCGCAAAATCCGTCACAGGTTCCGAGGTGAAAAACCCGGTCCACATCGCGCCCACACGATTGGTCGTCAGCGCGACCCCAGCGCTCGCCGCTTCCGCCGCAATGCCGTCGGCGACAGCCGCGCTCAGCGCTTCCAAACGCCCGTACACCTCATCCCGGTGCGCATGGAGGTGCCCGACGGTCGCCAGCCCGGCCGTCATGGCAAGCGGGTTCCCGCTCAGCGTTCCGGCTTGGTACACCGGCCCGAGCGGAGCCAGCATCCGCATGATTTCGGCCCGGCCGCCGAACACCCCGCAGGGCAGCCCGCCGCCGACGATCTTGCCGAGCGTCGTCATATCCGGGCGCACCCCGTACCGCTCCTGCGCGCCGCCAAGCGCCAAGCGGAAGCCGGTCATTACCTCGTCGAAGATCAGCAGGGCGCCTTCGCGCTCAGTAATTGAGCGCAGCCCTTTGAGGTAGCCGGGCGCGGGCGGCACGCAGCCCATGTTGCCCACCACCGGCTCCACAATCATCGCGGCAATCTCACCCGGGCGCGCGGCAAAGGCCTCCTCGACCGCCGGGAGCGAGTTGAACGGCAGCGCCAGCGTGTACCGCGCCACCCCGTCCGGCACGCCCGCCGAGCCTGGAATCCCGAACGTCGCCACCCCCGAGCCGGCCTTCACCAGCAGCCCATCGGAGTGGCCGTGGTAGCAGCCTTCGAACTTGATCACGAAATCGCGGCGGGTAAACGCACGCGCCACACGGATGGCCGACATGGTCGCCTCGGTCCCGGAGGACACGAACCGGAGCATTTCCACCGACGGCACACACTCCCGGACCAGCGCGGCGAGCTCGCCCTCGGCCGCGGTGGAAGCTCCAAAACTGGAGGAGCGCTCGGCCGCCTTTTGGATTGCCTCGACCGCGGGCGGAAAAGCGTGGCCCAGGATCATCGGGCCCCACGACCCGAAGTAATCGAGGTAGCGGTTGCCGTCCGCGTCCCAAAGATATGCGCCTTGCCCCCGCTCCACAAACGGGGGCGCACCGCCCACGGCCAGGAACGCGCGCACCGGTGAGTCGACCCCGCCCGGCATGAGCTGCTCGGCCCGCGCCTGCAGGGCCGCTGATCTTTCCCGCGATCGGTTCACCGAGGCTGGTGCTCCGTCGGAGCGCCCGGATTCAGGACCGGCTGACCCTTGGCCGCGCCCGTGCTGCCGCGGTCCGAATCAGCTGAAGCCTTGCCGGTCGAGGTTGCGCCGGTGGTGCTGTTTTCCCCGGCGCCGCTGCCTGAGCCGCCTTTTTTATCCGAGGTGAAGGTTTTGCCGCTGTCCGTCGCGCCGCCTTTGGCCGAGGTCGATTTGTCGCCGTTCGAGCTGGAAGATTTCGCCCCGGCCCCGCCTTTTCCGCAGCCGGCCAGCAGCAATCCCATCAGCAGTACCCAAGCACATCCGCGCATCCGATCACTGTCCCGCGGCAGCCCGGTCGCTCAGCACGCCCGCGGGCAGGCCGCCCGGCCCCCATTCCGGATGATAGCCGCCCAGCAAACCCAGCGCCCGCGCCAGGTTCAGCTTGGCTTGATTGAACTGGAACGAGGCGTTCACGAGCTGCCCCTGCGACTGCGCCAATGTCGACTCGGCTTCGATGGAGGGCAGGTTGTCCTCCACACCGGCGCGGAAGCGCTCAATCGACTGTTCGAGCGCGATCCGCGCCAGCTCGGCATTGCTGCGCGCGACCTCAATAGTTTCAGTCGCGTAACGCAGGTCGATCAGGCTGGAGCGCACCTGCTGCGCGATCAGCTCGCGCGTGTTGGCCACTTGCGCGCGGGCGTTCTCAATCTGGAACTCCGCGGTCGCCTTGTCGGCGCGAAAGCGCGGCTCTTGGAAGATGGGAATTTGCAGCGTGCCGATCGCGTCGAAAATATCGTGGTACACGCCGCCGTTGGTGCCCTGGACGCCGTAATCGGCGTTGAAGATGAGGCTTGGGTAGCGCTCGCGGGCCACGGCTTTCTTTTCAAGCTCCGCCGCTTCGAGCTGCTCCAGCGCGCTGTGGTAATCGTCGCGATTTTTAAGCGCTTCTTGCTCGCCGTCGTCGGGGGAAAGGGGCTCGAGCTCGGCGAACGGCGCGGACTCCGCCACCTTGATGTCCTGCTCGGGCGCGAGGCCGATGGAGCGGTTCAGCGCGATTTTCGCCTTCGCGAGCGCACCCGTATCGGCGATCAGCGCCTGCTCTTGGGTTTGCACCTGCACCCGCGCCCGCACTTCATCCAGGTTTGCCGTGATGCCCGCCTCGTGCTCCTGCGCGGTCTGGTACAGCACCTTATTGTCGGTGTCCAGCAGGGAGGTGTCGAATGTTATCTGCGACTCGGCAGCAATCACACGCAGATAGGCAATGCCGACATTCTGCACCACCAGTCCGCGGGCGGAGGCGGAGTTGGCCTCGGCGGACTTGACCAGGTGCCCTATGGCATGGATCAGGCTTACGCCGGGCGCATTGAACAGGTATTGCGAAAAAGTCGCCGTACCCTGGGTCACATCCACTTTTGTGATGGGCCTGAACTGGATTTGGGGCGCACTGGGACCGAGCGCGGCTGTAAATTGGGGCAAAACATCCGCCCGAAACCCTTCAGCGGCCAGGTTGAACTCGTGATAACTCGTGCCGCCGCGCAGGTCGATGTTCGGCAGCAGAACGTTCACTGCGCCTAAGCGCTGTGAACGTTCGCCCAGCTCCCCTTGCCGCGCGTTTACCAGGCCCAGGTTGTTCTCAATGCCCATATGGATCGCATCGTCAAAATTGAGCGGTATGACGCCGGGTGTGGCGGGGTGCACCTGGATGCTGCCCAAATACGGGTTGTCGAGCGAGGACTGCGTCGGCAGCTGGATAGGGAAGCCGCCGCCGGTGCTTCCGCCCAGGGACGGATTATTGGTGGAAGGGGTGGGGGCTGAAGGCAGCTGCGCCGCTGTTTGCGCGTGCGCCGCACCCGCGAGCGCCGCGGCAAAAGTCAATCCTCCCAACGTTGATAGGCCGACCCGCCGCCATCTTTCTTGCGCGTTCAGCAACAGGCCGCTTCCTTCCCCATTCAACGCTCCTCCGTTCATTAGAGTACGTTGAAGCTGCCGGGATGCCGAAATTGAGAGCAAATGAGGTGCGGCCGCCCCGGGCCGCGCCCGCAGGCAAGAGTATTCCAGGGGCGGGAATGATGCCGGAAACACACAAATCTTTGCTGGTGGTGCTGGGTCCGACCGGCAGCGGAAAAACATCGCTTGCCGCCGCCTTGGCCGCGCGGTTCGGGGGCGAGGTGCTTTCGTGCGATTCGGTGGCCGTGTATCGCGGGGTGGAGATCGGCGCCGCGAAGCCTTCAGCGGCGGAGCGCGCGGCTGTTCCGCACCATCTGCTCGACATGCTGGACCCGACAGAGGCGATGACGGCGGGCGATTGGGCGCGGGCTGCGCGGCGGGCTGCCGGAGAGATCGCGGCGCGAGGCTGTTTGCCGATTGTGGCCGGCGGCACGGGCCTGTATCTGCGGGCGTTTCTTGAGGGGCTCGCCCCCCTGCCGGCGCGCTGCCCGCAGCTTCGCGAGCGGCTTCGGCGCGGGGCCGAGGCGCGCGGCTCCGGATACCTGCGCCGTTTGCTCGGGCGTTTGGACCCCGCAGCGGCTATCCGAATCCATGCCAACGATGAACCGAAGCTGATTCGGGCTTTGGAGCTCCGCCTGCTGAGTGCGGGTCCGCAGGCCGGACGCGACCCGCTGCGCGGATTCCGCGTGTTGAAGCTGGGCCTCGCGCCCGACCGCGCGGCCCTGTACGCGCGGCTGAACCGGCGGGTGGAGCAGATGTTCGCCGATGGGTTGGTTGAGGAAACGCGGGCGCTGCGGGAGCGCCATGGCGCGGATGCGCAGGCGCTGGGCGCCCTGGGTTACTGCGAAGCGGGCGTGGTGCTGGACGGCCGCATGAGCCTGGACGCAGCCCGGGCCGCCGTGGCGCAAGGGCATCGCAACTACGCCAAGCGCCAAGGTACATGGTTCAGGAAAGAGCCGGATGTGCGCTGGCTGGAGGGGTTTGGGGATGAAATGCAGAACTTTGCAGCGGAAATAGTGAGGCAAGACCTACGCATCGGTTGAGCGTGGATCGTTCAACCGACCTGCTTGGAAGCAGCTTGGAACTCAGACGCCAGCGCTTTCAAAACAGCAGGGATTGACAAGCCTACGTTGAAAGCAGCGAGGGCTGAGATCGTATGCAAGAGCAAGAATGCCGCCAAAAAGCGAAAGAAGGACAGTCTGCAGCCAGTACACCAAGTCGAAGCTGGAGCGCTTCTCAGGCGGTGTGTAACTAAGCAGAACCAAGCGAGCTACGTTCAACCCTAAACCGCCGACCGTGCCGAAAAAGAAAGCCTGAGCATGGGGAGGAAGGCTCACTGAAGCCTGTCGGTAACTGCATTCAGCAGTCGTTCTCCGAAAGTGTGAGATCGCTTGTAATGGTTGCGCGTTGCAAATAAGCGTTGACCTTTCGGCCCGCACCGGGTGGATTCAACAAGCATCGGAATGCGCGCAAGTATTTGTTCTACCTCTTCTGTCGGCATGCCTGTTTGCTTGGCAATCCCGGAAAGTGTCCTCCACTGGTAACGCTGATCCTCAAGCGCGTCCAAAATCAAGCGTTCATCTTTCGGTATAACCGGTGCGGCTTGCGCTGCCATTGCGGCTGTCCTCAAGTCTTTATCTTGCAATCGCGTGAGTCCACGCGCAAGAGCTTTCTACTGCACCACCAGACTCACGCTTAAGGAATGTTCCAGCACCGCCGCGCCTTGGTTGCCGTCGGCAAAGATCGTGACCGCGAAGGTGCCGGCGGGCGTGCCGGGCGCGATCGGAGGCGGGTGCTTGAGGTAGCTGTACCGCTGCGAGCAGCCGGGCAGGCTGACGGTCGCGGCGGCAAGGAGCAGCGACACACCCGCGAGATGCGTCCAGCGCCGGCGGCGGCCTAATCCGAACAGAAACAGCGCGCCGGGGACGGCGAGTGCCAAGGTCGCCGAAACAGGCAGGAGCGGCCGAAGCGCGGCGGACGCCGTACCGGAGCGCGCGGCGGTCTGCATCTGCAGCGTCGTGGTGAACGTGCCGTTGGCTGTAAGCGCCTGCTGGGTCGGGTTGAAGACGCATGTAGCCAGCGGCGGGAGGTTGGCGCAGGAAAACTGGATGGCGCCCGCGTAGCCGCCCACCGAGGTGATGGTGACGGCCGTGGACCCGTACGCCCCGGCGGCGACGTTGACGGTGGTCGGCGTGCCGGTCAGGGCGAAGTCGGGCGGCGTGGTCGTGACGGCGGGCACGGGCGCGGCAACCGAAGCGGAAGCGGCATAAGCGCCGGACGGGCTGTACACCGCGGTCACGGGCAGATTGGCCGAGCCGTCGATGGCGCGGGCTGTCGCCGGAGGCAGGGTCGAAAGCGGCAGCGTCGCGGTCCCGTCCGGCTGCACCGCCGCCGAGCCGAGCGACTGGCCGGACGGCAGGAGAAAGTCTACCGTGCCGGAAGACACCTGCTCACCGAGCGGGGTTTGCACCTGCGCGGCCAGCGTGCTGTCGTGTACCGCGAGCGTGGTGCGGGTGGGTGCCTGCGCCAAGGCGGCGGCGGGCAGTAAAACCAAGAGCGTCGACCGGAAAGCGAAGTGCATGAAACCTCGAGGTGCGGGAGTCCCCCGGGTCCGAGGAGCGTACATCGGAGCGCCGGCGGAAAAGTGCGCGCGAACCGCCGGAGGCGGCCCAGCGCTATTGTAGACGGTTCGCGACGCCCGGAGCAGGCTTGCCCGCGTCGGAGCCGCGCTTGGGCGGCTGCTGCGGTAGACTGAGCCTGTTTTCTCCCGCCCCGGAAAGGATGCGGTTTGGCCGGAAACCAGAAGCAACAAGGCGCGACCTATGCGGGCGCGGGCGTGGACATCGCCGCCGGCGAAGGCGCGAAGGAGCGCATCAAGCAGCTCGCGAAGGCGACGCGGACCCCCGGCGTGCTGGGCGGCGTGGGCGGCTTCGGCGGCTTGTTCTCGCTCGACCTCGCGCGCTTCCCGGACCCGGTTCTGGTCGCGAGCACCGACGGGGTTGGCACCAAGCTCAAGCTCGCGTTCGAGCTCGGCCTGCACGGGACCGTCGGCGCGGACCTGGTGAACCATTGCGTCAACGATATCGCGGTGCAGGGGGCCGAGCCGCTGTTCTTCATGGACTACTTGGCGACGGGCAAGCTTTCGGGCGAGGTCGTCGCAGAAGTGGTGGGCGGCATTGCCCGCGCCTGCCGCGAAAACGGCTGCGCGCTGCTGGGCGGCGAAACCGCGCAGATGCCGGGCTTCTACGGGGACGGCGAGTATGACCTGGCCGGAACCATCGTCGGGGCGGTTTCGCGGCCGCACCTGCTTACCGGCGCGGGCATTGAGCCTGGCGATGTGCTGCTGGGGCTGCCCTCGACCGGGCTTCACACCAACGGCTACTCGCTCGCGCGCAAGCTGCTCCTCGACCGGCACAGGATCGAGGAGTACGTGGACGCGCTCGGCGGCACGGTCGGCGAAGTCCTGATGCGGGTTCACCGGTCGTATCTCGAACCGATGCAGACCCTGCGCGGGCTGGCCGTGGGCTTCGCGCATATTACCGGCGGCGGCATTACCGAGAACCTGCCCCGCATCCTGCCTCAGGATTGCGGGGCTGAGGTCGAACTCGGCTCCTGGCCGGTGCCACCTATATTCCAGCACATCCGGGAGCTTGGGGGTGTTCAGGAGGCTGAAATGCTCCGCACCTTCAACATGGGTATCGGTCTGATCGCCGTCGTCCCCGAAACGCGGGCCGCGGAAGCGACGGCTCTGCTGGGCGAGCCTTCCTACCGCATCGGCACTGTCGTGCCGGGCTTGCCGGAGGTCCGGTACAAGGGCGCGCTCGCTTGAAGCGCCGGGGTATCCTGCTTTCCGGGCGCGGGTCGAACTTCCTGGCACTCGCCGAGGGTTGCGCCTCGGGGCGCATCCCCGATACGGAAATCGCGGTCGTCCTGTCAAACCGGGAAGACGCGCCGGGTTTGCGGGCCGCCCGCGAGCGCGGCATCCCGGCGTTCACCGCAACCGGCAAAGGCCGGGATGCCCGGTTCATCACCCTCCTGCGCGAGCACCGAATTGATCTGGTTTGCCTGGCCGGCTACATGCGGTTGCTGTCTCCGGAGTTTGTCCGTGCCTTCCCCATGCGCATCCTCAATATCCACCCGTCGATTCTGCCGGCCTTTCCGGGCCTCGACGCGCAGCGGCAGGCGCTGGAATACGGGGTCCGCATCGCGGGCTGCACGGTGCACTTCGTCGATGAGCAGCTCGACCACGGAGTGATTGTGGCGCAGGCGGCGGTCCCGGTGCTGCCCGGGGACGACCCGGAAACACTGGCCGCGCGCATTCTCCTCGAGGAACACCGGATTTACCCGGAGGCTGCGGCACGCGTGCTGGCGGGCAACTGGCAGGTGGTGGAGCGCACGCTTGTTCAGAGCTCATAGAATCCGCTTGGCATCTGCAGTATAAGGATGTACTCTGCCCGCGAGGGTAAGTGAATGGTGCGTGGCGTCGCGTTCGGGGTACTGATCACAAGCGGATTCGGTTTTCTTTGGGTCAACTGGGCGGCGTCCCTTTTCGGCACTACTTATCCGGGCGCGTGCTGCGCCGCAGCTGGCGCTGTCGCCTTGTTCCTGGCAGGCTGCGCTTTGCTGGCGCTGCGGCGCAACTCCGTTGATACCCGCTCACCCGAGGAGCGCCGCCGGGTGTCCCGCATCTTCGGCTGGACCAATGCCGGGCAGTGGACGGTCATTCTCGTCGCCGGTCAAATCCTGTTCAGGACGCATCACGTCGAATGGTTCCCATGGTGCGTGTCCCTCGTCGTCGGCTTGCACTTCTTCCCGCTTGCTTCCATCTTCGGGCGTCGGATGTTTCTCGTGGGCGCGTCCACGCTCGCGGTCGACGCCCTCGCACTCGGCTGGCGTGGCACGGAGCGTGCCGGGATTGCTGCGCTCGGCACCGGCTGCGTCCTTTTCTTGTTCGGACTGCTGGCGGTTCTGTTGCTCCTGCGGGGTATGCGGCCCCAAATGGCTTAGCTTAGAAACACGGTGATCGTTCCGCCCTGCTTCATTGCCCGGCAAAGCTGTCGCGGTTCGGCTTTAGTCGGGCTGCTCCAAATGTGCAACGCGCACCTCAACCGCTGCTAGGCGCTCTCCCATTGCGAGCAACCGGTCAAGCTTGGCATTCATCTCCGTGCGAAACTCCTTGTAATCTGCCCTCAGCTCATCGATCCGCTTGTTGCAATCATCCAAGCGGCGGTTATTGGTATACAGCCCGAAGGTGGCCAGCACAAAAGAAAACGTAGCGGCGGCGATCGCGCCGATGGAGGCTGCCCAAGTGGGGTCAATTGCCATGCCTCACTCTATACCCTGTGTCGGCCGAAGGCTCGCAATGAAACGAATGACCTGCGAAGATGTTCCGTTCGGGAACTGTCTGAGCCAAACTGGACTTCCTGCCGAAGTTTCGTACACTTCCCCCGGGCCGGCTTCTGTCTACTGTGTGGTTCCGTTTACACTTCTTCGATGCGTTGAATGTAGAATTAGCGACCTTCGCGGGCCTTGGCGCGTCTGACCTTGCAAGACCGTATTGGACGAACTAGCTGACAATGGCTCCCGGGCGGACGGGCGGGAGCGGAAGAGGATGGATGGGGCACACGGGCGCGACAACAGTTTTGGATGTATTGCAATCGCCGCGGGTGGCCGCGAGCACGCGGCGGGTGCTGGAACGGCGGCTGGCGGCTGTGCCCAAGGATTACCGGCCGACCTGCATCAGCCTGGATGAGTTTGCCACCTTGGAGCGCCTGCTGAGCCGTCTGTTCCCGGACGACGAGCATGGTGCGCCGGGCGCGAACGAACTGTCATTGGCGGCGCGGTTGGAGCGGCGGCGCGCCCACGGCAAGGGCAACGGCTGGCGCTATGCCGGGCTGCCGCCCGATGCTGAAGCATTGCGCAAGGGCTTGGAAAAGCTGGACTGGAGCGCGCAGCACCGGCACCGGCGCAAGTTCGTGGACCTGACTGAGGACCGCGCCGACGCCCTGCTCCACCGCGTGCAGAACGGCGAGGAGAAGTGGGAAAGCCTGGACGCGAGCCGCTGGTTCGAGGAAATCCTGGCCGATGCCACGGAAATTTATGTGTCGCATCCGGTCGGCATGGAGTCCATGGGCTTCGCCGGGTTCGCGGATGAGCCCGCGGGCTGGCCGGGTGACCGTTTGGGCGTGAATAACACCGAATCGTGGGAGCCGAAGGCAAAATCACGGGGGTAGGCTCCCTATCCCGTCAAAACCAATGTTCGCAGGAACACCGAATGCGCCCGGAAACGGGCGCTGTTTTTGTGCGGCACGTACACAAAACGCCCGACTGATAACCCTTGGAGAGCAGACGCAAGCGGATGACGGAAGAAGAGCAGGTTTACAGCGAAGCACGGCGCGACGGCCTTTCGGGCGGAGATGGAGCCGCCTCCGTGCGGCGGTTCGGACTCGATGAGGAAGTCGATGCGGTCGTGATCGGCACGGGCGCGGGGGGCGCGCCGGTGCTGGCGCGGCTGGCGCGCGCGGGGCTCAGGGTTGTCGCGCTGGAAGCCGGTTCATTTCTTGACTCCCGCGCGTATGCGTCCGATGAAGTCGCGCAAAGCTATCTGTACTGGCTCGACGAACGCATCTCCGCGGGCGGTACACCGATCGCGTTCGGGAAAAACAACTCCGGCATCGGGGTCGGCGGCTCCACGCTGCACTGGGGCGCGTATGTGCCCCGGCCCGCGCCCGCATCGTTCCGGCTGCACAGCGAATGGGGCGTGGGCGTGGACTGGCCGCTTCGCTACGAGGACCTCGTTCCGTATTACGAAGAAGTAGAACGCTTTTTGGGCGTTTCCGGCCCAGCCGACTACCCCTGGGAGCCCGGGCGGCGCTACCCGCTCGGTTCCCTGCCGCTGAACGCCCCAGCCGAATTGATGGCGCGCGGGTGCGCCGCGGTGGGCGTCCAAACCTCGCCCGCGCCCTTGGCCGCGGTCAGCCGAGCCTACGCGGGGCCGGGCTACAAGGGAAACCAGGATTACCCGGAGCGCGCGGCCTGCATCAATCGGGGGTACTGCCACCAGGGCTGCACCAACGGCGCGAAAGCCTCGATGGACGTGACGTACCTGCCTGCGGCGGTGCGGGCCGGAGCGGAAATCCGCGCGGAAGCCTTTGTCACCGACCTCGAGCGCGACGGCGCCGGACGCATCACGGCCGTAGTGTACGAGCAGGACGGGGAAACGCGGCGGCAGCGCTGCCGGGCGGTCTTTCTATGCGCCGGCACGGTTGAGTCGCCGCGTCTGCTGCTGCGCCTGGGTTTGGCGAACAGTTCGGATCAGGTCGGGCGCAACTTCATGGCGCATCCGTCCGCTCAGATTTGGGGCACCTTCGCCGAAGACACACGGCCCTACAAGGGTTTTCCGGCCTCATTGATCACCGAAGACCCAATGCGGACCCGGCATGAGGACTTCGCGAGCGGCTACCTTGTTCAAAGCTACGGCATCATGCCCGTCACCTGGGCGGAATCGGTTTCGCGCGGCCGCGGCCTGTGGGGGGCCGACCTCCTGCGCTATCTCCGGTGCTACCCCAATATCGCCGGCATGGGCATGCACGGGGATTGCCTGCCGAATCCCGACAACCGGGTCGAGCTTTCTGACGAGTTGGATGGACGCGGCTTGCCGAAGCCCAAGATCACCTTTTCGGCGGGCGAAAATGAGGCCCACATGATGGAGCACGCAGTCAAGCTGATGACCGAAGTGTGGGAGGCTGCCGGCGCGACGGACCTGTGGACCATGAACCGGTTCGCGCATCAAATCGGCACCTGCCGGATGGGTGCCGACCCCGAAACCTCGGTGGTGAACCCGCACGGCCAGTCGCACGACATCCCGAATCTGTGGATCAGCGACAACTCGACCTTTCCGACGGCGATGCCTTCCAACCCGGCACTGACCATCATGGCCCTGGCGCTGCGGACGGCGGATGCGTTTCTGCGGGCGCGTTGAGCTCTGTTCATCCCGCGCAGGGCTTTTAAGAATTGCCTTGACAGCCCACCCGCGCAGGATTTCCTCTTCCCTCGCAGGGCAAACCGGATTCTGTAAAAAGTTGCGCTCACAGCGCGAAAGAGCTTTTCCGGCTCTCCGGCGGGAGTTGAAGAATTGCTCCCGCGATGCACATCGAATGGAAGTGAGGAAAAGTGACATGCCGAGTGTAAGGGTGGTTCTCTCGCTGGCGGCCCTGACCGTGCCGGCCGGCATGGTTTGGGCGCAAAACGCGAAGCCGAGTGCAAGTGTAGTGCCCGGTACCGTGAATTATGTAGAAGGCCAGGTGCAGGTCGACGGTAAGCCGGTGACCAAGGATTCCATCGGCAAAATGGCCGTCGCCCAAGGCGCGACCATTTCAACCGGCGACGGCAAAGCGGAAGTTCTGCTCACCCCGGGCGTATTTGTGCGGCTGGGCGCGAACAGCGAAATGACTATGGTGAAGCCGGACCTGACCCGGACCGAGGTCGAGCTGGAGCGCGGCAAGGCCGATGTGGAAGTAGACCAGGTGTTTAAGCAGAATGACTTATTGGTCGACCAGGACGGGCAAAAGGTCAAGCTGCTCGACAACGGCCTATATGCATTCGACACCAACCAAGGCACTCTTGATGTGTTTAACGGTAAAGCTGCCGTGAGCCCGGATGATGGGGACGGTGAGGCCGCGAAGCCGCAGACCGTGAAGGGCGGCCGCGAGCTTGCGCTGAACGACCCCGAAACCAAGCCGGCGAAGTTCAAGAAGAAGGACGCCGAGGACGCGCTGTACGACTTCTCGAATCTCCGTTCGAACTACCTGGGCGAGGCAAATACGCAGCTGGCGAACCAATACCCCGGCGGCTTCGGCTTCGCGCCGGGGTGGGCTTGGAACTCGGGCCTGCTCGGCTACACATGGCTGCCCGGCGACGGCGCGTTTCTCAGCCCGTTCGGCTACGGCTTTTACTCGCCGCTGGCTTTCTACGGGTACGGCGGCTACCCCGGCATCTACGGCGGCGGCTATGCAGGCGGCGCATACGGACGCACCGGCGGCGGTGTCGCGCGTCGCGGCGTGTACTCCGGGCCGGTCGGCAGGATCGGCAACGGTTCAGGACCCGGCGCGGGTATAAGCGCCGCGGGTCCCGCGAGCGGGTTTCGCGGCGGCGCGGGGGTGGGCGG
>CAXTSB010000023.1:0-22053 GCA_964246845.1 uncultured Acidobacteriaceae bacterium
AGCGCCTCGTTCGCAACGAGGAGGTCAGCGGTTCGATCCCGCTTAGCTCCACCAAATCCGACCGTCAACAGGGCAGACACATCAGTATGGCGAGCCGCCTGCAGCAGGAGTTGAAGCAGAGCAGGCCGTTTGCGAGTTTGCGTCAGGAAGCCGTGCTGGCCATTGCCAGAACCGCCGGCGTTTTAAACTACGCCTGGGAACAGCGGCTTCGTCCATACGGCATCACGCTTACGCAATACAACGCGCTGCGCATTCTGCGGGGGGCAGGGCCATCCGGACTTTGCCGGCACGAGGTGGCCGCACGGCTTGTCACGGCAGTGCCGGATGTGTCGCGCCTGCTGGACCGTATGACCGCCGCGGGCCTTGCAAGCCGAACCCGCGATGCAGCGGACAAGCGTCTGGTGAAAGCCGTGATCTCGGAAAAAGGCCTGCACGTTCTCGCCGAACTGGATGAACCTTCTCTCCGCTACGCGGACCAGCACTTGGCGCGTGTCCCGGACAAAGACATTGAAACGCTCTTGGCGCTGCTCGAAGCTGCCCGCACACCCTGAACACGCGCAAGCGCCGCTAAACGCAATCTTTCTTCGCTAAAAGCGCGGACCCTCGCTCCAAGCTGCCTTGGGAGTAGGCCGCCGAACAAAACATACTTGCTTAGGATCAAAAACGTGTTATAACAAGCGTGCCTCGCATACTGCACCTTGCTCGCAACCAGGAGTTTCCATGCAGCGTTTTGTTCTTGCCCTCTCCTTGGCTGTCGCCGCGGCGGCCCATGCCGAGCCGGTGGCCTACAAGATCGACCCGACGCACTCCGAGGCTGACTTCTCCATCCGCCACCTCGCCATCTCCAATGTGCATGGGCGCTTCGGCGATTTCAAGGGCACGGTGGTCTACGATGAGGCGGACGTCACAAAATCAAGCGTCGACGCGGCGATCGACGTGTCCACGGTGAATACCGGCGTTGCGCAGCGCGACAACCACCTTAAGTCCGCTGACTTTTTTGACGCGGCCAAGTATCCGGCGATGACCTTCAAGAGCAAGTCAGTCAAGAAGGACGGCAACGGTTTCGACATCGACGGCGACCTGACGCTGCATGGCGTCACCAAGCCTGTCACGCTGAAAGTGGACGCGCCGAGCAAGGAGCAGATCGGGCAGGACGGCAAAACGCGTTCACGCGGCTTTGAAGCAACGGCGATGATCAACCGCAAGGACTTCGGACTGAACTGGAACGGCACGCTGAAATCCGGCGACTCCGCGCTCGGCGACGACGTGAAGATTGAGATCAGCGTCGAGGCCGGGCACCAGTAAGCCTCACCACAGCACGCCCTTGACGGGCTGGGCGGGGGCGGGCAGTTCCTGCTCGCCCAGCAGCTGCCGCAGGTTGGTCTCAATGGTGGTGCAGATGGCCGTCAGCGGGACGTCATAGATGGTGTTCTCGAACGGTTCCTGGAGGTCGCGCCCAATCTTATCGAGCGCCAAGAACATGAAGCCGACCAGGGTGGAGCCGAGCGGCGTGAACCAGCCCATGTTGCCGACCAAGCCGAGAGGCAGCAGCAGGCAGTAAATCCGCACGAACAGTTCCGGGAAAAAGTCGTACTGCTTGGGCATGGGGGTGGACTTGATGCGCTCCGCCCCGCCTTGCGCGTCGGCCAGGTCGTTCAGGCTCGTGTCCATGGCAGCCCAGTGCAGCGCATCGAGCCAATTGCGGTCGCGGCACTCCTTCAAGCACAGCCCGCAGCGCCGCTGCAGCTCAAGCGGAATGTTTTTGTGGCCGCGCAGGCTTTGCCAATCGTCCGGGAGGATGCGCTTGAGTTCGTCCCAAGGCTCCAGCCCGCGCAGCTGCTGCCTGAGCGCGTGTACGTAGGCGATTTGGTAGTGCACCAGCTTCACGCGCATGGCGTCGAGCGCCGGAACCTCGCCCGGCTCCTTGGCCTGCACCACGCTGACGACCTGCCGCGCGATGGAACGCGTGTTGTTGACGATCGAACCCCACAGCGTACGGGCTTCCCACCAGCGGCCGTAGGCGGAGTTGTTCCGGAAGCCGACGATGACGCCGATCGCGCCGCCGAACAGGCTCAATGGCACGTTCGGCAGCGAAACCCACTTCCACCCGAACACCTGATACGCCGCGACCACGCCCACATCCCATAAAAGCAGGAGCAGAAGCGGCGTGCCGACATACAGCACCATCCAGCGCAGCTGACGCGAGTGGGGCAGGATCACGCAACCGCCTCCCAAACGCGCGCGCCCTCGTCGTACATCACTACCTCGCCCGAGCCGATCCCGTACACCCATCCCGATACCGTGAGTTCGCCGCGCGCGGCGGCCGCGGCAACCGCGGGGTAAGCGCGCGCATGCTCCACCTGGGCCAACACATTCTGCCGGGTCAAGCTCACCAGCTGATCGCCGTCCGTTTCGCGCGGGGTTTCGGCATGGTCGAGCCAGCGCTTCACGTCTCCCAAGCTTTCAAGCGAGGCCGGGTTGAGCATGGCTTTCATCGCGCCGCAGTCGGTATGGCCGCAGATGACCACATGCTGGACTTTAAGCGCGTTGACGGCATATTCAAATACAGCCGCCACGCCCGCGGCTTCGCCGTGCGGCGGCACCAGATTGCCGACGTTGCGCGTGACAAAAATTTCGCCCGGCCCGGATTGCGTGATCAGTTCGGGGTCGATGCGCGAGTCCGCGCAGGTAATGAGGAGGGTGTGGGGCCGCTGCGGTTCGCCGGCCGCGCGCTCGTATACCTCGCGCCGTTGGGGGTAAACCTCTGTCCTGAATTTGTGAATACCGGCTTTCAAGCGCTCGCGTGCGTCCATTGGCCCATGATTTCCTTTCGCCCTCAGTAAACCTGATTCGTAAGTTGTTGCCAAGGCTGCATCTCAGCGTTTGTGTAGAAATCGGCAGGAGGGCTGAGGAATGAGAAAGCTATGGTTCGGGACGGCGGCGGTGTTGGCGTCGTCGATCGGCGCGGCGGCGCAGGATGCCCCAAAGGCGGTGGAGGTGCATATGGAAACCTCGGCCGGCGCCGATGGAGGCAGCGTTTTTCTGGAGCAGGAAAAGAAGGACGTCAAGGTCACCGCCAAGCTCAAGAACCTGGACCCGGGCAACCACGGCATTCACATCCACCAGATGCCGCACTGCGATGCCCCTACCTTTATGACGGCGGGCGGGCACTTCAATCCGGACAAGAAGCAGCACGGGTTCCAAAACCCGCAAGGCCACCATGCCGGCGACCTGCCGATCAACTTGGCGGTCAACGATGCCGGCATCGTCAATAAGACATTCACGACGAAAGACATCACGCTTGACCCGAAAGCGCCCAACTCAGTGTTCGCGAACGGGGGCACGTCCATCATCGTCCACCAAGGCGAGGATGATATGAAGACCGACCCGTCCGGCAACTCGGGGGCGCGCGAAGCCTGCGGCATCGTAAGCCAGGCAAGTGCCCGAAAGAGCACCAGCGACATTCCTGATGCAGGCCAGCACGCAGGCGAAGGGTCGAGCAATCACTAGAAATTAGCCGCCCAAGTCCTTTTGCATGACCACAAACGCGCACGGGATGCTGACCGGCATCTCGTCAGATGGAAACGGAGCGCTGCCGGTCACGCGGTATCCAAACTTGGCGTACAGCGGCGGAAGCTCCTTCCGTAAGTCCACCGTGGTCAACTCCATGGTGCGGCAGCGCATCTCCCGGGCGAACTCCTCCGCGGCCGCGATCAAACGGCCACCGATGCCCTGCTTTTGACGGGCAGGGGCGACGGAGAGAAGGCCGAAGTAGCCGGTGTCTCCACGTACCTCCACATACACGCAGCCCAGCAGCGTCGAGCCTTCTTCGAGCAGCAGAAAACGGCCGGACCGGAAAAGCTCGGCGAGCTCGCCCGCATGGGTCCGCTCACCGATTTTGAAGAACTTCTCGACCTGATAGGCCTCGTTGATGAAGGGGATCAAGGCCGGGAGGTCGGCGTCCACGGCAAAGCGAAACTCCTGATGCTGTCCGGTCGCCGCCATGCCTACATCGTCGAGGGCAGGTTGCTTTTCGCCGCCTGCTTGGCTGCCGCGGCTTGCTCGGCGGCGGCTTCCAGCTGCCCGGCTTGGCCCATCAGGGAGACGGCTTTCTTGATCTCCGGATCCCATTGCGCCCGCGCCCGCGCGCCGTCCGGCTCGGTGTACGCGATGCTGAGCATCTCGGCCAGGATGTTGGCTTTGACCCAGTCCTGCGCCTGCGCGAAGTCCGCGTCGCTGTAGGTGATCTGCTTTTCGTGCAGGTACTGCTTGTAGGCGTCCAGCATGTCGGGCGTCACTTGCGCGTCCTTGGCTACCTGGTGCTTCCCAAGCCAGCGCTGCGCGAACTCAAAAAAGGTGTAATGCGCGATCAAGACGCGCTGCAGGTGGGTCGCCTTCGGTTCCTCAAACGGCACGTCGGGCGTGATGCCGTTGCCGCCGTACTCCGTCCGTCCGGAATCGGTCAGCTTGACTTCGCGGTCCTTCGGATTCTGCGGTGCGCCGTGGTTCGAGTAATAGTCGTACAGCGAAACACCTTCGTAGTTGCGCTGGATTAGCCGGCCGCTCGGCGTGTAGTAGTGGTAGGTCGTGAGCGTCAGGCCGGTGTTGTCGGACAGGTTATAGATCGTTTGCACCAGGCCCTTGCCGAATGTCGTGGTGCCCAGGATCAAAGCGCGGTCATGGTCCTGGAGCGCGCCCGAAATGATTTCGGCCGCCGACGCCGTACCGCGGTTGGTCAGGATCACGATGGGATAGGTCTTATCCGAGCCGCGGCTCGCGCGATACACCTGCTCCGGGTAGGCGCGGCCGCGCTGCGAGACAACAATCTGCCCATGCTTCAGAAACTGGTCGCATACCCCGACCGCCTGGTTCAGCAAGCCGCCTGGGTTGTCGCGCAGGTCCAGCACCAGACCCTTCATCTCGCCGAAGCTCGCGAGCGCGTCGGAAACTTCCTTCGAGGTCGTTTCCTGCACCGCCTTGATGTGGATGTAGCCGATGCCGGGCTGGATGAGATAGGAAAGATCGACCGAATTATTCGGGATTTCCGCCCGGGTCAGGTCGAAGGAGAGTGTCTGCGCCGTGCCCGGGGTATCGCCCGGGCGGGTCACGGTGACTTTCACGTGCGTGCCCTTGTCGCCCTTGAGCAGGCTCACGACCTCATCCGAGCTCAGCCCGTCCGTCGTTTTCCCGTCGACCGCGCTGATGATGTCGCCCGTGTGCAGCCCGGCCTTATACGACGGCGTTCCGACGAACGGCTTCAGCACGACCGTGCGCTGCTTGTCGCCGACCAGCTGCGACTGGATCAGCATGCCCACGCCGTAGTAGCGGCCGCGCTGCTCCTCGATCAGCTTGTTGTAGCTTTTCGGGTCAAAGAAGTTTGAGTGCGGGTCCAAGGTGCGCAGTTCGGACGGGATGGCCCCGTCATAAATCGCGTCGTTCGGCTTGTCGCCGGTCAGCGGCTCGGCGTAATTCGCGCTGACGGTGGCATATACCTGAGCAAACTGTTTCAGCGAGTCCCGAAACGCCGAATCCGAATCCGCGCCATCCTGCGCGTGTACGCGCTGGCTCGCCACCATGCCGGCAAGCCCGCAGGCGGTAAAAAAGGCGACAAGCGAGAAAGCGGTCCGGCGGGCGCGGGAAGTCATGAGTTGTGGGGACCCTCTGAAAGCGTGACCTAGTGAGTATATCCTGAGCGCTATGAGCGCCCTCGCAGGCTTTCCGAATGATCCGCACAGATTCGTCAGCGTGGAGGAGTACCTCCATACTTCTTACGAGCATGACCCGGAGCTGATTGACGGCCGGCTCGTGGAGAGACCGATGCCGACAAGGCTGCACGGATGGGTGCAGGCGATGCTGATCCACTGGTTTGCGATGCATATGGACGCCTGGGGCGTCGGGCCTGAGTCGGAGGTGCGCACCCGTGTCCGGCCCTCGAACTTCCGGCTTCCGGATATTTCGATTGTTTCGCTCGACCCGATCACCACCCGGACCATGGACGAGCCGCCCCTGATTGCGATTGAGATTCTTTCGGACGACGACCGCTTTTCAGACCTCCGGGGCCGCGCCCGCGACCTGAGCGCGATGGGCGTCCAGCATGTCTGGCTCATCGACCCCGAGCGGCGCAGCGCCCAAGTCTGGGCGGCCGATGTATGGGAGTCGGCTGCGGAACTGAAGGTGCCGAACTCGCCCATCCATCTCGACCTCCCGTGGCTGTGGGCGATGGTCGACCGCAGGACTGGGTCGGTACGCTGACCTACTGTGGACCGCCGAGCCGCAGCGGTTCAGTTGCGAAATAGCTCGCGCAGTTGCCCTGCGCGTTGTAGGCCGAGGCCAGCTCCAGCAGGCTTTCGCCCTTGGGGGAGGGCAGCAGCGCCGACGAGTAGTTGGGGCAGTAGTTGTTATAGGAGGTCGGCACCTTGACCGGGGCCGAGGTAAGCGTCCACGGGCCCGAGCCGTCCGGGCTCCTGTTCACGAACAGCACCTGCCCGTTTTGGGAAGACTCCGCGCCGTTTCCATAAAACAGCACCTGCCCGGCCAGCAGCAGCGCGCCCGAGGGCGCGTCCGGCGTGGGCGTCCACGCGTTAAAGGGCGCGTGCTCCAGGAAGAGCCCGTCCGCGGTGGCGACCTTGGTCCCGACATTGGCGGGCGCGCCGTAATCCCATCCATCCTGCGAGGTCCGCGAAAACACGGTGCAGGCGGCCGGCCCGCACAGCTCGTAGCTCATGAAGAACGTTCCGCTCGGCAGCTTGGACACCACCGCCATCCCGGGCCGGTCAGCCTGGATTTCACTCTGGACCGTGTTGATTTCGTCTTTCCATGTCACTCCGTCGTAAGAGCGGGCCTGCGCCAGCTTCTGGCTGCAGCAGGGGTCGGTTTCGTCCGACCAGAACACCACCAGGGCACCGTCGTTGGCTATCGAGAACTCCGGCTCCCACAGGCCGTGCGTCGCGTCGCCCCGCGACACGGGCATGGACGAGAAAACCCAAGTCCGGCCCCCGTCCGTGCTTGTATAAATCTCAATCGCGGGCGTCGTGCCGGAAAAGTACGAGGCCGCGTAAAGGAGCGTTCCCGCTTTCAAGCTGCCCACCGTCACCGGCATCTCGTACAAGTCGCCGCAGCAGCGCTCGGTGCTGCCGGCCCGAACCGGCACCGTGCCCAAAAAACTCCAGTCGCGGCCCTTGTCGATGCTGAGAAAGATATTGCCGTTCGTGCTCGCGACAACCTGACCCCGAACCTGCGCCGGCCCGTGCTCCAGCCGCACCAGGCGAGGGTACAGCGTGCTGTTTTGGAGATACTGCCCCGTGAGCGCCTGCGCCCAAGCGCCGGGCGCGGCGAGCAGGAAAGCGGGTAGTGCATAAAGGAAGCGGCGCATACGGAACTCCTCCGCGGGAAACGTATACCGACCGAACGGAAGAAAATCTCCGCACCGGCTGTGCCGAACTCTCCTCCGCAGCGTCCATCACTGTCAAGCGGGCTTTGGGATTGGCATGGAATCCGGCAGAAGGTCTGACAGTTCCGCACCCGCCCGCGTAGAATCTTTGCTATACGCCGGACAAGGTGGGCCTGCCCGACCGGCCGCCGCGCCGGAGACCACTTATTGATGATGCAACCCAAACTCTTCTTCCGCGCTGCCCTCCTCGCCACCGCCGCCCTTGCGCCCCCGTTTACCGGCGCACAGCAGCCTAACGCTCCCGTCAGCAAGAACGCGCAGGCTTCCGCGCCCGAGCAGCCCTTCCACGGTGCAGTGGTTGAGGACATCATCGCGCGCGTCAACGACCAGGTCATCAGCACGTCGGACTACAATCGCGCCCTGAGCGACCTGGACCAGCAGGCCAAGCAGCGCAATATCGCGTCGGCCGACGTGGACGAGCAAAAGCGCCAGCTTTTGCGCGACCTTATTGACAACCAGCTCCTGCTTTCGAAGGGCAAGCAGCTCGGCATCACAGGCGAGGCGGAAACCATCCGCCAGCTGGACGAGCTGCGCAAGCAGAACAACCTGGACTCACTGGAAGCGCTCGAAAAAGCCGCCGAGCAGCAGGGCGTTTCCTTCGCCGACTTCAAGGCGAGCATCCAGAACCGCGCCATCACCACGCAGGTGATCCGCGATGAGGTGGGTCGGCGCATCAACATCACCCAAGCCGACGAGCACGCCTATTACGACGCGCACAAGGAGCAGTTCACGACACCTGAAACGGTCAAGCTGTCCGAAATACTGATCCCGACCGCGGACCCGGACAACGCGGCGCAGGTGGCGGAAGCGCAGAAAAAAGCGGACGGTGTGTACGCGCAGCTTAAGAACGGGAAGGAGTTCGCGGCGCTCGCTAAGGCTGACTCGACCGGCTCGACCGCGGCGGACGGCGGCACGCTCGGCGACTTCAAACGCGGCCAGCTCGCGGGCGTGCTGGAAGATGCGGTGTTCCCGCTGCCCACCGGCGGCTACACCGCGCCGATCCGGACTAAGCAGGGCTTCGTTCTTCTGAAGTCGGACGGCCACACCCCGGCGGGTGTGCAGCCGTTTGAGCAAGTGCAGGCGCAGGTCGAGGACGCGGTGGGCTCGGCCAAGGTGCAGCCCGCCTTGCGCGCGTATCTTACGCGTTTGCGCGAGGAAGCTTACATCGACATCAAGCCGGGCTTTGTGGACGCGGCTGCCTCCAAAAGCGAATCCCGGCCGATCTTCAGCGCGTACACGCCGCCGCAGCCGAAAAAGAAAAAAGCACCCGTGGGCCGCACCCGCTTCCAAGGCAGCGCGCGCGACCGCAATGTCGCGGCCAAGCAGGCCGCGAAGAACCCGCCGACAACTACCGTAGTGCCCGCGGGCGTGCCTTCGCTGGCCGATGTACCCGGCGGCGCGAACGGGGCTGCCGCGCCCCCGCCCGCTGCGGCTGCGAACACTCCACCCGCGAATACTGCGCCTGAGCCTCCCCCGGCCGCCAAGGGCTTGTTCGGGCGCAAACCGAAAGAGGTTGCGAGCGCGCCCAAGCCGCAAAAGCGCGAAAAGGTCCGCTTCGGCCAAGCGCCGCGGGAGTCCCTACCCGCCGGGCCGACCAAGGGTGATGACGCGGGCGCTTCGGCCGCGAACGGCAATGCGTCCGCGGGCGAAAAGGATGCGGAATCCGCCGCGGCCCAGGGCAATGTGAACAGCAATATCCGCTTCACGAACGGGGAAAGCGCGTCCGACGAGCAAGCCGCGGCTTCGGCGAAGAAGACCCGTTTTTCCGACCGGGCGCTGATTCCCAAGGCGGTGAAAGAGGACCAAGAGCGCAAGGCGAAGCAGGATCCCTTTCCCACAACCCCGCCCGATGCGCAGGAGGTTGCCGATAAACAAAGCCAGGCCAAGCCGCTGGGCCTGGGCGGCGATACCTCCAAGCCCGCGCCCAAGCCGAAGCCGACCGAGAAAACACGCTTTTCGGACGAGGCCGGAAAGAAAAAAGCTGCTGCTGACACAGCTCCGGAGCCGGCCGCCGCGCCCGCGCAACCCTCGGCGGCGACCCCGGCCCAAGCCCCTCCTGGTACCGACGCCGCGGCCCCGCAGCCATGAAGGAGCTTTGGACATCCGATTTGTCGCGGCTGGAAAACCAGTCCATCGCCGGCTGGTTTGTCGCGGAAAGCTCGCAGCAGCGCACCGCCTCAACTGGTGCTCCGTATCTGTGCGTTGTGCTGGCAGACAAGCAAGGAACAGCGGACGGGCGTGTGTGGAAGGTCGAAAACGCCTCGGCCTTTAAGCCGGACGACATTGTCTTTGTGCAGGGTACGGCCTGCTTGTACAAAGGCAAGCCGCAGATCAACATCGACGCGCTTTCAAAAGCCGACCCGGCGCAGGAAGGCACCGCGTATGAGATCGGCGACTTCGTCAAGACCACCAAGGAGGACGTCAACCACCTTTGGTCGCGGCTGCTGAAGTGCGTCGGCGGCTTCACGGACAGCGATCTGCGCGCGCTTCTCACGGACTGGTTTCAAGAACCGGAGCTGGAAGCCCGGCTTCGAACCGCACCTGCCGCGAAAGCCTTGCACCACGCTTTCCAAGGGGGCCTGCTTGAGCATATCGTCAGCCTGCTCGAATTAGGCGAGCGCATGGCGCGCTGCTACCCCGTGCTCAACCGCGATCTCCTGCTGGCCGGGATTATTCTGCACGACATCGGCAAGCTCGAAGAGCTGCGCTGGCGCATCAACACCAGCTACACAACGGAAGGCCAATTGCTGGGCCACATCACGCTCGGCATCAGCATGGTGGAGCGCCGCCTCGCCGCCCGGCCCGATTTTCCGCCCCGGCTGCGGCATCTGCTGCTGCACATGATGCTTTCGCACCACGGCCGCCTGGAATATGGTTCGCCGAAGCTGCCGATGACCGCGGAAGCGCTGGTGTTGAGCCACCTGGATGACCTGGACGCCAAGCTCCAGCTGCTCCAAAGCGAGTTCGCGAAGTCCCTCAACCCCGGCGAGCCCACGGAATGGGTGCGCTCGATGGAGCGCCCGCTGCTGGACTCGCGGGCATACCTGGCCGGTTCAGACAGCTGAGAGGCTCGGTACACTAACCTGTATGCTTCGTTTTTCCACCGCAGGCGAGTCTCACGGCGAGGCCTTGGTCGCGCTCGTTTCCGGCATGCCGGCCGGGGTGCCGGCCGATGAATCCTTTTTACAGCGTGAGCTGTGGCGGCGGCAGCAAGGCTACGGCCGCGGCGGCAGGATGCGGATCGAAACCGACTCGGCGCACATCTTGTCCGGCGTGCGGCACGGGGCGACCATCGGCGCACCCATCTCCATGCTGATCGCGAACCGCGATTGGGAGAACTGGCGCGAAATCCTGCCTGTCGGCGCGGGCGACCCGACCAAGCACAAAGCCGTTGCGAGTCCGCGGCCGGGGCATGCCGATCTTGCCGGTTCCTTAAAGTACGACTTCAAGGATGCGCGCTACGTGCTGGAGCGCGCGTCGGCTCGCGAGTCAACCGCGCGCGTCGCCGCCGGAGCAATAGCCAAGCTGCTGCTGCGCGAGCTCGGCATCGAGGTTCTGTCGCATGTGGTCCGGGTAGGCCGGGCGGAGCTTGGCCGTGACGCCGCATGGAATGAGATTGCCGCGCTTGCTCAGAAAGACGAGGTTATCCTGGGCTGCGTCGATGCAGGCGACGAAGCGCGCATGAAGGCCGAGGTCGACCTGGCGCTGCGCACGGGCGACTCCATCGGCGGCGTGTTTGAGGTGGTGGTGCACGGCGCGCCGGCGGGCATCGGCACGTATGCGAACTGGGATGAGCGCCTCGATGGGCTGCTCGCGCAGGCAGTGATGAGCCTTCAAGCCGTCAAGGCCGTGGAGCTCGGGCGCGGGGTGACGGCGGCTGAGTCGCTCGGGTCGGAGGTGCACGACGCGATCGGATACGCGGGAGAAAACGGCCACACAAAGTTTTCCCGCGAGCGCAACAACGCGGGCGGCGTGGAGGGCGGCATCTCGAACGGCGAGGATATTGTGGTCCGGGGTTATCTCAAGCCCATCTCGACCCTGCGCCGGCCGCTCGCCTCGGTCAGCTACGAGGGCAGGGAAGAGACCAAGGCTGCCTACGAGCGGTCAGATGTGTGCGTGGTCCCGGCTGCCGGGGTCGCGGCGGAAGCCATGGTTGCGCTTGCTTTTGCGCGGGCTTTGCTCGAGAAGTTCGGCGGCGACTCGCTGCGCGAGCTCCGGCGCAACTACGAGGGGTACCTCGACCAGATTCGCGCATACTAATTACTGGAAATGATCTACAACATCGTGAAATATCCTGACCCGGTCCTGCAAAAGCCGGCTGAACCGGTCACTGTCTTCGACGCCGAGCTGCAATCCGTGGTCGACAACATGTTCGCTTCCATGTGGGAGGCCAAGGGCATCGGATTGGCGGCTCCGCAGGTCGGCATCTCCAAGCAGATCACCGTCATTGATCTCAGCTTCAAGGAGCGGCCCGAGGACAAAATCGTCCTCATCAACCCGGAGATCACTTTCCGCGAGGGCCGACAGTATGAAGAGGAGGGCTGCCTGTCCCTGCCCGATATCCGCGAGAAGGTGTCACGCTCGGCGAAGGTGAAAGTGCGTGCGCAGGATGTGACCGGGGCATGGCAGGAGTATGAAGGCCAAGAGCTGCTGTCCCGGGCTTTCCAGCATGAGATCGACCACCTGCACGGCATTTTATTTTTCGCGCGCGTGTCGATGCTGAAGCGCGACCTGATCCTACGGCGCATCCGGAAGCTGCAGAAAGCGGGCGACTGGTGAAGCTGGTTTTCTGCGGGACGCCGGAGTTCGCCGTCCCCACTCTGTCCGCGCTGCACCATGCCGGGCACACAATCGAGCTGGTTCTGACCCAACCGGACCGGCCTTCAGGGCGGGGGATGCAGCTGCTTGCGTCGCCGGTGAAGCAATGGGCACTTGCGCACGACATGGCAACGGCCCAGCCGGATAAAATCCGCAACAACGCCGAACTGCGGACGCAGCTGACCGCACTCCAGCCTGACGCGATTGTGGTGGTCGCCTACGGCCGCATTCTCCCGGCATGGATGCTTGCGCTGCCGCGCCTGGGGTGCATCAACCTTCACGGGTCGCTGCTGCCGAAATATCGCGGAGCCGCGCCGATCCAGTGGGCGGTCGCGCGCGGCGAAGCTGTCACCGGCGTGACGACGATGCTGCTTGAAGAGGGTTTGGACACCGGCCCGATGCTGGAACGCCGCGAGCTGCCCATTCCGCGCGAAGCTACCGCGGCCGAGCTGTTTCCCGAACTGGCTGGGCTGGGTGCGCCGCTGGTTGTGTCCACTCTCGCCGGGCTCGCGGATGGAACGATCACGCCGCAGCCGCAGGACCACGCGGCAGCGAGCCATGCGCCCATTCTGACCCGCGAGGACGGGCGGATCGGCTTTTCCCGGCCTGCTCCGGAGGTCTACGACCGCTGGCGCGGCTTCCAACCCTGGCCCGGTGCTTGGACCCTGCTGCACGGAAAAAAGCTGAGCCTCAGCCGGCTGGGGCTGCCTATACCCAGCGAGAACCGGCCCGGCGAGCTGTTCCTACAAGGCGACAAGCTGTACGCCGCGTGCGGTGAACACGACGCGGTCGAAATCCTTCAAGTACAGCTTGAAGGAAAGCGCCCCACCTCCGCCGCGGATTTCCTGCACGGTTACCCGCAGGTCGTCGGGACTCACCTTGGGTAGCGCAATTGCCACGGCCCGCGCCGCGGCGGCGCATGTGCTGCTCATGGTGGAGCGGGGCACGGCGCACGCGGACGAGCAGCTGCGGACGCCGCGCGTCAACGCGCTTTCCCGTCAGGACCGCGACCTTGCGACCGAGCTCGTGCTGGGCACCCTGCGTTGGCAAACAGCGCTGGACCGCGAACTCGCGGCGCGACTGCGCTACCCCGAGTCCGATATGCACTTCGGCGTGATCGTCGCACTGCGTTTGGGCGCGTACCAGCTTTTGTTTCTGGACCGCATCCCGCCTCATGCGGCGATCAATGAAAGCGTCGAGCTCGCGAAGCAGGCGGACGGCCCGCAAATGGGCGGCCTTGCCAACGCGGTGCTGCGGCGGCTCCTGCGCGAGCGGGGCCAACTCCAGCAGCTGCGGATGAAGCCGTCCGAGGCATACTCGCGCTGGATGGTGGACCGCTGGCGCGCCCGTTTCGGCGAGGAGGCTGCTTACAAAATTTGCGCATGGGGCCAGCATCCCCCACCGACTACGGTCCGCGGGACCGAGGATGGAGAGCCTGGGGCATTCCTCACATCTGCCAGACGCCTCTGGAAGGGCGACCCGGCCCCGTCGGAGAGCCGCATTCAAGACGAAGCCTCGCAGCTCGTGGCTGAGCTTGCCGCGCTCGACGCCGGGCCCAACATCCTGGACGCCTGCGCCGCCCCGGGCGGCAAGACGGCGATCCTGGCCGAGCGGAACCCCGAGGCGCAGATCACCGCCATGGACGTGAGCGCCGCCCGTTTGCGCATCATGCAGCGACGCCTGCCCTGGACCGACCGCGTGCGGTTCACCCCGGCGGACGCGACCCTGCACGCGCCCGGCCCGGTGTACTCGACCATCCTGTGCGATATGCCTTGTTCCGGCACGGGCACGCTCGCCCGCAACCCGGAGATCCGGCACAGGCTTGCCCTGGCCGACCTCGAAAGGCAGGCCGACCGGCAGCGCGCGCTCCTTTCCGCGTCGCTCAAAAACTTGGCTCCCGGCGGACGGCTTGTCTACTCAACCTGCTCGCTGGAACCGGAGGAGAACGAGCAAGTCGTGGAGGCCGTACTCAATACGCACAAAGAGGTCGTGCTCGAACCGATCGGGCCGGTGCTCGACCGCCTGCACGAACGTGCTGTTTTGACCGAAGCCGGGCATGCGACGCTCACGGCGACCGCGCTTGCCGGCCCTTACCTGCGCACCGTTCCCGGCGTCCACCCGTGCGACGGCTTCTTCGCCGCCCTTCTGCACCGCGCACACTAGGCGCGACATCTGTCACGCATGCAGATTGGGATCGATTCCTTTGCCGCCGCCATGCCCGGCGTTGCTCCGGCGCAGCGTATGCGCGAACTGATTGAGGAAATTGTGGCCGCGGACGCGGCAGGTCTCGACGTTTTCGGGCTCGGTGAGCACCACCGGGCTGAGTACCTCGACCAAGCGCCGGCGGTCATTCTAGCCGCGGCGGCCGCGCGGACAAAGAACATCCGCCTATCGAGCGCCGTGACAGTCCTGAGCGCCGCCGATCCGGTGCGGGTCTTCCAGGAGTTCGCCACGCTTGACCTCTTATCGAACGGCCGCGCGGAGATCGTCGCCGGGCGCGGCTCATTCACTGAGTCGTTTCCGCTGTTCGGCTATGCCATCGAGGATTACGACTCGCTGTTCGCCGAGAAGCTGGACCTGCTCTTGAAGCTGCGCGCGCAGCCTCGGGTCACCTGGTCCGGCAAGCACCGCGCTTCGCTCGTCGGGCAGGACGTTTATCCCCGTCCCGTGCAGGCGCTGCTGCCGGTGTGGCTGGGTGTCGGCGGCACTCCCGGTTCGTTCGCCCGCGCCGGAGCGCTCGGCCTGCCGCTCATGGTGGCCATCATCGGCGGCGAACCGCACCGCTTCCGGCCGTTGCTCGACCTGTACCACAGGGCGGGCGCAAGCGCCGGGCATCCGGCCTCCGAGCTCAAGGTCGGCGTGCATGTGTTGGGCTATGTCGCTGAAACCGACCGTAAGGCCGCGGACGATTTCTTTCCCGGTTATGCCGCCGCTTTCACAAAGATAGGCCGCGAGCGCGGTTGGCCGCCGGTGACCCGCGCCCATTTCGACGCGCTGCTCGGGCCGACCGGCGCGCTGATGGTGGGCGCGCCCGCGACGGTCGCCGAGAAGGTTTCCCGCATGAGCGACGCGCTCGGCGGGGTCGCGCAGGTGAGCTTTCAGATGTCGGTCGCCGGTCTGCCGCATGAGCAATTGCTGGCCTCGACAGCGTTGATCGGAGCGGAGGTCGCACCGATGCTCCGGCATGCCGCGGCCATTATCTAAGGAGTATGCTTCAGCAGAGTTCTTAGGGAGAGTCACGTATGGGGGCAATCGCCGAAGCGGCAACGCAAATAGTCAGCGTTGAAGAGTATCTCAATACCCGCTACCGCCCGGATTGTGAGTTGATCGACGGACGCCTGGAGGAGAAGCCCATGCCGACACGGCTGCACAGCTATGTGCAATCACTGCTAGGCCAATGGTTTTTGAACCATAAGCGCGCATGGGGAACTCTGGCGATGTCCGAGGCGCGCACAAGAGTGCGGGAAGAGCGTTTCCGGCTTCCCGATGTTTCCGTGGCGCTCGTGGGTCTGAAAATGATCGACGCTCCCATGGAAGAGCCGCCCCTGATCGCAATCGAAATCATGTCCAGGGAAGACACGTTCGCCTCCCTACGCGACCGCGCCTCCGACTTATCGCGCATGGGTGCCGAATACATCTGGCTGCTCGACCCTATTGCTCGGAAGGCTTACTCGTTTGACGGCGAGGACTGGCGCACCACCACTACGCTCCAAGTCGCGGAGTCCCCAATCCACCTCGACCTTGAATGGCTGTGGGCGGAGGTGCAGGAGCAGCTTTAGAACCCGGCATCTACGGCGCTGACCGCAGCACTGCCTGCGCCCCCGCTTCCACTCGAAAACCCGCTTCCGGCATCTGCGCCGTGACGAGACCATTCGTAGTCGTATCGATGCCCGCCGACACCCGCAGCCCGGCCCGCTCCAGCAGCGCCGAGGCTTCCGCGTACGGCTTGCCCACCACATCCGGCATCACCCAGGCTTTTTCCTCGACAGGCGCGGTTTCCGCCACCAGCAGGCTTACGCTCGGCTGCTCGGCCCCTTGCGCGCCGGCTCCCGGGTTCTGCGCCAGCACCGTCCCGGCGGGTGCGCGATTGTCGGGCAGATGCGCGATTGCACCGAGGTCCAAGCCCCGCGCGCGCAGCAGCAAGACTGCGTCCCGCTCACTTTTCCCGACCACGGCAGGAACCGCGACCCGGCGCGGGCCCAGACTTTGGGCGATTACGAGGGTCCATCCGCGCCGTACTTCCGCGCCGGGTGCGGGTGTTTGCGCAAGGACGCGGCCCGGGGGCAGCACGGTCGAGTACAGCTCGCGCGATACCGACAGCTCCAAACCCTGGGCAGCCGCACGGCTGGTCGCGTCGGCAATCGGCAGCCCGCGCAGGTCGGGCACCTGCACCACCCCGCGATGCACCGCGAACTGCATGGTGACGATCGCCGACAGCCCCGCGATACCGAGCAGCCCGAGCAGCAGCACCCCGAGCCGGAACCAGCCGCTCACACCGCTTCCTCAAGCTCAACCGCGGTTGTGATTGCAACCGACCCGGCGAGCATGCGCGAGACAGAACAGTATTTGCCTTCGGACAGGGCGACCGCGTCCTCCACGGCTTTGCGCGTCAGCCCCGCACCCGCCGCCCGGTACACCAAGCGGATGCGCGTGAACACACGCGGCGGTTCCTCGGCGCGTTCCGCTTCCGCGCGCACCCGCAGCGAGCGGAGCTCCATGCGCTTCTTGCGCAGGATATTGACGACGTCGACCGAGGTGCACGCGCACAGGGCGAGCAGCACCGCTTCCATGGGCGACGCTCCCGCGGCATGTTCCGCGCCCGCGTCGAACACAACCGCGTGCCCGCTCTCGCTGCGGCCCTCGAACCTGAGCTCGCCCTGCCATTCCGTTGTCGCGATCATCCTGGCCCCTCAGTGCCGGCTGTCGGTCACCGGCTCCGGGTGGATCAACACCCGGTCCACCTCCGGGCAGCCGCTCTTAAAGCGATCTTCGAGTGAGGTGATGACCTGGTGTACTCGGTCCATGCGCAGCTCGTCCGGCATGGCGCAGTGGCACGAGAGCTGAAAGCGGTCGCCGACGCGGCTCACCACGATGTCGTGTACATCCAAGATTTCCGGAAGGGGCGCGGCCGCGTCGCGCAGCCGCGCTTCCATGGCCCGGTTGTCGCGGGCCTGCACACGCTCGATGGTCGCGGGCTCGCTCTCGATATGGGTCAGGACGGACTCCACTTGGGGCAGGGCCGCGCGGATTTCATCCTCAATCTGCCGTACGAAATTGTGCGCGCCTCGGAGCGGCATGCGTTCGTTCACCTCAAGGTGCTGCTCGATGCGCAGCCCCGCGCCGAAGGTTTGGACGGAAACGTCGTGCAGCACCACGTTGTTGCGTAGGGCGACCGCCCGGACCCGGTCGAAGATGCTTTCGGTCTCGGTCGCGCGGGGCACGGTGCGGATCACCACGTCGGCGTCGGGCAGCACACGGCGCACCGCGGCGGTGGCTTGCTGCACCAGTTGCTCGGTCCGCTCGAACGTAAGCTGGCGTGACATCGACAGGGTCAGGTCCGCGAAGTGCGCCGTACCGACCGACCGCATGCGCGCTTGGTCCACCTCGAGCACGCCGCCCACGCCGCGCACCTCCCGCAGCACATTGCGCCGCACGTCGCGCGGGGTCGCGTCCAGCAAAGCACCCACCGTACGGCGCCCCAGCTTGAAGGCGACCAGCAAGATCATCGCCGATACGAACAAAGCCGCGACCGCGTCCGCGTACTTCAAAGCCGCGATGCCCCAGCGCTCGCTCACCGCCGTCAAGCTGAGCCCGACGAGCACCGCCAAGCTGGCCCAAATATCCGAGGCGAAGTGCGCCGCATCCGCCTCCAGCGCCAGGCTGCCGGTGGCACGCGCCACGCTCGCAAGCCGCCGCGACCGCCAGCCGTCAACCCCGATGGAAAGAACGAGCACCGCCATCGGCCAAAACTCAGCCCGGACACCTACCGTGTGCCGGGCCATGCGCGCCAGTGCTTCCGCGCCGATCCACACCGACGAAACCGCCATGAGCAGCACTTCAGCAAACGCAGAAATGCTTTCCACCTTGGCGTGCCCGTACGGATGGTCCTCGTCCGCGGGGCGGTCGGCGACCTGCACCGAAACATAAGTGAGTCCGGCTCCGAACAGGTCGAGGCCCGAGTGCGCCGCGTCCGAAAGCAAGCCGAGCGAACCGCTCAGGAGGCCGGCGGCCAGCTTCAGCGCGGTCATCGCGAGCGCCGCCAGGGCGGAACCGAGCGCGGCGGAAGCTTTTCCATTCCGCCGCGGCTCTTCGGGCGCGGCTTGGCCGGGCAGCGCCCCGGTTTGCACCATTTGCTCGCTCACCCGTCTAGCCTATACCGGGTCTGCCGCCGGTTCGGGCGAAGAAACTCACACGCCTGTTTTTTGCTTTCCCGTGGGTCCGTCCTGAATCACTTGCAGCTTGACCGGAGCGCCCACGCCGACAAAACGGACCACGCGGACCGGCTGCGGCTTCCCCTTGCGGCGCGCGGCTGCCTTGTGTACCCGGCCCGTGCCGCACGGCGCAACCCTGTCGCGCTTGTCCGCCGGCGCGGCCGGCTCGTTCAACAGCTTGAGCAGGATCAAGTCGTGCGCGGGATCTTCGGCCACCGTCACGGAGCGGCTTTCCATGATGTTGTCGAGCGGCGGCCGCGCGTAGCCGACTCCAATCTCCTCGGCAAAGCCGCCCGCGCCCGGCTTCATCACGCTGTGCCGCGCGGCCAGGACCATGTCCCGCCCGACGAGCAAACCGCTTGCCAGCGCGTACTGCGTATGGACGGAGGCGGCAACCCCTGCCTGCTCCGCGGCGGCGAGCTCCGGCAAAAGCGAGCGGGACGGGAGCTCCTGTGCTTGCAGCAGGACCGATACCAAGGCAAACGGGATGAGGGCAGGCCGGTGCACAGGTAAGCCATACCAGAGCCAGGAGAAACAATACCAGTGGCGAAATGGGCACCTTACCTGCAAAACGTGGAAAACGCGAGTTCGGGCGCTTTCACAAAGCCCGCGCAAACCGTCCGGCCGTAAAGCAGCCCTTCGCCGCGCTCCAGCGCCAACGCCGGCGCTCGATCTTCAGCTTCCATTGCTCCGAGGAGCCCTCATGCCGCGTCGTCGCCCGGGTTTCTTCAACGCTTCCGTCCGGGAACGGCTGCAGCGTACCCGCCTGCTCTACCGTCAAGTCCTCTCCCGTCACGTCCTCCGACAAGTATTCGGTTGTAGTCAAGATAGCCGCCCAACGGCTGCCGCGTGCTTCGAGCAGCTTCATCTCGTCCCGCACCAGGCCGGTGCCGTGCGACGCGTTCGCATGGTGCACGAGCACCAGTATGGCCGCACGCCCGGGCACCCGCACCAGCTCGTAGCTCGACGGCTTCCACCAGCAATCCAGCGCGGCATCGTCCGCCGTGTGCCATGTCCCGTTCTGCTGTTGAAGCAGGTACAGGTGCGCCGTCCGCGATATGGAGCCGCAGGGAAGCCAAAGCAGCCAGGCGCTTCCCAGCGTTTCCACCCGCGGCCCGCTTTGCTGCTCAATGAACGGAGCGTCATGCGCCACCGGCGGCGGCACACCGAGCCGGCGGAGCAAATATTCGCGCTGTGCCGGTTTGCCCAGGTGCAAAGCGTCGGTCATGGCATCGGCATCCGCGTCGAGCGGGACCGGCGCATTCACACCCGCAACTTGGTACTGCGCGAGCAGCGCAGCCAAGAGGAGCGCGGTCACGACCGCCGCCCGACATACAACCCGGCGATGCCGAAGCTGTACGGGGTCCAGGAAACTTCAGAGAATCCGACCGCGCGCATGGTGTCCATTAAGACCGGCGGGGCGGGGAAGCGCCCCACGGAAGCGGGCAGATAGGTGTATGCCGAAGCCGCGCCGCCCAAAACCGCCCCGACTTTAGGCAGCACGTGCCGGAAATAAAATCCGTAAGCCCGGCCGAGAATACCGCCCGGCTCGGCGAAGTCGAGGATGCCCACGAGGCCGCCGGGGGCCAGCACGCGGTGGAACTCCTCCAGCCCGCCCCGGTAATTGCGCAGGTTGCGGAAGCCGAACGCCGTCACAAGCAAGTCCTGCGAGCCCGCCGCCGCCGGTAACCGCATGGCGTCCGCTTCGACCGCGATCGCGCCTTTGCCCTGGAATTTCCGCGCACCCCGCGCGAGCATCCCGTGCGAAAAGTCGACCGCCAGGATGGGTCGGCTGTCCGCCGGCCGCTGCTTCAGGAGCGCGAGCGTCATATCGCCCGTCCCGCAGCACACATCCATCACCCGTGCGTCCGGTCGCCCGAGCACCGCGCGGAACCGCCGCGCCGTGCGCCGCCACCATAGCCGGTCGATGTTTGCGGACAGCACGTGGTTGAGCAGGTCATAGCGCGGCGCGATGCCATCAAACATGGCCCGGACGCGCGCGGCCGCGTCTTCCTCATCCGCGGCCCCGTCCGGCCGCGCGCCTGCTTCAGCCACGGCGGGCTTCCTCCAAAATCAACTCAGCCGCTCCCAGCAGCTCGACATCGCTGACATCTTCCGCCACCAGGGCATTGCCGATACCCAGCGGCAGGATGAACCGCCGAATGCCGCGCGCGTTCTTTTTATCCCGTCCCGCCGCCTCGAGCAGGTCCTCGGCGGAAGCGGTGAAGCCGGGCAGCGCTCCCAGGCGGCGTACAAGCGCTCCGGCGCGCTCCGCGTCGTCCTCGGCCATCAAGCCCCGGTCGCGCGCAATGGCGAAAGCAGCCAGCATCCCCCAGCCGATCGCCTCGCCGTGCAGCAGCGGCCCGTAGCCTGTCACGGCTTCAATCGCGTGGCCGAGGGTATGGCCTAGGTTCAGGATCATCCGTAAGCCGCGCTCCCGCTCGTCCAGCTCGACCACCTCCGCCTTGATCGCGACCGAGCGCGCGACCACTTCTTCCAGTACTTTCGGCGTCCACTTTTTCGCCGTTTCCAGCAGCGCGAACAGGCCCGCATCCCGGATGACGCCGGTTTTCACGGACTCCATCAGCCCGGCGCGCAGCTCCCGTTCGGGGAGGGTGGCGAGCAGGTCCACATCCGAAAACACCGCTTCCGGATGGTGAAACGCCCCCACCAGGTTCTTGCCGGCCGCGAGGTTGACGCCTGTTTTGCCGCCGACTGAAGAGTCGACCTGCGCCAGCAGGGTGGTGGGCGCTTGCAGATAGCGGATGCCGCGCATGTACACCGCCGCCACGAAGCCGCCCATATCGCCGACCACTCCGCCGCCGAAGGCAAGCAGCACCGAGCCGCGGTCGGCTCCGGCGGCCGCCAGCTGTTCCAGCAGCTTTTCCGCTTCGCTCAAGCGTTTGCACTGTTCGCCGGGCGGCAGCAGCAGCAATCGCGGCTCAGGGTGCCCGGCGAAAGCAGCCGTCAGCGCATCGCCCCACAAGTCCCAAACAGGAGGCGAGCTCAAGATGAACACCTGCCGCCCTGCCGTCGCTCGGACCAGTGCCGGCATCAACCCGCGCCCTACTTGCACCGTGTACCGGGCCGAGGGTGTTTTCACTTCAACGCTGCGCACAGTGCTCTTATCGTAACCCCGCACCCTCCGCCCGGGCCGGGTTGTCTAATTCGTTATGGAGCAGCAGGAAACAGACTTCCTCGTTATCGGCGCGGGCATCGCCGGGCTGCGCGCCGCGGTCGCGCTCGCGGCGCACGGCCGTGTGCTCGGCGTCACCAAGGAGCAGCGTGGGGAATCAAACCCCTCCTACGCGCAGGGCGGCATCGCGGTCGCGCGGGGCGGGCTTGAGGACGTAG
>CAXTSB010000023.1:22063-32184 GCA_964246845.1 uncultured Acidobacteriaceae bacterium
CGACGAAGGCCCGGCCCGCGGGGAGGAGTGGCTCACCTGGGGCACCGGTTTCGACCGCCACCTGCAAACCGGCGAGCTGCTGCTGACCCGCGAAGGCGCGCACTCGCGCTCGCGCATCCTCCATGCAAACGGCGACGCGACGGGCGCGGAGATCGCCCGGGCGCTCGTGACCCACGCGCGCACACACCCCCGCATTGAGCTGCTGGAATGGACCACCTGCGTAGACCTGCTCGTGAGTGATGGGCGCGTACAGGGTGCATGGCTGTTGGGGCGCGACGGAGCGGTGACGGCTGTCCGCGCCCGCGCGGTCCTGCTCGCGTCGGGCGGCGCGGGCCAAGTGTACTCAGACACAACCAACCCCGCGGTCGCCACCGGCGACGGCATCGCGGCGGCTTGGCGCGCCGGGGCGGCGGTGGCCGACATGGAGTTCTACCAGTTCCACCCGACCGCGCTTTCGTTGCCCGGCGTGCCTCGCTTTCTTCTTTCCGAGGCCCTGCGGGGCGAGGGCGCGCACCTCGTCGATGACGCGGGCGAGCGCTTTATGCCGCGCTACCATCCGCTCCTGGAGCTTGCGCCGCGCGACGTGGTCGCCCGCGCGATCACACGCGAAGGGTTGGCCGCGGACGGCGCTGGAAACGGTTCAGGGCGCCCGGTCTACCTCGACATGCGGCATGTACACGAAAATCTCGCCGAGCGCTTCCCGGGCATTTCGCGCTTTCTCGCTCGGCATGGCTTGGCGCTGAATCATGATTTGATCCCGGTGCGCCCCGCTGCTCACTACTTGATGGGCGGGGTGGAAACCGACGTACACGGGCAAACCTCGCTGCCGGGCCTGTACGCGGCGGGCGAGGTCGCCTGCACGGGCGTCCACGGGGCCAATCGCCTCGCGTCGAACTCGCTCCTGGAAGGGTTGGTCTTCGGCGCGCGCGCCGCGGAGGCGATGCTTGCCGCGCCCGCGCCGCCGGTGACCCTTGTCGCAGGCCTTACACATACATCGGAACCCCAACCCGCAACCCGCCGCAGCCTGCAGCAAGCCATGTGGGCCGACGCGGGTCTGCTGCGCGACCGCGTCGGGCTTGAGCGCATGCAGCGCTGCCTCGTCGAGCTTGAAAGAGAGACTCGACCGGCCGACGCCTTGACCCGTGAAGGCGTGGAGCAGCGTAACCTGCTCGACATCGCCGCCCTCATCACGCGCTCCGCGCTGGCGCGCGAAGAAAGCCGGGGCGCCCACTACCGCAACGACTTCCCGGCGCGGGACGACGCGCACTATGCTTTGCACTCGCTGGCCGTCGGGGATGCGCCGGTCGCGTTTGCTCCGCGCCCGCTTTGAAAAGTCAGCGCGGCAACACGTACACTGGGCCGCATGGATCCAGACCAGGCTTCTCCCCTCAAGCCTTTCAAGCGGGCCGTCGCTGTCGAAAACTCGTTGGCTTACATGGGCAGCGTTCTCAGCTTCCTCGCCGATGCCAAGGACACCGGCGGCGGCTTCACGATGATGTACGGCCACGCCTTGCTCGGCAATGAGCCCCCGCCGCATGTCCATGCTTATGAGCACGAGATCTATTACGTCCTGGAAGGGTCGAGTGAGTTTTTCGTCGAAGGCGAGGAAGGGAGCATCCTCATCGGCCCCGGCGAGTCTATCTTTTTACCTGTGGGCAAGGCTCATGCGCAATGCTTCCGCTCGCCCGCGTTCCGTGCTTTGCTCATCGCTTCTGCGTGCGGCCCGCATGCTGTCGGCATGGACAGCTACTTTCGGCAAATGGCCATGGGGCCAGCCACGAGCATAACACCGCCTCCAAACGCTTTGGAATTCAGCTACAGCGCATCCGAGCTGCAAAAGTTTGCCGAAATCGCAACGGCAAACGGTGTTACGCTGCTGTCGCCCGAGCAGGCAGCCCTCCGCTTGCCTCATTACCCTGGGTTTGGAGCCAATCTCGCCAAAGCCGAAAACGTGTGAGCCGGTCGGTATAACCGGCGGCCGCATCGCACCTTTGCAGTATGGCCTACAAGCTTGTACTCCTACCCGCTGTTCTCCTCGCGGTTGCGGTACCCTGTACGGCTCCGGCCCAGGCAGCCGCACCGCCTCCGGGCTCGACGCTGCCCGTATTCCTTGACGAAAGCTTGAACGCAAGCAATGCTCACGCGGGCGAAGCGATTCGCGCAAGCCTTACCCAACGTGTTCCCCTGCCGGGTGGAGCCTACCTGTCCGACAAGGCAAAACTGCGCGGGACAGTCATCGCCGTGAACGCGCAAACGCTGGTCCTGCGCTTCGACACGTTGACGCTCGGGGAAGAAGCTGCGCCCGTGCGCGTCAAGCTGCTGGCCGCCGCCGATTGGCTCGACGTCGAGCACACGCATGACAACCTGGGCAGCCCCGACCGCGGCGCAGGCAACCCGAGCCAGTGGACCACCGAGCAGATCGGCGGGGACGAGGTCTACCGCGCCAATTCGATCGCCAAGGTTTACAACCGGGTTTCCGAACCCGTGGGCCGGGCCGACGGCACCGGCGTGTACGGCGCGCCGCTCCAACCCGGCGGGCTGGAGCGGGCGATGGGGCCGTTTTCCACAACCTCGACCGGGCTGTACGACCTGCCCGGCCTGAGCTTCGGGCCGCAAACGCCCGGCGCGGTCACCTTCGGGTTGACGGACGGGAAGTGGAAGCTGCACAGCCACTCGGGGCTGTTGTTGGAGGTTGTTCCTTAAAGCAATGTTCCTGAAGGTGTGCAGCTCCTCCGTAAGAAGGTGTCATCCTGAGCGCAGCGAAGGATCTGCTTTCCTTCGCTGCGCGGGCAAACAGCGGATCCTTCACTTCGTTCAGGATGACACCGCCTGAGAAGCATCATTGCGCGTACACCCTGAGAACCTGCTACAGCGGCGCGTCTGCCGCCCGAGCGGGCAGCAGTTTGCTCGCCGCCGCGAACCCGCCCAGGATCGCCACGATTACGACGAGCGAAACCCACGCGGGTACTTCCACCCACTTGGCCGCGAGCATCTTGCCGGCGACGAAGATCAGGATCACCGCCAGGCCGTAGTGCAGCAGCCGCAGCTTGTCGAGGACCGCCGCCAAGCCGAAATAAAGCGACCGCAGCCCCAGGATCGCGAAGATGTTCGAGGTGTACACGATGAACGTGTCACGCGTGATGGCGAGCACGGCCGGGATGGAGTCGAGCGCGAACAGGAGGTCGGTGACCTCGACCACGAGCACCACCAGCACGAATGCGCTTCCGGCCAGCTCGCCCGCCCCCGCCAGGCGCTTGCGGAGCCAGCGCAACAAACGGGGCTGCTCGTCCTCCTCGTTTTGCGGCTTGAGCAGGCGCAGCCCGGCGAGGAGCAGCACGGCCCCAAACACATACTGCACCCAAGCGAACCGGCCGAGCAGCGCAACCCCCGCGAAAATGCACGCGGCCCGCAGCACGATCGCGCCCAGCACGCCCCACAAAAGCACCTGTCTTTGCCCGCGCTCGTTCAGCCCGAGCGAGCGGAACAGGAGAAGAAACACGAACAGGTTGTCGATCGAAAGCGAGCCCTCGACCAGGTAGCCGGAAACGAATGCAAGCGCGTGCTCCGCGCCCTGCTCGTGCGAAACAAACAGGGCGAAGCAAAAGGCCGCGGCCGCAAGCGCCGCGGTCCACCACCAGGCTTGCCGCACGCCCGCGCGCGGAGTTTTCGCCCGGCCCAGAAGAAGGAGGTCGGTCAGCAGGAGCACGGCGACCAGCGCGTGGAAACCGATCCAAAAAGGCAGGGACGCGCCCGCGAAGTGCTTCGCCATTACTTGCTTTGGGCGTTGACCAGCCGCATGGTCCCTTCGACGATTGAACCGGAAATCGTCAGGCTTTTCGCGCTGACCTTGTCGAGGGTGTCCTGGGCGGTATGGTGGTAGCTGTTGTTCGGACCGTAGTCGATGTCGATGATGTCGGCGCAGGGCACGCCGCGCTGCACGAAGGGCAGGTGATCGTCCTCGACCGTGGTCTGCGTTTTAAACACGTACGCGCCGTCGCCCGCCTGCGCCGCCGCCTTGCCGACCAGGTCCTCAAGCCATGAAGTTGAATTGGTGTCGCGCTGAATGCCGAGGTCACGGTCGCCGAGGAGGTCGAGCAGCAGAAATGCCTTGACCTCGGCGAGCGTGCCGTCCGCCTGCCACTTAGCCGCCAGATGGCGCGAGCCGTACAAGGAATCCGAGTGGGTCCACTGCGGGCCGACCGACTCTTCGCCGTCAAAAAAGACCAGCCACACGCTCGCCCCCTCGGGCGGGTGCGCGCGCAGGTCGTTCGCGATCTGGAGCAGCAGCCCGGTGGTCGCTGCGCCGTCATTCGCGCCGACAAACGGGGTGTCCTTCAGCCAGTAATTGGTCTCGTAGTGACTCGCGAGCACGATGATGCCGTCCCGCTTGCCCGGGTACTTCACGATGAAGTTGTGCATCAGCTGCGGCCCGGCCGGGGTGGAGGAGGTAAAGGTGTCCTCCTGGAGCTGATCGTGCGCGAAGAAATCCTTGAGGTACGACTGCGCCTTGGCCAAGCCGGGTGAGCCGTTGAAGCGGGGGCCGGTTTCGTCCAGGAACTGCTTAGCGTAGGTATAGGCCTTCGCGCCGTTGAATGCCGGCTGCGCGGCTATGGCGGGTAGTCCCCCAAGCAGTGCCGCGGCAAGCAGGAGTTTCATTTTGCGTCCTCCAGTTTGCGTTTGCGGCGCGCCGGGTGCACCGCCCCCGCAACCCCGATGCTGAGCAGGTAGAGCGCGATCATGGGAGAGGCGAACACGCACATGCTCAAGGGGTCGGGCGTCGGCGTGATGATGGCGGCCACAATGAAGATAAGCAGGATCGCGTACTTGATGTTGTTCCACAGGAACCTGGGGGTGACCACGCCGAACAACGCGAGGAACATGACTAGGATCGGCAGCTCGAACGCAATGCCCAGGCCCAGGATCACCGTGAGGAACAGCCCCGTGTACTCGTTGATCTCGATCAGCGGCAGGAAGCGGCTGCTGTAGGAGAATAGGAAGTCAAGCGAGCCCGGAAATACGAATCGGTAGCCGAAAAACGCGCCGGCGAAAAACAGGGTCACCGTCGCCAGCATGAACGGCCACACGTACCGCTTTTCGTGTTTGTACAACCCGGGCGAGATGAAGAGCCAAATCTGGTACAGCACATACGGTGCGGCCACGAGCGCGCCGGCGAGGAAGCTCAACTTCAGGTAAGCGTTGAAGCCGTCGACTGGGTTATGGATGACCAGGCGCTCGTCCAAGTGGTGCTTGTGGAGCGCGAAGGTGATCGGCTCCTGCATGAACGAAAAGATGCGCTCGTGAAAGCCGTACGCGACAAAGAAGCCCAGAACGAGCGCCGCGATGACATGGATGAACCGCCGCCGGAGCTCTTCCAGGTGCTCCAGCAGGCTCATGCCGGGCAGCTCGGCGCGGTCGGCGACCGCGGTCCGTGCCCGGTCCAACGCGTTGCCGTCGAGCAGGTCAGCCATGGTGGGCGTGCGCCCCTTCTTGCTCACGGTCGGAATGGCGGCCGTTCACGCTGGGGGTCACCGCGGTCGAGGAGGTTTGGTCCGCGGGGCTGCCGTCCATAGGCGGGATCACGTCGACCCGCAGCAACGGGTGGTCCTCGACCGGCTGTTCTTCGCCCGTGGACGCTGAAACCGCGAACGGGACAGCTTCCGCGCTCGCCGGGGCTTCGGTCGGAGGCAGAATCCTGTTTTCCGGGGGCGGTGCCGCTTCCTGCTTTTTCACCAGATCCTGCTGCTCGGCCGCGCGCATTTCCTCGCTGAACTGAAACTTGAAGTCGTTGGACGCCTTGCGGAACTCGCCCATCAGCTTGCCCAGCTTTTGCCCCAGCTCCCCGGTCTTGCGGGGGCCGAGCAGCACCAGCGCGAGAACAAAAATAAAGATGGGGTCGGCCAGGTGCATTCCCTTCGATGATACCCGACCAAACCGGGGCGGGCCGCAGCGTTTCGGCACACCCCTGTTCCCGTTCCCGCGGCCCGTATTAAACTTCCCGTAACAGGAACGCGGTCTGCATCTCCCCCGGCGGCCCCGCATCTGTTGAAGAGTAGGCTGCAACATCCCCGCGGCTTGGGTCACCATGCGAAGCCGCTGCGGCCGGTACATGCTTTCAACATCCCCGTTTGCCCCCGCGCCGCCCCAAACGGCATCGGGAGGCGGACTGAAGGCGGAACACTGAAGTGAGCGTTTTGGCTGAAGAAGTCATCGGCGTCGTCGACCCTGCCCGCGAGAAAACAGCAGAGGCCTGCTCTTTAGACAATTACCTCGTCCTGCCCGACCATACGATGGACGAGCGCATCGCGGCCGCCCGCCGCAAGCTGGGCACGAAAGCCGTGCTCTTGGGCCACCATTATCAGCGCGACGAAGTGATCCGCTTCGCCGACTGTACCGGCGACAGCTATAAGCTCTCCAAAGCCGCGGCGGACACCGCTGCCAAATACCTGGTCTTCTGCGGCGTCCACTTCATGGCCGAGTCGGCCGATGTGCTGGGCCGGGAAGAACAGCAGGTGATCCTGCCTGACCTGAACGCCGGCTGCTCCATGGCCGACATGGCCGAAATCGGCCAAGTGGAAGACTGCTGGGACGCGCTGCTGCGGTCGGGTCTCAAACCCGCTCAACCGCAAGAAGGCTTTTCCGCTTCTACCCTCCACCCTGTCCCCTCCACCCTCGTCCCCTTGACCTACATGAACTCCACCGCCGCCATCAAAGCATTTTGCGGCGAGCGGGGCGGGTTGGTTTGCACTTCGTCCAACGCCCGGGCAGCGTTTGCATGGGCGTTCGCGCGCGGCGAGAAGATTCTGTTCCTCCCCGACCAGCACCTCGGACGCAATACTGCCTACGCCATGGGCATTCCGCTGTCCGAGATGGTGGTCTACGATCCTTACCAGATCAACGGCGGCCTCACTCCGGCCCGGCTCGCGGCGGCCAAGGTCATCCTGTGGAAGGGCCACTGCTCGGTGCACCAGCGTTTTCTGCCCGATCATGTCGACCAGGTCCGCGCCAAGTATCCGGGCGCGAAGGTGATCGCGCACCCGGAGTGCCGTTGGGAGGTCTGCCAGAAGGCCGATGCCCTGGGCTCGACCGAGCGCATCATTCAGTTCGTGGAAGAGCAGCCCGCGGGTGCGACTGTCGCCATCGGGACGGAGATTCACCTGGTCAATCGGCTCGCCCGCCGCTTCGCCGCGGAAGGCAAGCGGGTCATCACGCTCGACGACACAGGCTGCCTGTGCACGACCATGTTCCGCATCAGCCCGCAACACCTGTGCTGGGTGCTTGAAAACCTGGTGGAAGGCCGCGTGGTCAACCGCATCGAGGTCGAGGAGGACACGAAATACTGGGCCAGGGTAGCGCTGGACCGGATGCTGGAGGTGCGATGAGCGAGCCCGAGGAGCAGCCCGTCCGTCCAAGCCGCGTGATCCGCAAGTTCGCAAGTTTCGAGGAACAGGATCTGGAAACCCGCCGCTACTGGGCCGGTCGTACAATCGCTGAAAAGATGCAGGCGACCCCCGAGTTAATGAGGGACGGCTACCGTGCTAGAGGGATCGACGTCGATGCTCCCGGTTGGCCGCGCACGATCGTGAAAGTCCAACGCGGAGAGCGGAAAGGCTGATCAGCTGAGAATCTGAAACGGCGCGGGTTCTTCCACCCGCGCTTTTCGACTCCCTGTGAGCCGGCTCCAGCGCTTCCCGAACGCATCCGACGCCAAGAATATGCTCGCCAACTTCAGCGGCCCGAGCTTGTGGTTGCCGATGGCCGCCATGCCCATGGACGCGATGCAGCCGCACTGCGCGCAGTCCGGCTCGCCGCCGAACTGGCAGGGCGTAATGCGCGTCGTGAGGTCGGCCGACACCGTTTCCGTCGTGCGCGCGAAGATGCACTCCGCCGGGCTTGCCGGCGGCGCGGCAAAGGCGTTGATGGTCCAATCGTCCATGTTCAGGATCGGGTAGATCGCCCGGAGCCGCTTCATTTCGGCGATGACGAACGTGCGCTGCGCGGGCGACAGGATTTCCGGGTCCGCCGCGCCCCGCTGCGGCGTGAACAGGCTGAACCACACGCGCCAAACAGCAGGCTGCGCGCTCCAGAACTTGAGGAAATCCTCTAGGTAGCCCGGCCGCTCGGCGAACTGCGCGGTGATCGTGCAGTGGATCGTCACCCGCGCGTCCCGGATGCTTTTGAGGATGCGCTCGTAGGTCGCGGGCTTGCGGCGTTCGTCGTGCTCCGGCTGCAGCCCGTCGATCGAAACGGCGACGCACAGGTTGGGAATTTGCATCCACTCCGCCGGAATGACCCGGAACGCGCTCGTGACCAGCTGCGTGTGGATGCCGCGCCGGGCAAGCTCCGGAAGAAGGCGGTCGAGCTCACGGTAGCGCACCAGGGGGTCGCCGCCGACCAGCGACACGTGCATCGGCTTGCGCTCATCCACCAGCGCGAGCACGTTGCGGACCAGATCGTCGCCTTTGTAGTCGTTCAGCCCGCGCAGCACCGTGCCGCCGCCCAGGTGCGCCGGATCAAAGGCATAGCAGCCGGGGCAGCGCAGCGGGCACTCCTTGGTGATCTCGATGGACAGCAGAGGTGCCCTGCCTGTGAGGATCGAGCCCCAGGCCTTGAAGATGTTGCGAACTTCCATGTCACGCTCCGGAACGGGGTGGCGGTGCTTTTGTGCATTCGATGCCGCGAAGTTCGGCCCACACGGGCTGCCCGATGTGGATATGTACGCCGTCAAACGCCGACGGTACGGCAGGGAGCAAAACGAAACATACACACTTGCCCCCCGGCAAAGAACCCGCTACCTTGGTGAGTGATGGTTTCCGCAGAAACACCCTCGTTCCGCGCTATTTGCGAGCAGGCCGGACTTTCCGTCACCCACCAGCGCGAGGTGATCTACGACGTGCTGCGTTCGATGGAAGGGCACCCTTCGCCGGAGCAGGTGTACGCCGAAGTGCGTGAGCGCATTCCGTCCATCTCGCTCGCGACCGTGTACAAGAACCTGCATTTGTTCATCAGCGCGGGCATCTTCCAAGAGGTATCGCTCCACCACGGCTCCATGCGGATGGAAACCAACCACGACGCGCACCATCATCTGCTGTGCACCCGCTGCAAGACGATCCACGACATTGACCCCGCGCACCTCCGCATGCCCGAGCAGTTGAGCGGGCTGCCCGGCGGCTTCCGCGCCGAGCGGTTGGCGGTTGATGTGTTGGGCATCTGCGCATCCTGCCAAGCCGCCGCTCTGTAAGGCTCATCGCAGACAAGCCGGGGAACGAACCGACGCGCGCTTGCGTATAGCCGGATATGAGCACGGCAGTTCTCATGTACGCGCCTTTTTCCGGTTGGCCCGGGTCCGCGAAGCCCCGTCCGCATCCCGTTCTGCTTTCCGGCGCAGCCCAAGCCGTTAAGGATGAGTCCGCGCCCCTGGTGGCGCGCTGCCTGCACGGTGACGGCCCGGCCTGGGCGGAGCTGGTGCGGGCGCAGCAGGCCCGGGTGTACGGGTTGTGCTACCGGTTTACCGGCTCGCCGCAGGACGCGGAAGACCTGACCCAGGACGTATTTCTCAAGATCTACAGCCGCTTGGGGGCTTGGGACCCAGCACGCGGCACGCTGGCCGTTTGGGTCACCACGCTGACCCGCAATCACCTGGTCGACCACTACCGGCGCACCCGCGTGGAACGGGCTTCCGGCTCGCTTGACCAGGGTTGGGACGAAACAGGCGCGCCCGCGATGGAGCTTGAAGACGCCCGGCCCGGCCCGCACGAGGGCGCCCTGCAGCGCGAGCTCGAGCGCGAGGTGCAGGCCGCGCTTGCCCGGGTTTCGCCGGAGCTGCGCGAAGCGGTGATCCTGCGCGACCTCCAGGACATGGACTACCGCGAAATCGCCGCGGTGCTCGGGATTCCCGAGGGCACTGTGAAATCCCGCATCTCGCGCGGCCGCGCCGAGCTGGCGCGCCTGCTGGCCCGCAAAGGAGAGGTCCAATGATGTTCTCCCCCCATCCACATGAAGACTGCGCCTTCCACGAGGCGGCCATTGCCGACCTCATGGACCGCACGCTGCCGCCGGACGGAGAGTCCGCCCTGCGCCGCCATGCCGCCGCGTGCGCCGCGTGCGCGGCGCTGCTCCTCGAC
>CAXTSB010000024.1:0-2275 GCA_964246845.1 uncultured Acidobacteriaceae bacterium
CCGGGGCGCGGGGCTTAACCCGGCGTGCTTCGGGCCCTGCTCCCGCGACCCCGCCCGCCGCTTCGGGCGCTGTACGAGGCGGCGGCCGGCGGCGGCCCGTGCTGCCGTCGTACCCGTGCACGTCGCTGCCGCACACGCCGCACGCCTCCACCTGCACAAGCACGTCTCGCGGCCCGGACCGGGGCGGCGCGACCTCGCGCACCCGCAGCTCGCGCGCGGCTTCCAACACCAAAGCTTCCATGGCTCCGACTGTAAGCCCCAATTAAAACCCTCGTCGAGTCCGTCGGCTCGCGATAGCATGGTGTCGCACAAGCCATGAAGCACACCCGCTACTCGACGCTGCTGCGCCTCCTGCTCGCGCTTGTCGCGCTGGCGGGGTTATACGACTGGGGTGCCGAGGTCAGCGACCGTTTTCGGCTCACCCTCCACCCGAACCGTGTCGCGAGCAGCCCTTTTGAACTGGACAGCGACACAGGGCAGGTAACAAGCGTAGAGCACGAGGCGGCGAAAGCCGGACTGGTGAAAGGCGCGACGCTTACAAGCCTGAACGGTGCGCCTTACACTGGCTTGGCGCAGTGGGTAAACATCCGCAACGCCGCCGAGCCCGGCGAGCGCGTTTTGGTTGAATTTCGAGGATCGGACGGTAAGAACGGCAGCGCTCAAATTCCATTCGCGGCGGAGCCCGACCAGGCGATCGGCTCAGAATTGAGCCGGTTCTGGCAGGACTTCTTCCTGTTCAACCTGATGCCGCTTGTTTGCATGCTGGTCGGTTATTGGATTGTCTTCGTGAAACCTGCAGATGCAAACGCATGGTTTCTGCTATTCCTGCTTCTCTCCCCTCAGAACTTCTTTACAGAACGTACAGGCGGCTGGTCGACCGGAGCCGGATTTCTTCTTCGTGGAATCTACTATCAACTCTTCCAAACTGTAAGTGCGTACACACTCTTCCTTTTCGCTTTGTATTTTCCCGAGCGCTCCCGGATCGATATAAAGCTGCCGTGGATAAAGTGGGTTCTTCTCGGCCCCGGCGCTTTCTTCTTAGCTGTTTGGTTTCGGTTGCTTTACGGCAGGTACTTTCTCGCGGGAAACTCACCCTCCCTCGTCCATTTCTGGTCATGGGGTTATCGCATCGACAGCACGCTCCTGTTGGTTTGTTGGGCGTTGTATGTGGTCATCCTATTCGATAAGTCGCGAACCGCATCCACGGCCGACAACCGCCGCCGCCTCCGCGTACTTCTCGCGGGAACCGTCACCGGCATTGCCGCGCTGCTGATCGCTTTTGTCGTCTTGCCCGACCTCCATTACTCCGGCCACCGCTGGGTCGACTATGTCGGCGCGGCGCTTTTCCTCCTCGCTCCCCTCACCCTGGCCTACGTCATCCTGGTCCAGCGCGCCATGGATGTCCGCATCCTGCTCCGCCAAGGGACGCGCTACGCGCTCGCGCGGGGTACGGTGATCGGCGTGCAGGCAGCCTCCGGGCTTGCCATCGCGTACTTTCTCCTGCTGCCCCTGCTCCGGCGGCCGCAGGTGCCGCCGTTCCAGCTGATCGAGATCATGCTGCTGCTCGCCTTTGTGGTCGGGCTGCGCGTGCTGCTGGGCCGCAGCGTGATGACCCGGCTCGACCGCCGCTTCTTCCGCGAGGCTTACGATTCCGAGCGGGTCCTGGGTGACCTGGCCATGGAAGTGCGCCGCTACACCGACACCGGCCCGCTGCTCCAAACCGTCGCCCGCTGCGTCGCCGACACGCTCCATGTCAGCCGCATCGGCATGCTCCTGCGCGACGGTTCGGAGTTTTGCCTCCTCGAGTCGACCGGCGGCGCGCCCGGAGGTCTCGCCCTGCCCGTCACCGGCTCCACCATCCGCAGGCTGTCAAACACCAGCACACCCGCGCAGCTTTACCGCGAAAACCCCGAAGCCTGGTACTTGCTCGCGGGCGAGCGCGAGCGCGGCGTGCTGGACCGGCTCGGCGCAGAGGTTTTGCTGGCCCTGCCCGGGCGCGAGCGCCTGATGGGCGTCATGGCGCTGGGGCCCAAGCTGTCCGAGGCCGCGTACTCCAAATCCGACCTCCAGCTGCTGCAAACCCTCGCCAACCAGACCGGCATGGCGCTCGAAATCAGCGAGCTGGCGCACTCGCTCGCGCGCGAGGCCGCGGAGCGCGAGCGCGCCAACCGCGAGCTTGAGATCGCCCGCGAAGTGCAGGAGCGGCTCTTCCCGCAGACCATGCCCGCCCTGCCCGGCGGGTCCATCGCCGGGCACTGCCGCCCCGCCTTGGGCG
>CAXTSB010000024.1:2285-31606 GCA_964246845.1 uncultured Acidobacteriaceae bacterium
GGCGGAGACTATTTCGATGTGTTCCCGCTTTCAGACGGGCGGCTCGGCCTGGCCATCGGCGATGTGTCCGGCAAAGGCATTTCGGCCGCGCTGCTCATGGCTTCGCTCCGGGCGTCCCTCCGCGGCATCACGCTCGACAACCCGCGCGACTTCGCCAAGCTCATGCACAAGGTCAACCGGCTGGTGTATGAGAGCTCGGCCGCGAACCGCTATGCGACGTTCTTTTTCGGGGCGCTCGACCCATGTACGTTCAAACTGGAGTGCGTGAACGCCGGGCACAACGCGCCGCTGGTGCTGCGGCGCAACGGCGGCACCGCCCCGCACGTGCTCCGGCTTGAGGCGGACGGCCCGGTAGTGGGCTTGCTGCCGTTCGCGCCCTACGCCGAGCAAACCTTGCAGCTGGAACCCGGCGACCTCCTGCTGGCCTACACCGACGGCATCAGCGAAGCTATGACGCACGCGGAAGAAGAGTGGGGCGAGGAGCGCATGCTCCACGCCGCAGCGTCCGCGGGCGGGCAAACCGCCGACGAGGTGCTCCAAGCCGTCTTCACCGAAGCCGACCGGTTTACCGCCGGGGCCGCGCAGCACGACGACATGACCGTGCTGGTGCTCAAGCTCGACGGGGCGGCTTAGGGGGTTTTTAGACTGAGCGCACTCCACCCACTGGGGTCATCCTGAACGAAGTGAAGGATCTGCTTTCCTCGGCACTCCCGACAAACAGCAGATCCTTCGCTGCGCTCAGGATGACACCCTTTTCTAAACCCACATCGCTCCAATCAGCGCTCTAAGCAATCAATTGGTGCGCGAGCGCATACCGGGTCAGGTCCGCGGTGGTGCGCAGGCCCAGTTCGTTCATCAGCGCGCTCTTGTGGAACTCAACCGTTTTGAGCGAAATCGCGAGCGCGCTCGAGATTTCCTTGATGGTCCGGCCCTCGGCGGTCAGCTTCAGCACCTCGCGCTGGCGCGGCGTCAACCGGTCCGCGTAGGTTTTTGAGAGGTCCCGGTGCAGCTCACCGTGGAGCGACTCGGCTTCGGAGGCGAGCAGCGGCGTGATGTACTGCCGGCCGCCCAGCACCTGCTTGAGCGCTTGCAGCAGCTCGCTCGACGCGCTTTGCTTGGCGACGTAGCCTGAAGCGCCGGCGCGGAAGGCGGCCCGCAGGTAGGGCAGCTCCAACTGCTGCGTCACAAACACGAGCTTCAAGCGCGGCGCTTGCCGGCTCAGCTCCGCCCCGGCTTGGATGCCGTTCATCTCCGGCATGCCGATGTCGAGGCACACCACATCGGGCCGCAGTTCCAGCGCCTGCTTCACCAGCATGCGTCCGTCGGTCGCAATGCCGAGCACCTCGTACTCGCTCGCGAGCAGGCCCCGGATGCCCTCGGCCATCAAGGCGTGGTCGTCGGCGATCAGCACTCGGTGTTTACGCGTCTGCATGCGCGGCTCCGTTTCCGGCCGGATCTAGGGGCACGGTCAGCAGCACGGCCGTTCCCCGCCCCAGCGAGGACTGCACCTCCAGCGTGCCCTGGGCGATGCGCGCCCGCTCCTTCATCGAGATCAGCCCCAAGCCGCGCGGTTCGTCCGCTTCCTGGTCGTAGCCCAGGCCGGAGTCGCGGACCTCCAGCGTCAAATTGCCGTTTTCCCCTTCGAGCAGCACCTTCACATGCGCCTTGCCGGCGTGTTTCGCCACGTTGCGCAGCGCTTCCTGCGTCACCCGGTACACGGTTGTGGCGGCCAGCAGCGGCACCTGCTCGGGCACATTCACGTTGATGAAGCTGGTCAGGATGTTCTCCCGGCCCTCGAAATCCTGCACCAGCGTCCGCATCGCTTCCACCAAGCCCAGGTCTTCCAGCAGCGAGGGATGGAGCCGGTGCGAGATGGCGCGGACGTCCGTGTTCAGCGCGTCCAGGGTGTTGTGGATTTTCTCGTCCTCGGCGGCGCGTTTGCCGTCCGAGTCTCCTCGGCTGCGCTGGTGCAGCAGCTGCAAGGCGCTCAGGCGCTGCGCCACATCATCGTGCAGCTCGCGCGCCACACGCCGCCGCTCTTCTTCCTGCATGGTGAACAGGTAGGCGGTCAGCTCCTGCAGCTCGGTTTGCGCGCGGTGCAGCGTCCGGTGGGCGCGCTCCACTTCGCGCTCCAGCGCCGCTTTCTGGTCGGTGAGTGAAATCTCGGACTTGCGCCGGAGCGTGATGTCTTCCAGGGTCATCAGGATCACCCGGCTGCCGTCGACCCCGAGCGCCTGACCCTTGATCAGCAGGATCGTGCCTTCCGGTCGCTCCGACTGGTGTTCAAATTCCAAGGTCGTGCCCGGCTCGGCGGTCAGCAGGGTGTTCAGCTTGGATTGAAGTCCGTCCAGGCCCCACAGGTTTTGAAACACGGTCGGCAGGGAGCGCCCGCTCAGCTCGCGCAGCGGCAGCTTGGACAACTCACGGAAGGCTGTATTCGCCTTGCGGATTGTGCAATCGTCGGCCAGCACCAGCACCGGAACGGGCATGCTTTCCACCACTGAGTCGGCGAAGTCGCGCGACTCGCGCAGGTTCTGCTGGCTGCGGCGCAGCTGGTCGATGTCGACCAGCACCATGACTAAGCCCTCGATCTTGTTTTCCGTCGTGCGGTACGGGCGCACCCGCAGCAGGTGCCACCGGCCTTCGCGGTCCTGCACTTCCAGCTCGCGTGTCCCCAGGGTGTCGAGCACCTCCTGGAGGATGGGCTCGATATTTTCAATCGAGAGCTGGAGCCGGATTTCATTGATGGCGCGCCCGACATCCGACGCGCGGATGCTGAGCAGCCGCTCCATGGGCGGGGTGAACTGCCGGATGTGGAGGTTGTCGGTCAGCATCAACAGCGGGATATTGACGCTGGTGAGGAGATTAATCAGGTCGTTGCCGGTTTGCGACAGGACCGCGTTGCGCTGTTGGAGCTCGTCGTTGACGGTTTGGAGCTCCTCGTTCGCGCTTTGGAGCTCTTCCTTGGTGGTTTCCAGCTCCTCGTTCGAGCTTTGGAGCTCTTCGTTGGCGCTTTGGATCTCCTCGTTGGCCGAAACCAGCTCCTGGTTGCGCGCGTCGCGCTCTTCCACGAGCGACTGGAGGTGAAAGCGGGTGGAAGACAGGTCCTGCCGCAGCTGCACGATCAGCCGGCCCTTGTCGTCGGGGGTCAGCGCGGGCGGCAGCGGTTGGTCGATCAGCGGGTACGCCGCGCCGTCATTCTTGTCCACGAACAGGAGCATGTACGCGCGCGTGGTTTCGTTCAGCGAGCTGATCGGCAGAATGTCGATGCGGATGGAGCGCTGCTTGCCGTCCTCTTCAAGCAGCTCGATGGTGCGGGACACGGGTACATTGCCGTCCACCGAGCGCTCGACCGCTTCGCGCACGGGCGTCGAAAGCCCTTCGCGCAGGACGCGGGCAAGGTTCCAGCTCACCGCACCGTTCGCGAGCTCCACGAATGGGGCGGTTTGGCCGCGCGCCTGCAAGACATTCAACCGGTCGTCGATGACCAGCCCGGGCGGGCCGTACCGGGCCAGCACGATGCGGTCGGCGGCGCGCAGCAGTTCCAGCTCCGACCAGCCATGCTCCGCTGGTTTGAGGGTGACGAGGTTTGTGTCGGCGGAGGTATAAGCGTGCTGAAACGGAAAGTTGTAGCCGCCCGGCGGGCTGCCGCCGAGTTTGGCATAGACCTTCTGCTTGCGGTCGACCGGGGTGAACACCTCGTCATATTCGCGCAGCGCTTCAGAGCTGCCCAGGAGGAGAAAACCCGAGGGCTCGAGCGCGTAGTGGAAGGTGGAAAGCACCTGCCGCTGCAGCGCTTGGTTGAAATAGATCATGACGTTGCGGCAGAACAGGAAGTCGATATGCGAGAACGGCGGGTCCGAGCACAGGTTCTGCTTGGCGAAGATGCACAGGTCGCGGACGCGCTTGGCGACCTGGTAGCCCTGGTCGACCTTGACGAAAAAGCGCCGGATGCGGTCCATACCGATCTCGCCGGCGAGGGAATCCGGGTATACGCCCTGGCGCGCGTACTCGATGGACCGCGCGCTCGCGTCCGTTCCGAAAACCTGGATGTTGGCTTCAATGCCGTAAGCCGAGGTGTACTCAAGCAGCGCGATCGCGGCTGAATAGGCTTCCTCGCCCGTGGAGCAGCCCGCGCACCAGACGCGGACTGCCTGGCCGGTGGGCCGGTCCTGGAAAAAGGACGGGAGACGGTTGGAGGACAATGCCTCCCAAAAGCCGGTGTCGCGAAAAAACCGCGTGACGCCGATCAGCACATCTTCCTGGAGGTTGGCAAGCTCATCCTTGCGCCCGGCAAGGTAGCGGTAATACTCGGCGAGGGTGTCCATCCGGTGCAGCACCATCCGGCGCACCATGCGGCGCCGGAGGGTGTCCGGCTTGTATTGCCGCAAATCGAGGTGGGAAGCGTTTTGCAGCATCTGGAGGATGCGCGCGAAGCTTTGGGCATCCGTGGGTGTGCTTTCACCCGCGTCGAGCGAGCGCACCTCCGGCCGGAGGAACTGCCTGCCCAAACGTCCCAGCTCGACCGCGATCTCGTGCGGCGGGATCACCAGATCCACATGGTCGGCCGCGATGGAGTTTCGCGGCATGCTGCCGTGCTGGGCGGTTTCCGGCGTTTGCACGATGGCGAAGCCGCCCTCGCCCTTGATCGACTTGAGCCCGAGCGCGCCGTCCGAGTCCGCGCCCGACAGCACCACACCCACGGCGTGGTTCAGCTGGTCGGCGGCCAGGGAGCGGAAGAAAACATCGATCGTCCGCGGGACTTTCTCCGCCGGGTCGCGGCGATGTACGCGGAACAGCCCGCCGCCCATCTCTACCATCTCGTTCGGCTGGAGTATGTACAGCCGGTTCGGCTCGGGCCGTTGTCCGTCGGTGATCGCGGCGACCGGCATTTTTGTGTGCCGCCCGGTGATCTCCGTCAGGTGCGAAATCATGTCGGGCGCGAGGTGCGGCACCACCACGAACGCCATGCCGGTGTCGACGGCGAGTGCTTCAAGGATGGTGCGCAGCGCTTGCAGTCCGCCGGCTGAGGAACCGAAGGCGACCACTGGGTAAGGCAGCGCGGGCTCGCGGCTGCCGTCCTCCTCAATGACGGCGGCGGATATGTTCTCCGGCCCGGAAGCAAGCATGACGACGTCATCGGACGCGAGGCCGTCCGCCCCGTCCTGTGCCGTATCCAACTCTGTTGCCCGATCCGGTTCCATCGCCTGCATACCTTTTTGCTCGTCCACCATCCTTCCCCCCGCTTACCTCCAGTGTAGTTGCGGAGGGCTTTCCCTTCTTTGCGTGTTCTTGGGGACTGCTTCAACGGCTCCGGCAAGTTTTCCAGAGGCTAGGGGTCTCCCTAGTTACGCCTGGGTACTAAGAAGCTCTAATTTGAAGCAACGCTCTGCTGAAGCGTTGGAACGAAATGAACATCCCACAGCCCCTTCCCCAGATCAGCATCGGCATGCCGGCTCAGGAAACGCTTTCCATCAGAGAAAGCGGCCTGGGCCGGCAGAGTTCCCGCCAAGCCCCGGCGCTGCTTGCGCCGCGGCAAGAGACATGGATCCGGAGTCAAGACCCTTACGAAAACCTCAAGAAAGAAACGCAACGAATCGACAGACCGCGGGACCGGGAGCCTGCCGGCAGCCGGTCAGGAAGTGAAAACGGCAGCCCTGCACCCGCGCCGAAGCACATCCTGCTGCTCGGCACCGACGCGATCCTGCTCCACTCCCGCTCCGCTGTCTTGGAGCGGTTCGGTTATCGCGTAAGTTACTGCGTTCTCAATATCTCGGACGCGGACAACTTGACCGCAGCGGCCCTGTATGCGGGAGTCGCGCTTGTGCACATTTGCCAAAGCATCGAACCGCGCCGCGCGGCCGGCCTGGCGCGCCGCCTCCGCGAGCTCGACCACGACCTTCCCGTCTTGTACACCGAAAAACTGCCGCAGCGGGAACCGGAGCCGTTCCACCGGCTCCTGCCGCCGCTCCTGCACCCGAAAGCCTATGTGCGCGCGGTCGGTGAGGCGCTGCGGGCGGAAGCCTAAAGGCGGCTTCAGCCGATCTCTTCAAGCGGCTTGCGCTCCGCCGCCACACCCCAGATCGCCTGCGCGACCCCGGCCAGCACCATCACGAGTGCGCTCGCGAGGAAGCCATAGGCGATCGGCCCGCGCCGCCCGGCGTTCAGCAGCGACCCGAAGATCACGGGCCCCAGCACCCCGCCCAACAGCGTGCCCACGGCATAGAACACCGCGATGGCCGAAGCACGAATCTGTTGCGGAAACAGCTCGCTCGTGGTGAGGTAGGCCGAGCCGCCGGCGGAAGCCGCGAAAAAGAAGGAAACCGCCCACCAGGCCACCTGCCCGACGGTCCCGAGCCGCCCGGCCATGAACAGGTAACTCGACGCGGCGAAAATGACGCCGGTCAGGCAAAAGTTGAGCGAGATCATGCGCTTGCGTCCGATGGAGTCGAACAAGCGGCTCAGGATGACTGGTCCGACGAAATTGGTGAACGCGATGGGCAGGAAGAGCGTACCCGCGTGCGCCGCGCTGACGCCGTAAAAGCGCAGGAGCACCAGCGTGCTTGAGAAAAATACCGAGTTGTAGAAGAACGACTGCGTCATGACCAGCACGAGGCACAGCAGGGCGCGCCGGCGGTGCTTCGCGCTCGCGAGCAGCGTCAGCTTGCCCAGCAGGTCGCCCGAGCCGCGCGGAAAGCGCACTGAACCGCGCACCGCCCCGAGCGCGCCGTGCTGCGCGGCCACGTCTGCTTCGATGCGGTCGATCACCGCCGTGGCTTCCGCGTCGCGGCCGTGGGTCAGGAGCCAGCGGGGGCTTTCCGGAATGTTTTTGCGCAGGCGGAGCACCACCAGCGCAATGGGAACGCCCGAAAGAAACGCCAACCGCCAGCCCGTCCGCAAGCCGAACCCGCTCGGAGACAGAAACGAAACCGCGACCAGCGAGCCCAGGATCACACCGATCCAAAAGGTGGAGCCGATGAGGAGGTTGGCCGCCCCGCGCACCCGCGCCGGGATGAGCTCGTCGATGGCGGAGGTAATGGCCGTGTACTCGCCGCCGATGCCCGCGCCGGTCAACATCCGGCAGAGCGCGAACGTAAGCAAGTTGAAGGAAGCCGCCGTCGCCGCGGTCGCGCAGACATACACGCCGAGCGTCCACAGAAACAGCGTTTTGCGCCCGTAGCGGTCGGCCAGGTAGCCGAAGACCAGCGCGCCCAGGACCGTGCCCGCCAGATAAGCCGTCGAAGCCAAGCCCAGCTGCGTATCGGTCAGGTGCAGCGTGTTCGGCGCTTTCAGCGCGCCCGAAAGCGAGCCGCCGACGCCGCCCTCCAACCCGTCGAGCAGGAACGTGATGCCGAGCGCCGCGGACATGCGTAGGTGCCAGCGGCTCCAAGGCAGGCGGTCGAGCCGGAGCGGGATGTCGGTTTCGACGGTGTCGTACGCCGGGGAAACGGCCGTGGTCGCCATGCTCTAAATCTTCTTTCGCGCCCAGCCGCCGCGCAGGAAAAGGAAGCCGCTCACCATGAGTGAAAGGATCTGCGCCAGCAGAACCGCGACAAAGACGCCTTTCAGCTTCAGCGGCGTGTGCGCCCCCAGGTACCAGGCCAGCGGCAGCTCGACGACCCAAAAGCCGAACAGGTTGATGTAGGTGGGGGTTACTGTGTCCCCCGCCCCGTTGAAGGCCTGAAGAAACACGGCGGAAAACGCGAAAAACAGGTTGGACAGACTGAAGACTCGAAGGCACTCGACGGCGACCGGCTCGGCTTGCGGCTCATGCGAGAACACGCGCGCAATGGGATGGGCGAAGAAGAAAAATACGGCGCAGGCCAAGGCGAGAAATACAAAGTTCCAAATCCCGGTGCGCCACACTGAAGAGCGTGCCCGGTCGACCCCGCCCGCGCCCAAGCTCTGCCCCACCAGCGTACCCGCCGCGTTGCTGACCCCGATGGACGGGAGCGTGACGAAGTTGATGATGCGCAGTGCGATGGTGTAACCGGCGATCGCGGTTGCGCCGAACAGGCTCACGATGCGGATGAGCCCGAGCCAGCTGCCCTGGCTGAGCAGGTACTGCAGCATGCCCGCGCTGGAGATGCGTAGGAAGCGCAGCATCTCGCCCCAATGCACCTGAAGGTGTTCACGTGCGATGCGGAACCGGCCCGTACCCCGCCCCAGCAAATAGTACTGGTACAGCAGTGCCACGCTGCGCCCCGTAAGAGTCGCCACCGCGGGCCCGGTCACGCCCAGCTTAGGGAACGGACCCCAGCCGAAGATCAGGAGCGGGTCGAGGATGAGATTGATGCCGTTCGCGATGCCGAGCAGCTTCATCGCGAGCGCCGCGTCGCCCACGCCTCGGAAGATGGCGCTGTTGGTGGATAGGAGAATCACCACCCCCGAAAAGCCGAGCGTGATGCGCGTGTAGCTCGTGCCGATTTTCAGCACGCCGTCGCCGCCTCCCAGCAGGTGCAGCAGCTGCGGCGCGAGCAGGTAGGCTGGGATCCCGATCAGGAGCGAAACGACGAAGCTGAGCACGATCGCCTGCACCGCGTCGATAGAGGCGCGGCCGGGGTCGCCCTCGCCCATGCGCCGAGCCACCAACGCCGTGGTTGAAGCCGCAAGTCCGGCGCAGATGGCGAAGGTGACCGCCATGAGCGACTCGGCCAAGCCCACGGCCGCGATAGCGTCGGCGCCCAGCAGGCTTACCCACAAAATGTCGACGACGGAGAAAACCGACTCGAGCGCCAGCTCGAGCATCATGGGCACTGCGAGCAGCACCACCGCCCGGTTCAGGCTGCCGCTCGTCAGGTCGCGGCGGGTGCCCGTCAGCGACTCCTTGAGAATCGTGCCCCAGCCCTCCCGTTTGCGCTCCTCGACGCCGATCAAATTTCCTGGCCCTCCCATACTAGGAGAGCCGGACGGTGAAAAACGTTGAGCCGCAACCCAAAGTCGTTATGCGCTCACACACGTGCTGTCAAAGGAGCGTCTGTCGGCGTACCGACTTACTTGGCCGCCAACTCATGGCTGCGGGCCGTGTGCTTTGAGGCAGCCTTCCGGTGCAAGCCCGGTTTGAGCTCGCCTTCGCCGCACACCGCGGGCACGTTCGCCATCTGTTTGTTGAAGTTCATGTAGCCTGCCGTGCCCGGCTTGAGCGTCGCCCAATAGCTGGTCCGCGTCACCAGCGGTTTTCCTTGGCCGACGATCTGGTTTTCCATGATCTTGACCCCGCAGCGCAGATTGTGGGCAGGCTCAAGGATCGTGCGGTTGCCGTCCTTGATGGGTAGGCGGCGGTCGCGCTCCCAATCGAAATCGCACCCATACCGCTGGTCATCCTCATACTTCAGCTGGAGCAAGCCCTGCTGCCGCGACGGCCTGCCGGTCTCCTTGTCGGTCACGTTCACGGCTGCATCCAGATGGTGCACGTTGGCCGTGGGATCGAGGCCAGCCTCAGCCCCGGCGAGCGCTTGAAAGGTATATGCCCAAAAAGCGCGCTTGTCTGTTTCGCTCATGCGTTCGAAATGCGGACAGTACCCACGCACCGCGCGGCCCGCGCGCGCTCCCAACAGGGACGGCGGCAGGTCCTCCTCGATCATCGCGTCCCAAACCGGATTCCATGTTTTTCCGCCCAGCTCCTCCTTTTTGTCCTCAATCGGTGTATCGGGAGCCTTCTTGATGACCACAACCGGTTTGACCTGCACAGGCGCGGCCGCCGGTTGTTGGGCGGCTCCTCGGCCGCACCCGGAGGCGGCGAGAGCAAGAGCGGCAATTCCGAGCGCACCGAGCCAATTGTTTTGCAAAGCATCTCCTCGTGTATCTATCGTTTGGATGGACGATCATCGCAGATAAGTAAGGATTACCCGTTGTTTTCAGGTAACACTGCGGCTTGTTACCGAGCAGAAACCGCTTCCTCGCGCAGTTCGCGGTGCTGCCCGGAGCGGCCGTATTTTCTATGCGCCGGCTTACTTCCGAGTCTTGTTCTTGTAACGTTTTGCCCGCGGGCGGACCTAAAGAAAAGAGGTTTTCCGCACAGTGTTTGCAAGCGGCATTACTGAGGATCGAAGTTCCGCTCAGGTTACGCGTCGGGCATTCCTGGCGGGCGCGGCTGCCGTTGCCGTCAGCTCCGGCGCGCTTGTGTGGGTGCATCCGCCCGGCTTGGAGGCAAGCACGGTCGTTCACGGGACGCCCGGGACAGTGACGATCTTGCGATTCGCCGACAACGGCACGCCGCTCGGCCCGGCCGCCGTGCCGAAGATTGTAAAAACGGACGGTGCTTGGTACCGACAGCTCGGCAAGGTGTCGTTTGCCATTGCACGGGGCGGCGATACCGAGCTGCCGCTTGCCGTGAACGGCTCACGGCATTATCCGGCGGGCGTGTTCCGCTGCTTGTGCTGCGGCAATGCCCTGTTCCTCAGCGCGGCAAAGTACGACTCCGGCACGGGCTGGCCCGCGTTTACCGAGCCGATCGCCCGGGAAAACATCGTCAAACTGCCCGACCGCTCGCTCGGCTACGAGCGGACGGAGGTACGGTGTGTGCGCTGCGAAGCCCATCTCGGGCATGTCTTCAACGACGGGCCGCTGCCGAAAGGCCTCCGCTGGTGTATAAACTCCGGGGCGATGCGGTTTTCCAAGGCGTAGTCACCAGATCACCGGCACGGCTCCGGAAGCATGAATCAGTTTGTCAGGTGTGACTAAGACAGCCTCATGCGCAAGCGTCGTTGCCCCAATCATGCGATCCATCGGATCGCGCGGGTAGCTGTCCGGCAGCTTGACCGCGAGCCTTGCAATTACCGGGTTGATAGAAAGCACTCTCAAACGCCCCTCGATGCGCGCCAGATACTGATCGAGACTGATCCCAATCTGGATGCGTCCATGTTCAACAAGCCAGGCAACTTCATAGAATGTGACTGCCGAGATAGCCAGGCTGCCTTCCCGCGCTGCGTCCGCAATGGACTGGTTCGCCGCTTTCGAGAGCTTCTCAGGCTCTGTTGTCAGCCAAACCGTGACGCAGGTATCGAGAACAATCATCTGCAGCGCCGCCACTCGCTTTCTGGAATTGGGCTTTCAATATCGCCGATTATTTTGATCTGACCTTTCATGAATCCGAAGATGCTGTCTGCTTCGTCCTCAACCGGCACCAGCTTCGCCACCGGCTTGCCATGTTTGGTGATCGTCACAGGCTCCCGTTTAGCCTGCACCTCATCCATCACCGCCAGGCACTTTGCCTTAAACACTCCTGCCGCCATGGTCTGCATCACTGCTCCAATAGTCATACTACCATGGTCATAGTACTTCCGAGTTCATAAAAGCTACGCTGCGCTACAATCGAATCCATGGGCCAGACCGCCTCCTTCGGCGTCCACCTTTTGGAAGCTCTGTTCTTTGCAGGCCTCCTCGGCTCGCTTGCGGTGGTGCTGCTGTCTTCCGTCAGCGACGTGCGCGATCTTGTGTTCCGCAAGGACGATGCGCTCTAACCCTCCCATGCAGTCCGCCCCCCGCGCATGAGCGCCACCTCCACAACCACCGTTAATGCCCCGGTTTTCGGGGGGGCGTCCGCGCGTGTGCGACTTGTGGTCGCGTCCTCTGTGATGCTGAGCTTTATCTCGTTTTGGCGCGCGGCGGCTGTGGTGCTCAACGACCTTGCCTCCTCGGCCTTTTACGCGGGCGGCATCGCGGAAGAATCGGTCGGCAAGGCCGCGCCCTGGTTCATTCTGGGCGTTATGGTGTTCGCCTTCGCGGTGCGCAAGGTGTATGTCGAGAGCTGCTCCATGTTCACCCGCGGCGGCGTGTACCGCGTGGTGAAAGAGGCTCTGGGCGGTACGTTCGCCAAGCTGAGCGTGTCCGCGCTCATGTTCGACTACATTCTGACCGGGCCGATTTCGGGCGTTTCCGCCGGACAGTACATCACCGGGCTTTTGAATGAGCTGCTGGCGGTGGGCGCGCTGCACGGCTGGCTGCCTCCCGCCTTGCTCACCACCGGGCACACGGCGCGGCAGCTGCCGGTGGACGCGACCTCCGCCGTGTTTTGCATCGCGGTCACGCTCTTTTACTGGTGGGAGAACACGAAAGGCATCCGCGAGTCGGCCGGCAAAGCGCTTGAAGTGATGAAGATCACCTCCATTATGGTGGTCATTATCATCGTGTGGGGCTTCTTTACCGTGCTGCACAACGGCGTGCATTTGCCGCCCGCGCCCATCCCGGCCAACCTTCATTTTTCGCGCGACGCGCTCGGTTTCCTTGCCGGAACGCCGCTCGCTGCGAGCTTTGGGCTGTTTGGTATCGTGATGGCGTTCGGGCATTCGGTACTGGCCATGAGCGGCGAGGAAACCCTCGCGCAGGTTAACCGCGAGATCGAACACCCCAAGCTGCTCAACCTGAAGCGCGCCGCGACCGTGATCGCGATTTACTCCTTCTCGTTCACGGGGCTTGTGTCGCTGCTCGCGGTCATGATCATTCCGGACTCGGTGCGCATCCCCGTATTCCGCGACAACCTGATCGCCGGCCTCGCCATGAACATGTGGGGGCCGCTCACCATGCGGCTCATCTTCCGCGTGTTCGTGGTCGTGGTCGGCTTTCTGATCCTTTCAGGCGCGATCAATACCTCCATCATCGGCTCGACCGGCGTGCTGATGCGCATCGCCGAGGACGGCGTACTGGCCGACTGGTTCCGCAAGCCGCATCGGCGGTTCGGCACGGCCTATCGCATTGTGAACCTTGTCACCGCGTTGCAGCTGTTCACGATCTTGATCACGCGCGGCAATGTGATCATTCTGGGTGAGGCGTATGCCTTCGGGGTGATTTGGAGTTTCACGTTCAATGCCCTGGCCATGCTGGTGCTGCGCTGGAAGTACCAAGGCGAGCGCGGCTGGAAGGTGCCGATCAACATTCGGGTGGGCGGGCGCGAAATCCCGTTCGGGCTGATCTCCGTCTTTTGCGTCCTGCTCACCGTCGCCATCACGAACCTGTTTACAAAAAAGGTCGCTACGGTTTCGGGCATTATCTTTGCGCTTGCGTTTTTTGTGATCTTCACAGTGTCCGAGCGGCAAAACGCCCGCCGCCAGCGCTTTGCCGCAGCGCAGATGCGCGAGCATTTCCAGCTGGAGCACGAAGAAGACATCGGCCGGCAAAACCTGCAAATCCGGCGCGGCGGCGTGCTTGTGACGCTTGTCGACCCAAGCCGGGCCGCTGCGCTGAAGTGGGCGCTTTCCCGCATCGATACCGATGAACAGGACATTGTTGTGCTAACCGCCCGGCGGGTCGGCGCGGGCGGCCCCGAGTACCTCGACCCCTCCGAGCAAAGCTTTTCCGAGCACGAACAAATGCTGTTCACCAAAGCCGTTTCCGTCGCTGAAAGCTTCGGCAAGCACATCTCTCTCCTGGTCGTGCCCGCGGCCGACATCTTCGCGGCATTGGTGGGCAGCGCTGTTTCTCTTGAGGTATCGACCCTTGTCTCGGGACTTGCGTCGACCATGACCGCCGCCGAACAGGCTTACCAAATAGGCCATGCTTGGGAAACCCTGCCCGAGCCCAAGCCTCAATTTAACTACATCATCGTGACCCCGGACGGGCAGGCGCAGAACTTCCACATCGGCCCGCACGCCCCCGCGCTCGGCGGCGACGACGTCGCCCTGGTGCACCGTTTGTGGCTGAACATGAGCCGCGACCCGGCATGCGCGAATCTCCACCACTCCGATATCGTGACGTATGCGCTGTCGCGGCTCGCGTCGGATTATGCCAGGAACAAAGGCGAAATCCTGTCGGGCCTGCGCCGGGCTGAATCCCGCTCCGCTCCTGCCGCGCAGATACGGGCTAGCCAGTCGACGGGAGAGTTGCCCATCGCCGCTGCCCGCCGCCAAGAGCACGGAAACGCCTGAGCCGCGCTTCTGCCCGCATTCTCCGTTCCGTTCCATGAGCCGCAGAGGTCAGGGCAAGAAGGCCGCCCGGCTCCCTTTCAGAACGCCACCCGCGTTGTCACCGTCACGATCTGCGTCCACACACGGACGCGGCTGTTGTCGTACTCCCCTGCGAGAAGCGCGCTTTGCCCGACTCCGCGCGTCGCCGGCAGCTGTGCCTGGTAGGCCGCATCGATGCCCAAGCGCTCATGCTTCCAACCGCCGCCGGCTGCAAAGGTATTCCGTAAAATCGCGGCGGTCAGGGGCGTCAATGTGGCGGACGGCACAGGATCGCTCTGGAAGGCATAGCCGCCGCGCACGGCCCAGCGCTCGCCGGCAGGCCGCTCCATCCCAAGCCGGATGCCTCCCTGATTGCGCCAAGCCAGCGGGATGACATCTTCGACGGCATTGCTGCCCGCAACCGTATTGATGACTGGATTCGTTCCGCCCGTCAGCTTTACCGGCAGTGCGCGGAAAGCATCGTGCCAGCCCGTCCAATCTCCTTCCGCCCGCAAGTGAGTGTGCTTCCAGGCTTGCAGGTCAATCCCGGCCGCCGCCGACTGCGGCAGGCGCACATCGACCTCGGCTCCATAGCGGAAGTTCGGGTCGACAGCGAGACCGAGCGCGGCGAACTGGGCCGCCGCTGTGCCTGTTGCGCTGCCATGGCTCTGGACTGCCGCCGCGCTTTTCCAAGAAACTCCGAAACGGGCGCGGCTCACAGGCTGCCACTGCGCGCCGGCAGCGCCGTTCCAACCCCAGCCCATCGCTTTGAGGTTAAGCAGAACCTTTAAACCCCGAAGCTGGGGCTGCTCTTGGAAGATGAACGGCGCTTGCAGCGTGTTCTGGTTGTAGATCAAGCCCAGGGTGCCGCCCGCCGTCCAGTGCGGCCCGAAACTCCGCGCGAGCGAAAACGAAGGACGCACTGCAAGCAGCTTTGATCGGTTTGTCTGCAATCCATAGCTTGCTCCCGCTGTCCCCGGAGGGTCAGCATAGCGCCAACTCACCCGGATCAGGTCTTCCGGCGTCGCGGCCAGGGCACCGCGCCAGGCACTCTCCCCGATGCGGAAGCCGAACGCGCCATAGCCGAACGCGCCGGCGTTGCCGCGCAGCTGTCCGCTCGGGTCGACGCTGTTGGTGAACTGCCCATAGGCGAGCGCGCCGACGCCGCCCAGCTCCAGCGCCGGTTTGTCCAAACCGGCCAGCCCCGCCGGGTTGACCTCGACCGCGTCCAGCACGCTGCCCGTACCGGCCACCACGGCCCCGCCGGTCGCGACTGAACCCGCGCTGCTGCCCGCAGCAAGCGCACCGTTCAGCTGCCCCCATCCCCACTGCGCCGCCCCCAGAAGCAGCAGCATCGCTGCCAGGCATCGCCCGAACCTGCCCATGAATGATCTCCGCAATCACACCCCTTATCGGCATGTCTGCGGTAAACGTTCAGGTACGAAGGTAATGCGGCAGTGCCTGCAAGCAAAAGCGGCTTTCTTAAGGAAGCCGCTTTTATTCAGGCCGGGATTCAACTCAATCGCCGGCCAGGGCAGGCTCCAGCATGTGCTCGTTCCGCAGCTGCGCGGCATAGGCCGCAAGCTCCTGCTCAATGCGGTCCGCGGCGACGCGGCGCTTGATGATGTCCTCCCGGTAGCGGCGGAGAAAGTAGTCGATCGTCTCAACCCGGATACGGATCGAGCCGGAAGGCTTATTTTCGTCCAGGTCCTTGAACGAGAAGTACGGCGTCCCGGACTGCTCGATGATGCCTTCGATCACGCCGTAAATCGGCGCGTCGTGCCCGCACTTAAAGCTCGACATTTCGAGCGCGACCAGGTTGGGATGGCGCGCCGTGAACTTGGCCGCCCACACCTTATGGTTGGTGCTCGTCGAGTAGCGGTTCTTCCAGACATCGGCAATATCCAGTGGGTGCGTAATGCGCCCAGCCCGCACCTCATCGCCGAACAAACGGTCAAGCAAATCCTCGTCACGCGGCAGAGTGGACTGCGAGAAGATCGGGTAACCCAGCTTTTGGAACTCCTCCAGGATTTCGTGGTTTAGGCCGGGGTCGTGGTGGTACACGCGGCCCAGCATCACGATGCCGATGCGGTCCTCGCGCTCGAGCTGGTCGAGGGTCGCGCGGGCATCCTTCAGGATTTTCGCTTCCGTCGCAAACAGCGCCTTGAACCCGGCCTGGACGGCGCGCGTGTTTTCCTCGCGCGACAGGCCCAGGTGCGGTGCCCAGCAGTTGTAAAACTGCTCGGCGCAGATGCGCTCGTCCCGGAAATTCATGATCGGGTCGAGGTACACCATCCCATTTTCCGTGAACAGGTCGGACTCCTTGGTGAAGGCGGCTTTCACGGCGTTCGGGGTCGCGGTCACGGTCGGGCAGGCGTTCGAGCCGGTCAGGTTCATCAGCGGGGTATGCAGCACGTCGTACATCGGGAAGAAGATCGCGTGGAGCGGCTTCTTCGCGTGGTGCAGCTGCAGCAGGTTGTAGACGTGCGCGATGCCGATCTTCGACGGGTAGCAGGGGTCGATCGCACCCCGCGAAGCGCCCGCCCGGTACAGCTCGGGCGTGGTGTAGTCGGAGTAGACGATGTTTTCGGACACCAGCCCGAGCGCCGCGAAGTAAGCGTTGAAGAACGGGGCGTACTCGTAGGTGTTCAGGAGGCGCGGCAGGCCGACGCGGAACTCCTTGCGCTTTGCCATGAGCGCCGCGCGGTCCTTGGTCGCCTTCGACACAAACAAACCCTTGGTCGACGGCACGGCATCGGCCGTCACCTCGATCTTGCGGTGCCGGAATACATCGTGCGCCGCGATGTCGACGTAGTTCGGGTTTTTCGCCATGATCGCGTCGAGACCGGACTTGATGTCCTTCATGTCCGCGACATCCTCGACCGTGCCCTTTTCGCAGGTCGCAATGATGAGCCGCTGCTCGCCCATCTTGAGCGGGACCTTGGTCTTTTTATCCTGGAAGAGCAACGGCTTCGGCATCTCGATCGGTGAGCCGGTCTTCGCGGACTTGATCAGGATCAGCGGTTCGATCTTCGCGCGCAGGTTCGGCGTGCTCGTCGAGCAGCTTGCGCCTTCATCTAAGTTGGCCTCGATGGTTGCGAGCGAAGGCAGCTCGGGTTTGGAGACGGAGGTCGCCGCGTGCTTGTGCGTGCCGTCGGCGTGCGCCGTCTGCTCGACTGTCACCTTGGCCCCGTTCACATCGACGTCGATGAACGTGCGGAGGCAGTTGTTCTTACAGAAGTAGCAGCGCGTATCCTCGTTGCGGGTGGTTTTGTAGCGGATGTTCGCGACCGCCTCCAGCCCGACGAACGTTGTCACGCGGCCGTTGTTGTACAGCCGCAGCGACTCCTGCGCCGCGCCGATCGCGCCCGACTCGCCGCAGTGCTCGTGGATGATGATTTCGGGCGTTTTGCCTGAAGATTTGAACGACTGCCGGATGAAGTCGACCTCGGCCTTCACAACCGCGAGATTGTTTTGCGTACCGCCTTGGAGGACGAACCGGGTGCCGAGCGCGGCCAGGTTCGGGATCGACGCCACATATAGGAAGACGTTCTTCGGCAGCACCGCCGCGAGCCCGGCGAGGATCTCCTCGGCGCGCCAGCCCTGCCGCTGGAAGTTCACGATGTCGGACTGCATGAACACCGCACAGCCGTAGCCGAATACCGGCATCGACTTCGCGGAGAAAGCTAAGTCACTGTATTGCTCGACTTTGAGCCCAAACCCTTCAACCGTCGATTGCAGGAAGTAGCCGTTGCCCGCCGAGCACTGCGTATTGAGCTTGAAGTCCTTGACGCGGCCGTCCTTGAGGACGATGAGCTTGATGTCCTGCCCACCCACGTCGACGATCACGTGAGGGTCGTCATAAAACTTGAGCGCGGATTCCGTGTGCGCGACCGTCTCGACCAGGGCCACATCGGCGGACAGCACATCGCGCAGGATGTCTTTCGCGTAGCCCGTCGTCCCTACCCCGAGCACTTCCAGTTGCGCGCCCGCGTCCTCGACCTGCTTGCGGAGCCCGGCGAACATCTCGATCGTGTCCTGGATTGGGTTGCCGTTCGAGAGTTGGTAGACCTTGCACAGGATGGTTCCCTGCTCGTCGAGCAGCACGGCTTTGGTCGAGGTGGACCCGCCGTCAATGCCTACGAAGCCGCGCACGGTTGAACCCGGCGCGAACGGCTGAGGCTTGAATTTGGGCTTGGTGTACTGCTGTTTGAACAAGTCGAGCTCGGACGGTTCCTCGACCAGACCTTTTCCGCCTGCCTCGGCCTTCTCCGCCGCGCGGCCGAAATCAATGTAATACTTCAACTTTTCCGTGCCTGTGTACTGCCCTGTTTCTTCGTCCTCGTCCCGCCCGAACTCAACCGAACCAAGCGCGGCGAAATACTGCGAATTTTCGGGCACCTTGATCAGTTCCTTAGGGTCCATCCCCTCGGGAATCTCGACCTTGCGTTCCTTCCACATGCGCGGGATATTCGCCTGCCATGCCTCGCGCATGCCCTTGATGAAGCCGTTCGGGCCGCCGAGCAGCAGCACATGCGGGCGCAGGGTGTGGCCGCGGGTCAGCACGGACAGGTTCTGGAGCACGATCGCCTCGAACAGCGAAGCCATCAGCTCGTCGGGAGGCGTACCAGTTTTCTGCAGGCCGTTGATATCGGTTTCGGCGAACACGCCGCACTTGCCGGCGACCTTATGCAGCTTGACGTTCTCGTACGCGAGGCCCGAAAGCTCCTCGGCCGGAATGCGCAGCTTGGCATTGATCTTGTCGATGACCGCGCCCGTGCCGCCGGCGCATTTGTCATTCATGGACGGGATCTTCTTCTTGCGCCCGGTTTCCGCATCGTCCTTGAAGACGATGATCTTGGCGTCCTGCCCGCCCAGCTCGATCACTGAGTACACTTCCGGGTGCATCTTCTCGACCGCGAGCGACACCGCGTGGACTTCCTGCACGAACTTGCCGCCGAGGAACTCGGCAAGGTTGCCGCCGCCCGAACCCGTGATGAACAGCCGCGTGTTGCCGGGCTTGATCCCGACCTCTACGTCCATGCGGTCCAGAAATTCAAGTACCTTTTCAGGCTGGCGGGTGTCGTGGCGCTGGTAGTCCTGCCAAATGGTCGTGTCGGTGGCGGCATCGACGACGATGGCTTTCACGGTGGTTGAGCCTACGTCAAGTCCTACGAGAAACTGAGTCATGAATGCCTCTTATGGCTGTGGCGCTCTGCGGGCCGGGGATCCCGGACTTTCCGAAACATCGCGCCGCCCCCTGGAACAAGGGGCGGCGCTGATTGCAGGATTACAGGCAGGCCGCCGTGCGCAGGCGCGAGCGCTTCCACGCGCCTTCTTCCTTACGCATCCGCTCATCCAGGTGCAGGGCGAACTGCGCTGCCGTGCCCGCGATGCCCGGCTTATGCGGGAACCGGTACAGCGCGCGGCGGGTTTCCGGATGCGCTTGCGTGTAGGCGCGCAGCTCTTCAAGCGTCCGCCCGGTCTTTTCCAGCACCGAATCAAACTCCGCGCGAGCCTTGGCCTTGGCTTCCGCGAGCGACATCTGCACGCGGGAGTGCGCATTGACCTCACCCTCGCCCGAGGTCTCGATGGGCAGGAAAATCATGTCCTTGAACTGGTTCACCACGCGGGACTGCACACCGTCCGATTGCGAGGAAGGCATGCACCCGAACGGCTTGAGCGCAAGCACCATGTGGCAAAGGTGGTTAACGGTGTAGTAAATGTTCTTCCCGACTTCCATGTGCCCTTCTCCGCCGCGCGCGAGCTGGTGATAGAAAGGGTGCGCCAGGCCCGCGAGCTCCGCCTGCGGGATCAGGTGGTGGGTCAGGCCGCCCAGGTGCTTGATGGTGCGGTGATAGAAGTAGGTCCACATGGAAGAGCCAACGCTCAACCCGGCGGTCTTCTTAAACAGCCCAAACCCATTGCGGGCGCGCTTTTTCACCTCGAACCACTTCACTTCCTTGTCCGTTTTTTCGGCATGGAAGCGGGCCCGGGCGCCTTCCTTGGCGACGTACATCATGTAATCGATCCAGGTTGCGATCGGCTCGACGACTACCTGCGCGCCTTCGCGCTCCAGAAAGGCGAACATATTGAAGTTACCGTCGCCTTCGGTGGTCTGCGCCCAAAACTCGCCCGTGATCTTGATGACCGGCTTCACGCGCAGGCGGTCCACTTCAATTGCATCGATCGAATCGCGGCAGGTATGGAGCGCATCCACATACTCCTTGCCGTACAGGTTGTGCGCGACCTTGCCGAGCGTGCACAGGATGCCGCTGACCTTGGGCTTCTTCTGGAGAATGGGACTTAACCACTTGGGCGCGGCTTCGTCGATGTGCCAGCGCTTGCGCTCGCGCAGAGTGCTCGTCATCAGCTTGACCGAGTCCGCGATCACCTTATCGGTCTCGCCCTTGTTCACCTCGTAGGGCCGGACCTGGTACACCATGTCGTTGATCACGTCGCCAAGGTTCAGCGCGTTCAACATGCCCATGCCGAAATCGACCGAGAACTTCAAGCCCGGCTCGCCGGACGCGGCCTTGATGCCGTCGGTTTGCTGGAACAGGAGCACGCGGAAGCCGTCAAATCCCGCATTTTGCAGCGCGAAACGGTACTCAGCCTCGTACATGCCGAAACGGCAAGGGCCGCAGGAGCCGGCGGTGAAAAAGACAAAATTCTCAATAATTTGTTGACGGGTGAACCCGTCGCGCTCCAGCTTCTGCAGGTACTGAACCAAGTTGCCGACCGTAAAGTAAGTCGGGTTGCACTGCCCGTTGTTGCCGAACTCCTTGCCGGCCTGGAAATCGGAGACGACGGGAGTCGGAATGTTCTGGCACTTATAGCCAGAACCGTGAAACACCGACTTAATCATCTCCTCATGCTTCCAGGTCAAGCCGCCGAAAAGAATGGTGGTCGTGTCGCGTTCGTGCGCGAGGAAGCTGTTTTCGACGGGCTTCTTAAACTCGCGCAAGCGCTGAAGGCCCGCCTCGGCGCGCAGGCGCGCGCGCTCCGCATCCACCCGGGCTTGTATCTCGCGATCAAATTCCAATTGTTCGAGGTCCTGCTCTGCAACCGGCATCTGTGTGTCTCCTCCGATAAGTGAGAAAGCCGGCGGGCAGGCCGGCTTTCGGATAGGACCTATTCCATCTGCCCTTTTACGCCTTGGAACCCGTGCGCGAGATTCTTAAAGAAGTACTTAATGACGCGCTGATCGTTATAGCACCAGCCCAAGATGTGGTTCAAGGTCGAGAAGCAATGGGTTTGGCAGGTCTCCTTCTGCTTGTCCAGTTGCTTGGTCTCGAACTTATGCGCGTCCACCGTGCCCCAATCATAGTTCGCGGTGTACATGGGGAAGCACGGAGCGAGCGAGCCGTCGACGCGGATGATCATCGAGTTTTGCCCGGCGCGACAATTCCATGGGAAGTGGTTGCCCTTCATGAAGTCGACCATCTGCCACAGGCGCGCGTTGGAGTTAACCATCTTATAACCCGAATCCTGCTTTTCGGTCAGCCATTGGATGGTTTCTTCCACTAAGGGCCAGTCCTGCTTGCGGATATAGGTGTCGTTCGAGTCCGGGTCGTTGTGCTTGAAGTGGTCGTCCTGCTCGAGCAACGGCGACTCGTTAATGTGGTAATCGGTCGCGATACCGTTGTCGCGGGCGATCTCGGTCAACTGCCGCACATCGTCGAGGTTATTGCGGCAGATATTGATATTCAAAAACACCGAATAGCCATAGCCGTACTGCTTGCGGACAAGGTAGTCGACTTGCTTGCGGATCGGCGCGAGCGCCTTCGGCAACGACTTCTTCAACTCGACCGAGTCGACCGCGATGTTGAAGGTCGACATGCCCGCGTCCGCCAACTTATCGATCACATCGGTGCGCAGCAGCCGCGCATTGGTCGGCAGATAGATCCAAAAGCCTTTCTTTGCCGCGTAGTGCGTAATGCGGTGGATCAGGTCGGGCCGCAGCAGCGGCTCGCCGCCCATAAACGCCAGCACGCGATTTCCGGTCCCGTGCAGCCAGTCGATCGAACGCTTGGCGACATCCTCGGTCATGCCCTTGACCTTGTTGTCGAAGGCCCAGCAGTAGTGGCAGTCCAGGTTGCACTTGAACTCGGTGAACAGGTAGGCGATCAGCGGGTGGAAGTCGCCGGAGGTGACGCGCGAGCGGATGTAGGGAAACAGCCAGCCCTGCATGGCGTGAAAAATCTGCCCGGGCGAATACTTGCGCTTGTCGGGGGGCGACCAGGGAGCGTCGAAGTCGACGGGGCCGAGCAGTTCGGGGCGCTGGGGGACCACAGGGTCCGGGAAGGACTGAGGCGGGCCTGCGGGCTGGTAGCGGGGCGCGGGGCCGGGCTGCTGGGTAAGCAGGTTGTGTAGCGGAACATCGAGGCGGAAATTTTCTCCGCTTTTCCCTGCTTGTACTTCTTCGAGCATCGTTCAGACCTCCCGTGAGGGGCGAAGGGAAACTGCGCGACAGGCGGCCGGAAGTGCTGCGCTGAGCCCGGCGGTGAGCGCCTGCGAAACCCGCGCCAAGCGCGGAAATATCTGGCGTTGCCCGTGATCAAAGTATCACGTTGCGAGAATCCTAGCACCGCGCCTCGTGCATTGCGAGCGGGACGGAGCAAATAATTCGGCATCCGGCGGCGCGGCCATGCTGTGAACCGGGCGCGGATGCAGCGGGCAGAAATCGAGTTGCCGCGAAACCTCTTGCGCTTCACTGTTTCCAATCCTTTCCGCCCGATATTTTCACGCGCTTACGCGGCCGCGGTTTCCGGCACGGCGCGCAAGCGGAGGAACGGCTGCGGTTTGCGGTAGGTGAGCGAGCGCCAAAGCCACTCGAGCGGCCCGATCGCAAATACGCGCAGCCATAGACCGGCGAGCACCGGCTGGATGCTGATCATGCCAAATGCCAGCATGGTAAGCCCGAACCAGTGAAACCGTCCGAATAATCTCAGCGCAAAACCTGGGAACAAAATCCACATGCTGACGAAGTTCTGGAGCAGATAGCACGAGAATGCCACGCGGCCGACCGCCTGAAAAGGGGCGAGCAGCCTTGCGCCGGATCGGGTTCGAAATACGAGATGGAGCAGGGCGAGGTGGCCGACCGTAACTGAAAGGCGGGCAGGCTCGGCGAGTACGGCAGCCGGGCTCGGCAGCGCTTGAAAGCGGGTAAAGGTCCACGCGTCGGCGATGCGCAACAGCAATCCGGGCAGGTACGCTCCCAGCGCAAGCAGGAGATAAAAGCGCGTCGAACGCGCCCCTTGCGTGATTCCGAACCGGAACAGCGCCATGCCGAACACCGCGGAGAAGAAAACATCCGCAACGTAGCTCGGCATGAGTTTGCCGAAAACAACAGACACCCAAAAATGCGTGAGCCAACGCGCATAGGCCGGCAGCGTCCCCAGCCGGGCAGCGCGCTCCTCGGCAACCAACGCCGGCGGCGTATGGAGAGCCGCAAGTTCCTGGGCGCGTTCGGCCAGGGCCCGTGTGTCCGCCACGGAAAGCGCCTGATGCGAGACCTCCATCGCTTCAGCTTGCCGGGCTGCCGCATAGACAGCTGACGCGTGACGGTACTTTTCGGCGCCTTGGTAAGTGACGAAGCCGAAATAGCAAAGCGCAACAGCAAGCAGAACCTTGCCGCTGAAACGGCGAAGAGGAAAAAGCAAGAGAGCGGCTATGCCGTAAGGGAAGAGAATGTCGCCGAACCAGAACAGCGCGAAAACGTCGAAGAGCCCAAAAAGAATCAGCCAAAAGTTACGGCGGAAGTACAGGTCGGCGACGGCGACCGGGCCGTTCGGGTCCAGCGTGGGCCTGAGAAGGATCAGGGCTCCGGCGCCGAAAAGGATTTCCAGCAGCCCCCGTTGGGTGCCGTCGATCAGGATTCGGAGGAACCACCAGCATGCCTGGTCGGCGGACCCCCAGCCGAGCAGGCGCGCATCACCAAGGTGCTCATACACGCTGTTGCCGCTGTTGGTGATGTTTACCAGGAGAATAAGCAGGATCGCGACGCCCCGAATGATGTCAAGAATCGCGGTGCGCCGCTCGGGCGAGATGGGCGCAAATGCCGGTCGAGCATCACCTTGCGTTTGGGGGTAGAAGGACTCTGTCGTCAACGGCTGCGAAGACATCTGCGTAGTCTAGCAGCGCCGCTTGAACGCGGATGCGCGCAGCCCGAAGACCCGGACCGCCGTCCGGACCTCGCTAGGAGAGCATGTCCTTGAGCTTGGAAAAGAGCGATCGCGAGGTCGGTGCGTTCTCAACCGTAATGCTTTCACCCAGCTGCCGAAGCAGCTCCCTTTGCTCGCGGCTCAGCTTTTTGGGGGTTTGCACCTGGACTTCGACGATCAGGTCGCCCCGGCCATGCTCGTTGAGGTAGGGCACGCCCTTGGACCGCAGGCGGAACTCCTTGCCCGACTGGGTCCCTTCGGGGATCTTCAGCCGCGAGTCGCCTTCCAGCGTTTGGATCGCGATCTCATCGCCGAGCGCGGCCTGCGTAAACGAGATGGGCACTACGCAATGCACGTCGTTGCCGTCGCGCTCGAAAAACGGGTGCGGCTTGACGGTGAGCACGATGTACAGGTCGCCCGCCGGTCCGCCGAACCGGCCCGCGTCGCCGCCGCCCTGGTAGCGGATGCGCGTGCCTTCCTCGACGCCCGCGGGGACGGACACGCGCACGGTATGGGTGCGCTCCTGGCGGCCGTCGCCATGGCAGGTCGCGCAAGGGTCGGTGATGACCTGGCCGGTGCCGCCGCAGTTGGTGCAGGTACGCGCGACCGAAAAGAAGCCCTGCTGGAAGCGCACCTGGCCGCGTCCGCCGCAGGTGCGGCACACCGCCGGGCCTTTGTTCGACTTCGTACCCGTGCCGTCGCAGGCGCCGCACGGCTCCATGCGCCGAACGGATACCTCGATTTCTTTTCCGAACACCGCTTCAGCAAACTCAATGGTTTGGTCGAAGCGCAGGTCGCGGCCTTTCTGCGCGCGCGAGCGGCCGCGGCCCTGCGCCTGGCCGCCGAACATCTCCCCGAACAGGTCGCCGAAGATGTCGCCTAAATCCTGCGCGTTCGCGAACGGGTTGCCCTGCGGCCCGGCCCCGCCCACGCCCGCATGGCCGTAGCGATCGTAGGCGGCGCGCTTGTCGGGGTCCGACAGCACCTGGTACGCCTCCGAGCACTCCTTGAAGCGCTCCTCGGCGGCCCCGTCCCCCGGGTTGCGGTCGGGATGGAACTGCATGGCGAGCTTGCGGTAGGCGGTTTTCAGCTCCCCGTCGGAGGCGGTGCGGGAAACCTGCAAAACTTCGTAGTAGTCGCTTTTCGGCACGGTTTGGGTCACGGTGATTTCTGTAAGTTAGTTTGTGGGATCAAGTCCGGCAGCGCGGTCAGGCTTCAGTCTGCCCAGGGTTGGACGCGATACGCACCAATGCGGGCCGGAGCAGCCGCTCACGGATGCGGTAACCCCGCCGCACTTCCTCGGCGACATGGCCGTCCGGGACTTCAGCAGTTTCCACGTGACCGAGCGCCTCATGGAAGCGCGGATCAAACACCGCGCCGACGGTTTCGACGGGCTGCACCTGGAGCGAGCGCAAAGCTTCTTCCATCTGCTTGGCGATGAGCTCGACGCCCGAGCGCAGCTGCTCCGCCGTTCCCCTCGACTTCAAAGCGAGTTGAAAGTTGTCCAGCACGGGCAGGAATTGCTCCACCGCCGCGCCGGTCGCGTACTCGCGGAACTCTCCACGCTCTTTATCGGCGCGGCGGCGGGCATTTTCAAACTCAGCCTGGAGCCGGGCCAAGCGGTCCAGCAATCCGTCGCGCTCCTGCCGGAGGCGGTCGGCTTCGCCGGGCTCCTCGGGAGACAGGGTTCCGGCGGTGCGCTCCGGGCCTTCAAAGCCGGTGGTGACGGCGTCGGATGGGTCGGAAACAGGATCGGTGTTCTGGATGGCTTCCAGGAGGGACTCGGAGGTTTCGGGGCGGGTCTGGCTCATATCTTCCTCGGATGCGGCTGTGCCGCCCTGACCCCGCAAGCGGTCGAATTGCTCGCGGAGACGGCTTTGCAGGGTCGGGCGCATGGGTTTATTTTCCCATGGGCGGACGCAGCCGAGCCTTACAGCCGCAGGAGGCTGCCCGGCAGCTGCGCCACGAACGCGACCGCGTCCATGGTTTTGCTGTATTCCACGCGCGTCGGCGCGATCACGGCCAGCGCGCCGGAGCGGTTTTCGCCCAGGCGGGTGGGCGCGCCGATCAAAACGAAATTGCCCATCTCCGGCAGGGAGTCCTCAAGCCCCACGACCACGCGCACCGTCTGCTGGTTCGCATCCACGTAAGCGCTCAGGAGCGCGATCAGGCGCTGTTTTTCCTCAAGCGCTTCCAGCATCTGGCGCAGCATGGCGCGGTCAAGCTCCCCGGCAAGCAGGTTGCCGACCCCGCCGACGAACAAGGTGGCCTCCATCGCGCCCGCTTCGGCTGTGGAGTCCTGGAGGGCGCCGGTCGCGCACAGCTCGCCGACCGAGCGCAGCAGGCGGTCGTAGTTCGACTGCTCTTCCGCCATACGCGAGTGGAGCTCCGCGCGGATGCGCGGCACCGACCAGCCGCGGAAGTTCTCATTCAGGAATCGGGCGGCCGCATCAAGCTCCGCCGAGGAAAGCTCACGCGCAAGCTGGAGCATACGGTCGAGCACGACGCCGGCGGTCGAAACAAAGACGGCCAGCACCCGCCCGGGCGCGAGCCGGGTGAAATGGATGTGCTCGAGCGAGTGCGTTTCGTTTGCCGTGAGCAGCGCGATGCCCAGCCCGGAAGAAACCGAAGCCAAGACTTGCGCGGTGCGTTCCAGGAATTGCTGCGCCGTGGCGATGCCCTGGAAGCTGTCTTCGAGGCCTGCGCGGCGCTCCGGCGTCAGGGTAGTGTCGCGCGTGTGCAGCTGCTCCACATACCAGCGGAAGGCGAGCGGCGTGGGCACCCGCCCGGCGGAAGCATGCGCTTGGTCCAGCAGCCCCGCCTCGCCCAGCAAAGCAAGCACATTGCGGATGGTGGCCGCCGACATCCCTTCGCGGTCGGCCCACAAACGCGCCAAGGCCTGCGAAGCCACAGACTCGCCGGTGGCGATGTAGCTTTCGATAACGGCGAGCAAAACAAGCCGCTCGCGCGGGCTGATGCGGGGCAAAAGCATGGGGTGTGCGGGTGATTCTCTACCGACGATCGGCTGCGGTCAAGCCTGCTTCATCGCGGGACGGGTTCCGAAAGTACCCTGCCCGAAGCCGGCGAGGAGAACGAGCAGCATGTAGGCGGCCTGTAGGGCGGTCCGCACCGGAACCGACGGCATCCGGAGCCCGCCGACGGTTTGCCCGGCCACATGGATATTCGCGGGAAAGATGGCAACAAGGTAAACGGCCAGGCAAACCGCGGCCGCTTTGCGGGTAGCCGGTACGAGCAGACCCGCCGCGCCGAGCAGCTCCGGAATCCCGGTAAGAACAACGAACCACGGCGCGCGCGGAAACGGCGGCGGGATCAAAGGCAGGTACACCGAAGGGCGCAGCACATGGAGCGCTCCGGAAGCGATCAGCGGAAGCACGGCGATGATCCTGAGCGCACCCGCGGGCTTGGGACGGAGCGGCCGCAGACGCAGCAGGAAAAACGCCCCGCCCACGCCGGCGAACACCGCGAAGGGCAGCACGGTCGTCATTTCGTGCGTTGCATCGCCGCGTGCAAGATCAAGGACGGAACCGGCCCCATCAAGGCTGGCCCGGGGTGAGCGGCACGGCGTCGGCGGCGCGGGCTTCCGCGCGCGGCGCGGCATGCACGGCCGGGGCTTCCGCGTGCGGCAGCGTGTACAGCTCGATCGCGCCGCCGCGGAGCACAGCGAAGCGGCTGCCGTCAGGCGAAAGCGCGAAGTTGTCGCCCGCGGTCAGAATCGGCGAAGCATCCACCACCGCGTCGAGCTTGCCGTTGGTAAGCGAAAACACGCCCACCGGCTGGCCGACGATGGAGCCGTCGTCGACCGGGTCGAGTGGGGCGAGGTCGTGGTTGACCTCCACCGTTCCGTATGCGAAGCGGTTGCCGGCGGTTGTGTACGAGTAGGTGCCCCAGGCAAAGCGGGACTGCCACAGCTGCTGCCACAGCTGCTTGCCGTCCAGGGTGTATGCCTGTACGAGGTGGTCGGACGACAAGGGCAGACAGGTGAATGCGAGAAACATCTGCTCGCTCAAGGGATGCAGCTGGGGTTGGCACGGGCTTTGCACGTTGGCGATGAACCGCGGCTCGCCGCCCGAAAAGTCGCGCACCACCACCCGCCACTCCTTGCCCTTGCCTTGTTCCGCATCCAGGAATCCCCCCTGCACCAAGGGGAACACCAACGGGTGCGGCACCCGTCCGACGCGGCGCGCCACCTTGGCATGCGTATCCACGAGCAGCAACTGGTATTCGCGCGACGGCCCGGAAAACGCCTCCGCGCCGTCGCCGAGCGTCGCCGCGTCGGCTGCTTCCCGCGCCTTTTCACTCGGCTTCCAGTACTGCACGGCCAGGGTCGAAGCATCCGGGGACAGTTGGACCGAGGAAACGTTGCCCTCCGGGTGCAGGTAAGGCTTCAAGGTCAGCTTGCCGTCGCCGACAAACAAGGTGTTGCGCTGGCGCATCAGGAAAAAGCCGTCGCGCAGCGGCCATACATAGGGTCCGCGGTCGTGGAGCCGCCAGGTTCCCTCAGATTCGACACGCCCGCCCGGAACGGACAGTACCAAGGCACGGACCTGCTGGTCTTGGTCCTCGGGCGGATCGTCCTTTTCGCGGTGCATCAGCTTGGCGACATGGAAGGTGAACAGGAGGTGGTCCGCGTCGAGAAAATCAAGTGTAGCCGAGGGTACCCGGTAGCTCTTGAAAAAGGCTGACGGCGGCACGAAGCCGAGCGGCTCGACGGCAATGCGCTCCGCCGGATGCGGCACTTCCGGTCGCTCGCCGGGCGCGAGCGCGGGCAGGGCGGCAAGCGCCGCGACCAACAATCGGAATGTGCCCCGACCGCGGCGCATAGGCTTATTGTGCATGAGACACCGCCGGGCTGGGAAAGATACAGGGCGGATGCTTTGTTGATGCGGTCGAGCATCGGAAGCGCGCGGGCAGGCGCGGCCCGTCGGCGACAATCAGGAAATGAAGAAAGCGGGAGCGCCCCGCGCGGCGCTCGGCTATGCTGCCTGCGCGTTGGCCGGCTGCTTGTGGAGCACTGGATTTCTATTCGGCAAGATCGCGCTCCGGTCCATGGGGTCGAGCCACATGGTGCTGTACCGGTTCTTGTTCGGCATCCTGGCCCTGCTGCCCTTGCTGCGCCGGCCCGGTTTCTCCGCCAAGGAGTGGACGCAGCTCGTCGGGGCTTCCCTGCTCGGCATTCCCGTACAGTTCCTGGTCCAGTTTTACGGCCTTTCACTCACCACCGTCGCGCACGCGGCGCTGATGGTCGGGGTGATGT
>CAXTSB010000025.1:0-7822 GCA_964246845.1 uncultured Acidobacteriaceae bacterium
AGAAAGCCTGAACCGTAACCCTGAGACAGTGAATATCACGCCGCGCGACTCTAAGCAGTCATGAGTCACCCTTCCGCCCCCGTTGTCGCGCACCCGACCAACGCCCTCGCCTCCGCTGCTTCCGCTTACCTGCGCTCGGCCATGCACCAGCCGGTGCGCTGGCGCGAGTGGGGTGCCGAGGCGTTCGCGGAAGCCAAGCGGCTCGACAAACCTATCCTGCTCGACATCGGCGCGGTGTGGTGCCACTGGTGCCATGTCATGGACCGTGAGTCGTATGAGAACCCGCGCCTTGCTTCGGTAGTGAACGAAAATTTCATTGCCGTGAAGGTGGACCGCGACGAGCGCCCGGATGTGGACGCGCGCTATCAGGCGGCGGTGCAGGCCATGGCGGGGCAGGGCGGTTGGCCGTTGACCGCGCTGCTGACGCCCGACGGGCGGCCGTTCTTCGGGGGCACTTACTTTCCGCCGGATGACCGCTACGGACGTCCGGGCTTCCGGCGCGTGCTGGAAACGCTCGCCGGCGTGTGGAAAGAGCGGCGGAGCGAGCTCGAAGGCACGGCGGCGCAGGTGGTGAACGCGATCGACCACGGGGAAAGTTTTTCCGGGCGCGGGGGCTCGCTCGGGCCCGAGATCGTGGACGCGCTTGTGGGCAGTGCGCTCGGCAACTTCGACAAGGACCACGGCGGCTTCGGGAACGCGCCCAAGTTTCCCCATCCGGCTGCGGTTGATCTGCTGGTCGATGTGGCGGCCCGCACCGGTTCGGCCCCGGCGCGCGAGGCATGGACGCGGACGCTGGCGGCGCAGGCACGCGGGGGTATGTACGACCACCTCGGCGGCGGCTTCCATCGTTACTCGGTCGATGAGCGCTGGGGCGTGCCGCACTTTGAAAAGATGCTGTACGACAACGCGGGCTTGCTGGCCAACTATGCGCACGCTTTTGCAACCGACGGTGACCCGGAGTGGGCGCGCACGGCCCGCGACATCCTGCGCTGGATGGATGGAAAGCTGAGCGACCGCGCGCGGGGCGGGTTTTACGCCTCACAGGACGCGGACATTTCGCTCGACGATGACGGGGATTACTTCACCTGGACGCAGGCGGAGTTCGCGGAAGTTCTATCCGGGGACGAGTTGCGGTTCGCGCTCGCCTACTACGGCGTGCGCGCCGCCGGCGACATGCACCACAACCCGGCCAAGTGCGTGCTCAGGACCGACCGCAGCGCGGCCGCGGTCGAGTCCTCGCTTGGATTGAAAACGGGCCTGCTGCCGCAAGTGCACGGCAAGCTGCTGGAGGCCCGTGAGCGCCGTCCGGAGCCTTTTATCGACCGCACGGTGTACACGGGCTGGAACGGCATGGCGGTGTCGGCTTACCTTGCGGCGGCGGAGGCTTTGGGCGACGCCGGCCCGCGCGCTTTTGCTTTGCAAACGCTGGATCGTGTGCTCGCCGAAGCCTGGGACGGCTCGCGCTTGAAGCACGTCGTCGCCTACGCGGACGGGCACACGCCGGCCTCGCCCGCGCCGGGCGTTCTGGAGGATTACGCGTATCTGGCCCACGCCTGCCTGGACGCCTGGGCGGCTACGGGCGCGTTCCGGTACTGGCAGGCCGGGGAGGCGCTGACCCGGGCCATGGCCGAACGCTTCGCGGACCGGGTCGGGGGCGGTTTTTTCGATACGGAGCAAACTAACGGTGAGCAGTTGGGTGTGCTCGGGACGCGGCGCAAACCCTTGCAGGACGCGCCCACGCCTTCCGGCAACGCGAGCGCCGCGGCGGCGCTGCTGCGGGTTGCCGCGCTGAACGGAGAGGAAAGCTTGCGCGAGCTTGCCGAGGACACCCGGGAAGCGTTCGGGGGCGTGGCGGCGCAGTTCGGCCTATATGCCGCGAGCTACGGGCTGGCGCTGGAGCGCTGGCTGCTCGCGCCCGTGCAAGTCGTGGTCGTGGGCGAGGACAGCGCAGCGGAAGAACTGGCCGGGGCCGCCGCCCGGCCCTGGGCGGTTGAGAAAGCCGTAGTCCGCTTGAGCTGCGATCAGATTTCTAGAAACGAGCTGCCGCCCGCGCTCGCCGAAACGCTGCCGCACCTGCGCGAGGAGGGCAGCTTCGCGATGGTCTGCAAGGGCGCGGTATGCCTCCCGCCGGTGCGGGGCGCGGCGGAACTGAAGGCCTCGCTTGGAGCTTAAAGACTGCGTGAGGGGCAGTGAAAAGGGTCTTAAGTGATGGAATTCTAACGGATGAAATACCCCGCTACATGCCAAGCGCCATCCTCACCCTGCGAAACCACGACCGTTTCCACCGCGCTTGCTTTTTTCATGAACGAGCTTTGGTATTTTGCCACCACGTAATGCCCGTCTGGTGCTCCGGGCAGGGTTGTCGTAGGTTCCGCGTCGGTCAGTTTGCGGGAGCGCAAGTCGCCGAGCGGGGCGCGAGCGGCTTTCATGCTTTGCGCGAACTGCGGTTCGGTCGCGGCATCCTGCATGACCTTGGCCGAGGCCTGGTAGGCGGCCTGATAGTCGCCGGAGTCGATCTGCCCAAGCCACTGCCGGTCGGCGGCGGATGCGGCTTCCGGCGAACCCTGGGCGACAAGCGTGAGCGGGACGGTAAGGAGCAAAAGCGGCAGAGTGCGCATGGGAGCGGTCCTCGGCGGAAGTATACATTCGTCTCCGACTTCATCCGCACGTGCGATTAAAGCGCTTCTCCCGTAAGCGGATTGATGTCCTGGTGGCCCGCGTGCACGGGCTCCGGGGCGTGACCCTCCTGATGGCTGCCGTGTTGCCCGTCCGCTCCGCGGAAGACGCGCAGCGGGTCGCCGGGCAGGAAGCCCTTCGCTTCGAGCGCCAACCGCACCCGGCGCTGCAGCTCGCGCTTTGCTCCCCACTGCTGGTTGGCCAGGGTTTTCAGCAAGATAGGGTAGGTCACGACCGAACCCTTCACGGCATCCACGCCGAGCAGCGTCGGGTCGGCGAGAAAAGCATCCCGGTAGACCGGGTCGTTGCGGACCCCAAGCGCCGTTTCCTTCAACAGCGCGATCACCTCATCCGGATTCGCCGAGAAGTCCACATCCACGTTGATGGTGGCGACCGAGTAATCGCGGGTCATGTTCGCTACGGTGGTGATTTGTGAGTTCGGGATGATGTAGAGGGTGCCGTCGCCGTCGCGCAGGGTGGTTTTGCGCAGCGTCATTGCTTCGACCTGCCCGGAAAACGTCGCGGCCTTGATGACGTCGCCCACGTTGAACTGGTCTTCGATCAGAAACAGCATGCCGTTTACACAGTCCTTCACCACCGCTTGGCAGGCGAGGCCGACCGCGACGCCCGCGATGCCGGCCGAGGCGAGCAAGGGGCCGAGATTCAAGCCGATCAGCGGCAGTATCTGCAAAACAGCAAGAAACCCGATGATGCCGATGCCGGTGGCGCGCAGGACGGAGGAAAGCGTACGGGCTTGGGACACTCTTGTCGCGGCGGCGGCATGGCGCTCCGCGATGGTGGCGAGGCGGTCGGTGAAGAAGCTCAAAGTCCGGATGAGCACCCAGGCGATGAAGCAGATGAAAAGAACCTTGGGCAGCACGAAAATGAGCAGGTGCTGGGCCGTCTCAAACAGCGCGTCCGGCGAAAGAAGTTCGCGTACGTTCAGGTGCCGCGCCTCTACCGGAGCCGCCGCGAAAAGGAGTAGCATCACGGGTGTTTCTTCCTTATGGGTGCGGGATGGCGTGACACAACGAAGGTACCAGTTCAAAGCGGGCTCGGCATTGCTGCTTCTGAGTCTTGCGGGCGCGGCGGTGCTGGCCGGACGGGCGCAGAACTCGAGCGGCAACAGTCCGCGCGTGACGACCGGAAATGTGGAAAGCGGCGAAAGCCGCGAAAACCCGGGCCTGGATCCACGCTTTCAAGAGCGCTTGGAGCAGCGCCGCAACGAAGACCGGCATAAGCAGCTGGTTGCCGACACCAGCAAGCTGCTGCAGCTGGCGCAGCAGCTTCAGCAGGAAGTGGACAAAAGCAACAAGGACCAGCTCTCGTTGAGCGTGCTGAAAAAGAGCGAAGAGATCGAAAAGCTGGCCAAAAGCGTCAAGGACAAGATGCGCGGCTATTGAGCGGCGCGTCGAACGGATAGGAGCGGTACACTGAAGCGCGGCGGCGGGAGGGCAAGGCGGATGGCGGCAGGCGAGGTTGCGATGGGCAGCGCGGAACTTCAGCCCAGGCGGGACCGCTTCGCGGGACTCAACCGCGGGCAGCTGGTGGAGATGTACCGGCTTATGCTTCTGTCGCGGCGCACGGATGACCGCGAAATCCTTCTTAAACGCCAGCAAAAGGCTTTTTTTCAGATCTCCTGTGCCGGGCACGAAGCGCTGCTCGTTGCCGCCGGGATGGCGCTCAAACCAGGCTACGACTGGTTTTTCCCCTACTACCGTGACCGCGCCTTGTGCCTGACCCTGGGCTCGACGGTCGAGGAGCTGCTGCTGCAAGCGGTCGGCGCGACGGCCGACCCGGCGAGCGGAGGGCGGCAGATGCCCTGCCACTGGGGCAATGCACGGCTCAACCTGGTTTCCACCTCATCGGTGACCGCGACCCAATGCCTCCATGCGATCGGCTGCGCGGAGGCGGGCCGCTACTTCGCCCGGCACCCGCAAGCGGCGGCTAAGGTGGACGGCGACTACCGCGCCTTCAAGGATGTTTCGTTTCAGGGCGACGAGGTTGTGTACCTTTCGATCGGCGAGGGTTCCACCTCGCAAGGCGAGTTTTGGGAGTCGCTGAATACCGCCTCGAACGCCAAGCTGCCGGTGTTGTACCTCGTTGAGGACAACGGCTACGCGATCTCCACACCGGTCGAGGTCAACACGCCGGGCGGCAATATCTCCAATCTGGTCCGCAACTTTCCCAACTTCTTTTTCGCCGAAGTCGACGGAACCGATCCGATCGCCAGCTACGGAGCGCTGACCGAAGCCGTGGCATGGTGCCGCGCGGGACATGGCCCAGCGTTTGTACACGGCCATGTGGTCCGGCCCTACTCGCATTCCGAGTCGGACGATGAACGGCTGTACCGCAGCCCGGCCGAGATCGAAGCCGACGCGCTGCGCGACCCCCTGCCGCGCTTCCGTGACTTTCTGCTGCGCGAGCGGCTTCTGGACGAGGACGGCCTCCGCACGCTGGAGCGCGGCGTGGACGCGGAGGTGATCGCGGCCTCGGACCGGGCGCTTGCCTCTCCCTTGCCCGAGGTCGGAAGCATCTTGAAGCACGTCTACTCGGAAGCCTACGACCCGACAAGCGCCGCGCTCGCGGTCGAGCCGGCGGGGAACGAAGGCAAGCCCCGCACCATGGCCGAGCTCATCAACAGCTGCCTCCACGAGGAGATGCGGCGCGACCCGCGCATCGTGGTTTACGGCGAGGACGTGGCGGACGCCAGCCGCGAGGAGGCCCTGCGCGCGGGCCAGGTGAAAGGCAAAGGCGGCGTGTTCAAGCTCACCGCGGGCCTCCAAACCGAGTTCGGCTCGGACCGGGTTTTCAACTCACCCTTGGCGGAGGCCAACATCGTCGGCCGGGCGCTCGGCTACGGCGTCCGCGGGATCAAGCCAGTGGTTGAAATTCAGTTTTTCGATTACATCTGGCCCGCGCTGCACCAGATGCGCAATGAGCTGTCCAACCTGCGCTGGCGCTCGAACGGAACCTTTTCAGCGCCCGTGGTGATCCGCTGCCCGATCGGCGGCTACTTGACCGGCGGTTCGATTTACCATTCGCAGTCGGGCGAGGTGCTGTTCACCCATACGCCGGGCATCCGAGTCGTCATGCCTTCCAACGCGCTTGACGCCAAGGGCCTGCTCCGGACGGCCATACGCTGCGACGACCCCGTGCTGTTTCTGGAGCACAAGCGGCTGTACCGCGAGCCGTTTGCCCGCGCGGTCGATCCCGGGCCGGACTTCACGGTTCCGTTCGGCAAGGCGGCAGCGGTGCGGACCGGCACGGACCTTACCGTGGTCACCTATGGTGCCGTTGTTCCCCGGGCGCTCCAAGCAGCGCAGCGCGCCGAGCGCGAGCTGGGGATCAGTGTGGAGCTGCTCGACCTCCGCACACTGGCACCCTACGATTGGGAGGCGATCGCAACGTCCGTGCGGAAAACCAGCCGTGTTCTGGTGGCCTACGAGGACATGAAGAGCTGGGGATATGGTGCGGAGATTGCAGCGCGCATCGCGGACGAGCTGTTTGAAGACTTGGACGCGCCGGTTCGCCGTGTGGCCGGCATGGACAGCTTCGTGGCCTATCAGCCTGTTCTGGAAGACGCCATTCTGCCGCAGCCGGAGCGCATCTTTCACGCAATACGGGACTTAGCCGCGTGGTGACCGCTTCTTCAAGCGTGGGTTGAAGGACTCAAAACAGTAAACCTTCACGCTGCCGGAGACAGTCGGCTGGCGGACGGTTCCTTCACGCGGGCCGGTCAGTGCGGCCGCAAGATCACCCAAACGGAAAAAGCCGATACCAGGAGCGCCAGAAACAGCAAGATACCCAGAGCACCCACGACCCAGATGCGCTTGACGGGCTGCGTTTCCGGTGCGGGTTGTCGCGGAGCTGCGGATTTTGAAGGGCGGATCTGGTTGCTCATGGCTCAAGCTGATTATCACGCGAACGGAACGGCGGCATCCAACGCCCAGCGACGGTGGGAGATGCGATTTGCGGATTTTGTTTGTAGGGGATGTTTTCGGCCATGCTGGACGCCATATAGTCCGGGAGCACCTGCCGGCGCTGGTGGAAGCGCAAGCCGTCGACCTGCTCGTCATCAACGCGGAAAATTCGGCCGGCGGCTTCGGCGTCACCCCGGCCATCGCGGACGAGCTGTTCGACATGGGCGCGCACGTGCTGACCACCGGCAATCACGTATGGGACAAGCGCGAAATCATCGACTACATGCAGGGAGCGGCACCCGGCGACACGAGCCGGGCCCGCCGGATCCTGCGCCCGGCCAATTACGTCGAGGGTACGCCGGGCTTCGGCTGGTTTGAGGGTGCGCTGCCGGACGGGCAGCGGTACGCGGTGGTGAACCTGCAGGGCCGCGTCTTCATGGCCGCCAATGACTGCCCGTTCCGAGTGGCGGACCACCTCCTCGGGCAGATCGCCGCGCCGGTGATTCTGGTGGATTTCCACGCCGAAGCGACGAGCGAAAAGGTGGCGCTCGGCTGGCACCTGGATGGACGGGTTACTGCCGTCCTGGGCACCCACACGCACATACCGACCGCGGACGACCGCGTGCTGCCTGGGGGAACCGCCTACCAGACCGACGTGGGCATGAGCGGACCATATGACGGAGTCATCGGCGTCGAAAAGAAGGATGTACTCTACCGGTTTCTTACCGGGATGCCCGTCAGGTTGGAGCAGGCCGAAGGCGATCCGCGCATGAGCGCTACGCTGATCGACTGCGACGGCCAAACGGGCAAGGCCGCGGCAACACGAAGGTTTCTGCTGGGTGAGTGACAACGGTGTTTTATTTCGGTACTAAAAAAGTGACTTTGGGAATGTGAGGTAATGTTTTTCCTTGCGTTCACACCCTCGGTTTCGTAAAGTCCCGGCATGTGGATGGGGCGGAGCTCTATGCGAAGGGTCAACGGCAGGGGTACGCGCCTGCTTTGGCTTTCCGGGCTCTTGTTTTCTCTATACAGCATGATCGCCCTTCCGCTCGGGCACGCGCAGCGCTACACGTTTGAGCAGTTCGGGCCCAACCAGGGCCTGCTGAACCAGGATGTGAGCGCCATCGTGCAGGACAAGGACGGCGTCCTGTGGGGGGGGGGGGGGGGGGGGGGGGGGCGGGGGGGGGGCGGGGGCCGCCGGGCCGGGGGGGCACGGGGACACG
>CAXTSB010000025.1:7832-18050 GCA_964246845.1 uncultured Acidobacteriaceae bacterium
CGGCCCCTCATCGCGGCGGGGTTGGGGGGGGCCGCCATAAAACTTGGTTTTTCCGGCCCCGACAGCAGCCATTTTCTCAAGGTGCAAAGCTATCGGGACGCCGAGGAAGGTTCCGTGCGCGCGATGTACGCGGACGGAGCCGGCAGAGTATGGGTAGCGGGTTCGAGGCGCTTGATTTATCTCACGTCCGATGGATCCCGCCATGACGTCGCGGAGCTGGACCCCGGCAATATTCTGGACAACACTCTCCGGCTGGCGGTTCTGCCGGCACAACCCGATCGACTTTACCTCCTGCTGAACGGGCGGTTGGAACAGATGGACGAGGATGGACCGGCTTGGATCCGCAGCGACAGCCTGGACCGCCTCACGGAGCAGAAGGACGGCAGGTTCGGCCGGCTGAACAACCTTGTTGCCGATCCGGCGCGCAACGCGCTTTGGTCCGCATGCGGCGGGGCCCTGTGCGAAATCAAGCTGCCGAGCCCGGACGCGGTCAGCCAAAAGCTGAATGTTTCCGTTTGGGATGCGGCACGGGGTCTTCCGAGCGGACCTTTTGACAGCTTGCTCCTGGCCCGCGACGGTGCGGTGTGGGCCTCCGATCGGCGAGGCTTGATCCGTCTCGACGCAAAAAAATGGGCCGTGCAACAGTTTGGAGGCCCGCCCGGCGCATCCGGTCCGATCCAAGGATTGGCTGAGGATGGCGAGGGCGGTTTGGTTGCGGCTCTCCCCAACGGATTGGGACGCTTGAAGAATGGTGCCTGGGGCCGCTGGACCGTCGCGAACGGCCTGCCTCCGGGTCAGATCTCGACGTTGTTTTTCGACAACCGGGGCGGCTTTTGGCTCGCGCCCGTGGGCGGCGGTATCTGGCGCTGGCTGGGCTACGGAAACTGGGAAAACTGGACGAGCATGGAGGGCGTGGAGGGCGACCTTACTTGGTCCATGATGTTCGATAAGCGCGGACGTTTGTGGGCCGCGGGAACCTCCGACGTCTACCGCTTGGATAAGACCCGCGCGCGCTTTGTCCCGGAAGATTCCCAGCATCCGATGGCAGCGTCCTCCCCCCTCACCGTGGACGGCCGCGGCCACATCTGGACCACCGCGGACGGCGGCAAGCTTTACGACTTTGATTCGGTTGTTGATCGAAAGCAAGCGATCGCGACCGGTGCCGGAGGGGGGTATCGGCTCTTTTACGACAAGTCGCTGGACCGGCTTTGGGTTTGCACCCACAAGGGCGTGGGCTGGCTTTCGGCCCAGGACAACTGGTCGGAAGTCCACAACGCTGATGGACCCGAAGCGCCGAGCGGCAACGTTTGGGGGATCACTCAGGACGCAAGCGGAGCCATGTGGTTTACCGGACGGGGCACCTTGTACCGCTTCAAGAATTCCGCTTGGGCGCGCATCGGGCTTCCCCCTGAAGCCAAGATCGTCGGCTACGCTTCCATCCAAGCCGCTCGGGACGGCAGCCTTTGGATGCAGGCGGCCAATCCGCATCCGCTTCTTCAGCTTGTGGTGAATGGGAAGCAGGCGAGGGTCGCCGGAGCCGTTTCGGATGAACTGATCGGGTCCGACGACATTTCGATCATCTATTTTGACCGGCGCGGTTGGCTTTGGGTTGGCACGGACATCGGCCTGTACGTGTTTGACGGAAAGCGTTGGGTCCACTGCACGCATGAGGATGGGCTGGTCTCGGACGATACGGTCACGGCCGGGATTCTGGAAGATGCGGACGGCTCCATGTGGTTCGGCACCGTCGGCGGACTCTCGCACCTCCTGCACCCCGGCGACCTGTTCAAAGTGCCCGCGCCTCAGATGAATGTGCGCGATGTACGGCTGAACGGTATCCGTTTAAAGCCTGACGCGCGGCCCCGTATCGACCTGCGCGGGCCGGAGTTGGCTGTCGATTTGTTCTCGACCGATTACAAGCGGCCCAGGGCGGTTGTGTTCCGCTACCGCTTGCGTGGGCTCGACGACGAATGGCATACATCCGATTCCGGCACGCTGCGTTTCCCCGGCCTGCCGGCAGCCGATTACGCGCTGCAAGTGCAGGCCGTGGACACGCGCGTGCACGCTTCTTCCGCTGTCGTCGAATACCAGTTCGAGGTGCTGCCGCCCTGGTATCGTCGCGATCGCGCAAAGCTGGCTGGATTGGTTCTGATTTTGGGGGTTGCGGCGCTGTGGTGGCGCGCCAGCTTGAAGCGCTTGCGGACCAGCGAGGCTGTGTTGAAGCGCAAAGTCGACGAGCAAACCGCTGAACTGCGGGCGGAAAAAGAGCAGCTCCAAATCGCACAAAGAGAACTGGTCGAGTCTTCGCGGCGGGACTTCCTGACGGGCTTGCTCAACCGCTCCGCGATCTTCGACGTGCTGACCCGCATGCGGCGGCGCTCGCTTGAAAGCGGTGCACCGCTTTGCGTGGTTATGGCCGACCTGGACCACTTCAAGTCCATCAACGACCGCTTCGGGCACACGATGGGCGATGCCGTGCTGCGCGAGTGCGCGGTGCGCTTCCAGGAAACGCTGCGGCCGGACGATTTTGTAGGCCGTTACGGCGGAGAAGAAATGCTTCTGGTTATCCCCGGCCTTCACCGCGATCAGGCCGCGGCGCGTTTGGAGGAGATACGGGAAGCGATTGCGTCCCGCCCTGTAGTGCACGGAACGTGCAGTGTGCCCGTCACGGCTTCACTCGGGGCGGCGTGGCTGAGCGAACACAACCGCGAGATCGAGTCGGTGATCAACGACGCGGATGCCGCTCTGTACATGGCGAAGCAGAACGGGCGCAACCGCGTCGAGTTCGCCCCGGAGCTGGATGACGAGGCTTATGTGCAAAGCCACCTGTTCCATCTTGAATCGTCCTGCGATGCGGGTGTGGAGCCGGAATTGCGCGAGCAGGCATGGAGCTTCCAAGCTCGATCCGGATAGCAGGCGCGCCGGCTTCGGGCGGTGCGCGGGGTCAGCGCGCCTCCGGCCGAAGCAGCGGGAACAAGATGACGTCGCGGATGGACCGAGCGCCGGTCAGGATCATGGTCAGCCGGTCGATGCCGATGCCTTCCCCGGCCGTCGGCGGGAGGCCGTAGGAGAGCGCGCGGATGTAATCCTCGTCCATGGCATGCGCTTCCTCGTCGCCGCGGGCGCGCTCGCCCAGCTGCTGCTCGAAGCGCCGGCGCTGCTCGAGCGGGTCGTTCAGCTCGGAAAAGGCATTGCCGAGCTCGAAGCCGCCGATATAAAACTCAAAGCGCTCGACCCAGTCGGGTTCGTCGGGCTTCTGCTTGGAGAGCGGGGAAACGGCGAGGGGGAAATCGTAGATGATGGTGGGCTGGGTGAGGTGCGGTTCGGCGACAGCCTCGAAAAGTTGTCCTACAGCGGCTCCGAAATCAAGCTCTCCTGCTTGTACTCTCTGGAGAGCAAACCTAGCCTGATTAAGCTCGTAGGGTGTGTTTTGAGAAGTAGGCTGATCTGTCGAGGTTATTAATGGATGTTTTGCGTCAAGCCTGGCCTTTACTTTGAGTAGACCTTCTTTGCTATTAAACTCTTCTTTCTTGGGCGCTACATCGTTCCAATGCGAAGGCCAGAAAGTTTCAATTGCCTCGCACATGGAGTATTCCTGCCAGATAACTAAATCTATCTGCTGACCATTGAACCGCGTCACGGTCGTCCCATTTACTTCTTGCGCGACAAATGCAATCAGCTCTTTGGTCAACCCCATAAAGTCCCTGTAATTCGCATACGCCTGATAAAACTCCAGCATCGTGAACTCAGGATTGTGCTGCGTGGAGATCCCTTCGTTCCGAAAATTCCGGTTGATCTCATATACCCGGTCCAATCCGCCGACCACCAATCGTTTGAGATACAACTCCGGCGCGATGCGAAGATACAGGTCCAGGTCGAGTGCATTGTGGTGCGTGGTGAAGGGCTTCGCCGCCGCCCCGCCCGCGACCGGCTGCATCATCGGGGTTTCCACTTCCAGGTAGCCGCGCTCGTCGAAAAACTTCCGCAACGCCCGCAGCACCTGCGCCCGCTTCACAAATACATCCCGCACGCGCGGCCCCGGCGCGGGTGCGTCCTGCACATGCGGGCTCGGGTGGGCTGCGGCGGCCACTTCCAGCTCGCCTGCAACCGCATGTTTGTCTTCCGGCCCATGCGGTTCACCAGCAGGCTCCAACTCCAGTTCCGTGTTCATGAAAAGGTCGACATACCGCTGCCGGTAGCGCAGCTCCACATCCGACAGGCCGTGGTACTTCTCCGGCAGCGGAAGCATGGCTTTTGCGAGAAACGTGAGCGTTTCCACGTGCACGGTCAGCTCGCCCGTGCGCGTGCGGAACAGGTAGCCCGAAGCTCCGATGTGGTCGCCCGCATCGAGCAGCTTGTACAGCGCGAATGCTTCAGGGCCGACCGCGTCCTGCCGCACATACAACTGCAGCCGCTCGCCCCCCTGCTGCAAATGTGCAAACCCGGCTTTGCCCTGCGCGCGGATCGTCATCAGCCGGCCGGCAACGGCGACGTTTACGCGTGAAGCCTCCAGCTGCTCCGTCGTGCTCGCGCGGTACCCGGCCCACACTTCCGGAACCGTGTGCGTGGCGCGGTAGGCATTGGGATACGCCGGCTGGCCCAGCGCTTCGATTTGCCGTAACTTTTCTTGCCGCAGCTTCCGCAGGTTTTCTTCAAAATCAGAGAGGGCCAACGCGCGATCCTTAGCTTTTGGGTGGGATAGGGCCAGTATAGAGCGCGCCGAACCGGTAAACTGAAAGCGCCCATGGCTCCCGACCGACAAAAGCAGCAAGGCGCGATGCAGGCGCTGGTCAAGGTGGAACGGCTCACGCAGATGGCCTTTGCTCTGCCGGCGGCTGCCCTGGTCGGGTGGCTTCTCGGGACGGCCCTTGACCGCTTGTTCCATACACACTGGATCTTTATCGCGGGCCTCGTGGTCGGGGTCGTCGCGGGATTTATTCTGCTGTTCCGCATGATCGCCTCCCCCGCCACGCTGGCCGGCACAGCCTATGATCCAGGCGCGGCGCGCGGCCCGGGCTTCAACGACCGCAAGGACCGCAAGGATGAAGGGCAGTGACAAGCGAGGAGCAGATCGGCCTCATCACCGACGCGCGGCTCGAAGCGGCGATGCGCCGGGCCATGGCGACCGTCGCCGCGATCGCGCTGCTTGCCGCCGCCGGACTCGCTTTCGCGAAAGGCTGGCGCACGGGAGCCATGCTGCTGGTGGGTGCCGCCGTCTCGCTTGCCAGCCTATGGGAGTGGCGCAAGTTGATGGCCGCGATCACGGCGCGGGTTGAAAACCGTCAAGGCGTGGGAACAGGCCGTATTGTCGCAGGCTTTTTCCTGCGGCTCTTTCTGGCAGCCGTCGTGGTCTATGTTAGTCTGAAAAGTCTTCACGGCTCAGTATTTGCGCTGTTGGGCGGGTTGCTGCTTGCCATGGTCGCGCTTGCGATCGAGGCCGGGCGTCTGATCCGCTCTTAAGCTCCCGGCCGAAACTTGAACGCACGCAAGGAACGATGCTTTTTCTACTCGACGGATTGAACCGCTTCCTGAATGGCTTGTTCGCAGGCCCGATCGATTCCATGCTGCGCACGCTCGGCATTCATCCGGGCCGACCGGACGCGCCCATCACCAATGCTTTCACGCTGGAGATCGTGGTTTTTTTCTTCCTGCTCCTGTGTTTCATTGCCGTGCGCGCCTCGCTCAAGGTGGAGCAGCCCGGCGGCTTGCAGTTGATTGCCGAAAGCATCCACGAGTTCGTCGACGGGCAGGGTGAGTCGATCCTGGGTCACGGCCACGCCCCGCATATGCCATTCGCGGCTTCTATTCTCCTGTTCGTGCTTTCGTGCAATCTTGTGGGCCTGCTGCCGGGTATCGTGACGCCGACTTCGACGCCGGTGGTCCCGCTCGGCTTGGCGCTGCTGACATTTCTGTATTACAATACGGTCGGCGTCCGCGCGAACGGGCCGGTGGGCTACTTCAAGCATTTTGTCGGACCGCTTGGGTGGGCGGGTGCCCCATTCATGCTTCCGCTTGAGATCATCTCGCACCTGGCGCGCATCCTCTCGCTCACCGTCCGTTTGTACGCGAACATGTTCGCGAGCGACCTGCTGACGCTGGTGTTCTTTTCGCTGTTTCCACTCGTGCTGCCGATCCCGTTTCTGGCGCTTCACTTCTTTGTCGCGATCATTCAGGCGTTCGTGTTCATGCTCCTGTTCATGATCTACACCTCCGAGGCGGCATCGCACCAGGAAGCAACAGCTTAGGTTTCCTGCCGGGGCGTTTCGCTCCCGCTTCGGCGCATGGGGAAGGGTCCAAGTGTGAGGGCTTGCCTTTGAAGAGCAAGCCAACCACCCACTGGGATCCCATACTGACAAGGAGCGAAGAGGAGAACGGAATGCAGAAAGTATTTGGGTATTTGCAATACGTATTCGCGACGATGTCGGCGCTGCTGCTGGCGCTGCCCGCGTTCGCGCAGACGGGCGGAGGCGGCGCGACCAGCTATATCCCGCTCGGCGCGGGCATCGGCATGGGGATTGCTTCGGCCGGCTGCGGCATCGGGCAGGGCTTGGCCGCGGCGAAGGCCGCTGAGGGCTTTGCGCGGAACCCCGGGGCGCGCGCGGGCATTCTGTTTTTCTACGTGCTGGGCCTCGCGTTTATTGAGTCGCTGGCGCTGTTCACGCTTGTGATCGTGTTCGCGGTCGTCAACAAGTAGTTTCCGCGGGAAGCCCTTGCTTCGGCGGGGGCTTTTCTGCGTCTAAGCGGCCATGGCAGCCCGGCTTGTCTTTGACCGAATCACGAAGCGGTACGGGCCGGCCGCGGCGCTTGAGGAGCTTTCGCTCGCGATCGAGCCGGGGGAAATCTTCGGCTTTCTCGGGCCGAATGGGGCGGGGAAGACGACGGCCATCCATATCGCGATGGGACTGACGCGGGCTTCGGGCGGGCGAGGATCGCTGCTGGGCATGCCCTTCGCCCGTGCCCGCTCGGCACGCGCGCGGGTCGGCTACGTGCCGGACGCGCCCGTGTTTTTCGCCGGGACCGGGCTTCAGGCCATGCTGTTCGCGGCGCGGCTCAATGGAGCGCGTGAGCACGGGCTGCGAGACCGGGCCGCCCGGCTGCTCCGAAGCATTGACCTTCCCGCCGAGGGCAAGGACGCGCGCAAACTGTCGCGCGGGCAGCAGCAGCGGCTCGCTCTGGCGCAGGCATTGGTCACGCATCCGGAGCTTTTGGTGCTGGACGAGCCGACCTCCGCGCTTGACCCGCCCTCGGTGGCGTTGATCCGCGAGATGCTGGGGCAGGCGCGGCGCGAAGGGGCGGCCGTGTTTTTCTCCTCGCACCAGCTGCGTGAGGTCGAGCAGCTGTGCGACCGCGCGGCTTTCCTGCACCAAGGGCGGCTGCTGCACGACGGGCCCATGGCGGATCTGCTGCGCGAAGGTTCGACCGTGGCCGTTACCCTGCGCGGGTTGGCGCGGGACGGCGTCTTTGCGCGCGAGTTCGCGCCGCTTCTGCGGACGGAAGCGCCTCCGTACGGCAGCGCGCACGCTCTCCTTTTCACCATGCCGGTGGCCGAGCAGCGCCGGTTCCTGGAGCGCGCCTGGGCCGCCGGGGCGGAGCTGGTGCGGGTGGAGCGCGAGCACCGCACGCTCGAAGACTTGTTTGCCGAACGGGTGCGGGCGCATGGAGATGCGGAGAGGAGTGTAGCGCGGTGAAGGAAAACTTGGGCGGCATCCGCGCGAAAACCGTGTCCGCGTCAAGCGGCATCTTGGGTGAACTCCTGGCATCGGCGGCCCGTGTGCGGCTGGTCACCTTCGCGCTGCTGCGGCAGAACCGCGTTTTGGTCGGGCTGCTCCTTCTGTGGCCGTGCGTACTTTCGGGTGTTCTGGTGGCGGTGGACCATGGCCGCCCCGCGACCGAGGACGTTGCCGCCATCCTACAACAGGAGCTGTTTTACGGGCTGGTCCTGGTAGGGCTGGGCGCGAGTGTCGGATTGGGGACCGAGATGCGCGCGCGCCGGGTGCAGCAGGTGCTGGGCCGTGCCGTGGGGCGCACGGAATATCTGCTGGCGCTGGGCACGGCCGCGTTCCTGCCGTTCGCCGGGTATGTGCTGGTATGGCTGTTGACGGCTTCGGCCTTTGCGGGTCTGCTGCACCTGCACGCGCCGATGCTGGCTGCCGCTGTGTTGGCCGAGGCGGCTTCCGGCGTTCTGCTGTGCGCGGCGGGGTTGCTGTTCTCGGTTCTGCTGCCGCAAACCCTGGCCGCCGTCGCGACCGGGGGCGCGCTGACCGGCCTCTTGACGGCGGCGCGGTTCGGGTGGGGCGGCGTGGCGCAGCTGTTCAACGCGGCCATCGGCGGGTTAAGCGCGGTCGGTGCGTTGTGGGGCGGGGTCGGGGAAGCGCTGATTGCGGCGGCGGTACTGACGGCATTTGCTGCCGTGGTGTTCGCGCATAAAGACTTAAAACCGGTTTAGGGCCGAGCTTGCACTTGAGCTTTTTCTAGTGAAATTTGCTTCCACTTCATGGGTATTTGGCGGGCTGCTGTCAATTCTGCTTGCAGCTATAGCCTTGTTTGTCGATAAGCGTCGAGAGATTGGGGCTATAAGTCTTACGGCAGCAATCATCACGTTCTCGGTGAACTCGGAAACGAGCACGCCCGAGCCGATGGAGCCCAAAAACGGCCTGGCGCTGCGCATCGAGCTCCCAACCCGCTCGCGCCCTGGCGGTCGGTCGACACCCGGCAGTAAGCGATGAAAGCGGCCAAACAGGTTCTTATACAAGGTCTGAATGGTAATTTAAGCAGGTTCGCTCCAGCTCGCATGCTGGGCTCTGAGGTCTCGGAGCCCAGCTTTCAGCGAGCGGACCATGTGCTGCCGCCGAGTCTGGGCAAGAGAGCTCAACGAGCTGGACGTGGTCGTATAACGGATGGAAGCGGAGGGCGGCAATGACAGAGGGCGGGGTTGGAGACGTTGAGCGGATGGTGGTCACACGAGTTTTTGAGGCCCCACGCGAGCTGGTTTGGCGGGCGTGGACCGACCCCGAGTACGTGATGCAGTGGTGGGACCCCGAGGGCTTTACCGCGCCTGCCTGCAAGATGGACTTTCGCCCAGGAGGAAAGTTCCTTTACTGCATGCGGTCGCCTGACGGGCGGGAGTTCTGGAACGGCGGGGAGTACCGCGAGATCGTCCCGCGCGAGAAGATCGTTTCCTCCATGTACTTCGCGGATGCGGAAGGAAATAAGGTTGAGCCCGCGCACTATGGGGTAGAACACGAGGCTGTCGAGGGAGCCTACGATACAACCCTGTTTGAGGATCTCGGAGGCGGCCGGACAAAGCTGACCTTCATCGGCAACGAGCGCATGGAGGACGCCGTGCAGAGCGGCCAAGTCGAGGGCTGGAACCAGATGCTCGACAAGCTTGCAAGGGTGGTCGCGGGGTTGGCGCAGGCTTAAATCCCCCACTCTCCGCCGGAAACATTTGCAAACTATTGTTTTAAGCTGAAGCGTTTAACGTGAAGCAAGCAGGGTCGGCCCACCCTGATAGTTCCGTGCAGTCTATAGGCCGGGACGGGCAATATGACCGCGAAGCGGCCAGTTCTAACCTAGGATATGTTTCTGGTTTGCATCAAGCGTAAAAAGCCTGTTGAACCTGGCGCATGTATTTTGGTACAAAGACCGGCTGCTCCGCACCATGTATGCACGAGTTGAAACAGCAGCGCCGGGCCGAGCCATGCTGATCCGGACCATGACAGCTTGGAGGAGTTTTTCTGGCTTCTGCGCTTCCCCGGCCCTTACCGCTATACCTGCGGCGCCGTTGTTGAGGGCTTCACGCAGCCCGGGCGATGGGGCGAGGCCTGGGACGCAATCCGCCCCTTCTTCGGGGTGCTACGCGCTTCCATCCGAAAACAGCCCGGGAGCCGCCCTGCTTTCGTCCGCGCGGACCTTTTCATACCCGCTTGCGTACGCGTTTGGGAGCCCGGGCTGGACCTGGACAGCATCATGGCGGCTGATCTGAACGACGGCTCGGAAGACTGGGACGCAGCGTTGGTCCAGCACGGCAAAGAACTCAGGAGATTGACCCTGAAATAAGTTCATGTCCGTAGGAAACTTCACCGCCGCGCGGGCCCCGGCAAACCTGTCGGTGAGCTTGTTGTCATCACTTTGTCAACAGATTGTCAGCACCTTCGCAGGTAAGCGGTGGGGGGGTGGGGTTTTAGGGCAGCCCCCTGGGGCTCGTTGAGCCCCCCC
>CAXTSB010000025.1:18060-31364 GCA_964246845.1 uncultured Acidobacteriaceae bacterium
CTCCTGTGCGTTTTTCCGGGGTGGTTTTTTTTTTTCCCCGCCCCCGCTTACCTGAAGTTCCAACCGCATTGCCCCTGCAATCCGGCCTGGGGGAGACCGCGCCGTCTCTGACGCGGGACTTCCCCCCGGCTTCACTTGCCAAGTGAGAAGGCATACAGCTTGTTGTTGCCCTTACCAAAACCGAAGTGGCTGTAACCGGAACCCCAATAAATTGTATCGTCGACAATGGAAGGGCCGCTGATCACAGACCCGCCGCTGTCGAATTTCCAAAGCTGCCGGCCGGTTTCCGCGTCAAGCGCCACCATATCTCCCGAGAGTGAACCGGCGTAGAAAACGCCGTCGGCAACTGTTACCTGCCCCAGAACTCCGGCCGCGAGCGCCGGGTTCAGCGGATTTTTGCCTGTGGCCGGGACTTGCCACTCCACCTGACCGGTTCCGGCATCAAGCGCCGCCCACGAGCCCGCGTTCCACTCCTGTGTGTTTTCGGGTTGAAGAGTGAAATCGGCGCGGGTGCTGTTGTTCACAGCTGTGTACACGCGTTTGCCGTCGGTGGCGGAGCCCCATTCGATGCCGCCCGCGGACCCGCCGGGGCCTACCTGCGTGGCCCAAAGTACGGCACCGTTGTCAGGGTTGAGGGCCCAGTATTCTCCGCTCTTCTGGCCGATGCCGACAGCCTCGAAAGGCCTCCCGTAAGCTTCTCCCCGGATCATGTTGGGCGCGGAACCGAAATCGTAATCGGGGCCGGCAGGGTCGGGACAAGGGATGCCCTGCGTGGGAATCACAATACAAGAAACCGTCCAGGTGTCCGCGCCTTCCAGCCGCCGCACCCACTTCACACGCCCCGTGTTCAGGTCGAGCGCAAGAACTGCGTCCAGGTAATCATCAGCGGCCAGGCATGCCAGCTTGTCTGGAACACTGCTTCCCGCGTGTTCAAGACAGGTTGCCGCGGTCTTCGGCACGGAATAGTTATTGCCTGTACCGGTAAAGAGGCTGTTCCGCTGAAGATCAATGATGAAATTGCTGCCCCAAACAGCTCCCCCTGTATAGCCTTCCGGAACCGTATGGGTCTGCCAAATCACTTTCCCGGTCGCCAGGTTGAGTGCCGTAATGCTGCCGCGAAAGTCTAGATCGAAGTTAGGATCATTGGCCGCGGACCCTTCCTGGCTTGACGAGGTGCCGACGTAGATGCGGCCGTTGGCGATGACCGGAGAGCCTGTGATCTCCGCTCCATTGGAGCGGTCTATGGTCGTGCTCCACAACAGCGCGCCGGTCTCTTTGTTGACGGCGAGGATAGTAGCTCCCGCTTGATCTCCGAATACGATCTGCCGCGGGCCGATCGCGGGAGAGTTGCGCGACAAGGAAGCTGCATTGCCCGTGTAGTCGGAAACCTTGCGGCTCCAGTCTGCCTTGCCGGTCGCCGCATTGATACGGTAAAGAAAGCCGCCCCAATCCGGGACGTACACCGCATTGCCCTCTACCGTCGGCGTTGCGGAAACATCCCCGGCTGTTGCAAAAACCCATTTTGTCGTCAATCGGCTTACCGTGCGCGTGTTGATGCGGGACCGGGAGCTGCCCGCGTGTGTGTTCTCAAGGTTGCCGCCCCAGAAAGGCCAAGCATGCGTACCCGCGTCTCTTTGGGTGAAACTTTCGCCGGCATCGCTTTGAGGAGCTTGTGTTTGGCCGGTACAGGTAAGCACAATACCGCACGCGGCGGTAAGCAAAAAAGCGGATCGCAGATTGGTTCTCGCGCGGCTGTAAGTGCATCGGCTCGTCGGATCGGTTTGAAGCTGCATGCTCGTCTCCCACTCGGCGTTTCCAGGTGCTTGCCGATAGGTTCAAGCTAGAAGGAAGCGCGCGTCCGCGTGTCAGCCAAATGTCGTTCAAACGTCATTTTTTCATCGCCGCTCACAGCGGTGCCGGTTCGGCATAGGGCTAGTAGAGCGCCGGATCTTCAACCTGGTACGGAAGCCCAAACTTGTTTGTATGCGGCTTCCGCGAAACAGGCTTGTCTGGGACATCCATGACACCTAGATCAATATCTTCCTGCTTCACCTGTACCGTGCGGGTCAAGCTTTCCAGAACAGCCGGATCCTCTCCTTCCAGCCATACGTGGACGGCATACGTGCCCGGCGTAACATGCTGCACCCGAAAGCGGCCGTTTCCGTCTGCCGCGCTGAAGTAGGAGGTGGACAGCGCGATGACAACAGCACTCATTTCCGGGTGGATATTACAGAAAATGTAAGACACGCCTTCCCTCGGGAAGTTGATGTCGCGCGAGGTGCCCGCCTCGTATAAACCGAGATCGAAGCGCCGGCCCTCAAAGAGCGAAAACACGTTATGAAAAAAAGGATCTTGGTTGGGGAAATGCACGACGCTGCCGACCGGAATGATAAGCAGGTGCGGCACGAACTCCTTATTTCTTTGCGCAAGCGTGAAGCCCGCGGCAGGGGGTGCCGCGGCGCGTATGCTGCCGTGCAGCGGGGTGAGCCACAACACGGCTGCGCCGCTTGCCTGCTTTTGCTGTTTGGCTGGAATGGTGCGTGAGGGAAGGCGGGCCGTCACCGAAATTCCGGTCTGCGCGGGAACTCCAGCGCTGCAGCTCAACGCAAGAGCGGCTGCGGCAAGGCCTTGTCGCAGACAACGGGATCGGCTGCCCGGCAACATCAAAACCTATAACCCGCCGCCAAACCGTAGACGTTTGCTTTGGACGCGCTGCCGCTCGCGGGCGTGCTGTCCAACCTTCGGTATTCGAAAGAAAGCAGGGTATACGCCGTAGGGCTGTAGATCACATTGCTGAAGAATGCGGCATTGCGGACCAGGTTGGAGTAGATTCCGTTCGCGGGAGACCCATAAGGCCGCACCTCCGACGCGAACGCATTGTCGAGGCCGAAATCTATGTTGAACTGCCATCGTTGTCCGGCCCGCGCCTTCAGCTGCGACCAGCCGCCGACGTCATCAAGGGGGCGCACAAACCCGTACTGCCCCGAAGGCGAAATGGTGGAAACGTAATCCTTGTAGGCGCCGCCACCCAGTCCGCCGAGCGCCAGGCCGCGATAAAACGCGCCGCTGGCTTCGAATCTTTTCAGCAAAGGGAAGCGGTAATCGAGCGCCGCCGCCCAAGCGTCATAACGGAAATAACCTTGGGCGCTGTGCGGGCTGACATACCCGCCCGCCCCGATGCGGAAGCCGCTGTCCGGGTCACCTTGCGCGTATGCCAAATGAGCTTCGCCGCCGGGCTGGCGACTTTGTTCAGCAAAACTCGCGGCATTGTTTGTACTGCTTCCCGCCGCGGGCAGAGCCGCGGCATTGCTGAAGGGGGGCGGATCAGGCACATCCAGGAAGGCTCCCTCCACGCTGAAAACCGAGCGGGAGCCGGTTGCCCTGCGGTATTCGCCGCCCACTTGCGGTATCCAATTCCAAAGATTGCCGGACCAGGCGAGCGCCGGCTGCGCCAGGGCGGTCAGCGAGGTAGGCGTGTTCGGTGAGAGGATCGGCCGGTCCAGCTCAAAGAAAGCTTGCGCGCGGGTCCAGTCGATCGCGGCGTGCGCGGTGCGCAACCGCAGCAGCCCGCCCGTAGTGCTGTAGGTGGTCGAAGCGCCGTTCGCGGGAGCTCCGAAGAAGTCCACGCGAACGTCGGCACGCGTGCTTCCGCCGAAAACGTGTGCTCCCCGGGCGTCAAGGCCGAGTATGGTCTGCCGCAGTGTGATGCCCGTGGTTCCCACCCCTCCGGTCGCCAGCGTCGGCGATTGAATCGCATCAACGCCGCTTGAGTTTTGAAAAGCGTTTGCGAGGATCAGTCCCGTCAGCGTGAGCGGGTACTTAGAAGCGCTTTCAGATTTTGCTTGCTCGTGCGTCGCGATTTCCGAGGTTTGGATATCCTGCTGTTCGCGAAGCACCGCTACTTCTTGCGCGAGCGTCGCGGCGCCTTCCGTGTCGCTCCGGAACTGTTCCGCGGGAGCGGGCAAGCGTGCTTGCAGCAGAGCGAGCTGCTGCTGAAGCACCTTGATTTGCATCTCAGCTTGCTGTAACTGCTGGCCTTGCTGGGCCGCCAAGGCGGCGAGGCGTGTCACCTGAAGCGCCGTCTCATCGCTTGAAGCGGCGGCCGGAGTTTGCGCGTGCGCACTGTCGGCCGTCACGAGGGCCAGCAGCGCAAGCAGCTTCAGATGCGAACGAGAACTCACCGGCACAGCACTCATAAGCCTTCCGAGCTGCCCTGCGGATGCAGAGGGGTGCCGGCTTCCGCGGCTGCCGGTGGTATGCCGGTGTCTTCCGGCAGGCTTCGATCAAGCGTCAGCTGAAAAACAGTCTCTCCCGGGCAGGTCCTCAGCAAGGTGACCATGCCGCCATGCTCCCCCGCAATGGCGTGTGCCAAAGTTAAACCCAGCCCTGTGCCGCTCTGCTTGCCTTCGCTCACAAAAGCTTCAAAAAGAGTATCGCGTACGGCATCCGGTATCCCTGCGCCGGAGTCAGTGATTGTGGCAGCAATTTGCTGCCCCTTGATGAAAAACTCGATACGCACCTCGTTTGCAAGGCTGTTCATGCGCGCGGACTGGCACGCGTTTAGAAGCAGGTTGTAAAATGCGCGTTCCACCTTCTTCGCATCGACCAAAGCGTCATAGTGCTCGTGCTCCGCGCGGTGCACCTGGATGTCCACGCCATGGGCATCCGGGTGCGCCCGCAAAAGTGAAATGGCCCGCTTGACGATTTGCAGGACGGAGTCGCGCACCCGCAGCCGGGCTCCGCTGCGGCTGAAGACTAGAAGGGAGTCGATCAGCTCGGTCGTACCATGAACCGCCGCCTGGATGTCTGAAAACAGTTCGGCGCGCTCTTCCTCCGAAAGGCGGGATGAAGACAGGAACTCGGCATTCGCGTAAACCGCTGCCAGGTAATGGCGCAAGTCGTGCGAAACGGAGCTGGCCATGCGCCCGATGGTGGCCAGCCTTTCCGATTCGAGCAGGGCAAGATTAGCTTCTGCTGTTTCCCGACGCATTTGAGCAAATGCCGTGCTCAACTCCCGCACTTCCCGTGTACCCCCTTTCGGCAACGGATGATCCGGATTTCCAAGACCGAAAGCATGCACCCCCGCCGCCAGGGTTTCCAGCGGATCCGTCACCAACCGTGACAAAGCCAGCGTCAAGCCGATGCTGCACAGCAGGGCCGCCAACCCCAGCAGCAGGATCAAGCGGTCGTTTGCATGTGAAATCCGGCTGCTTTCCGCGAGGGATTTGAGCAAGATAAGCTGCAAGGGCATGTCGGCGTTTTCCGAAAGGTTGACCGCCGTTGCAAGGTACTGCTCATTGCCCAGCACGAAGCTGAAGGGTGTTTTGCGGTATGAGGCCGTCTCAGCCGGCCGGGAATCGGCCAGTTGCTTCCAACGGTCGGCAGAAAGCGTACTGCTGATGACAAACCGGTTGGTGAGAAATGCCGCTTGCACTTCGGCGGCGCGACAGAACACATCGACAAACCGCCGGTCGATGGAGTAGCCGGTCACCACCCTTCCCAACAGGATGCCGCTTGCTTCACTGCCGAAGTACAAAGGCTGCACGGCCAAGTCGAAAAGACGCGAGCCGAAAACCAGATAATGCTTGTGCGGGTCCGCGATCAAGGCCTGGAGCGCGGCATCCAGCGCGGGCGAGGAGGGAGCCTCGCGTACGTCACTGGCGAGGACAAAACCGTCCTTGTCCGCGAGCGCGAACAGATCACTGCCGCTGACATTCCAAAACTCGACCGCCGCGTCCGCAATGGTTCTCCGGTTGTGAGTGGTCATCAGAGCTTTAAGACTAGGGAGGTCGGCCAACAGCGCATTCTCGTGAACCATTTCGATCCTGCGTTGTTGTTGTAGGTTCTCAAACAGGGTCAACGAGTGCGCGAGGTCGGCTGTGAGGGTTCGGGCAGCCTGGTGTCGTACGCGGGCGCGGACGGCGACCAGGCTCCCGCCTGTCACGATGGCGATTGCCAGAGTCAGCACGGAAACCAGCAAAGTGCGTGTTCGGATTCCTGGGTGTACCGGCACACGATCTTTCTAGGCGGTGAATTTGTAACCGGCTCCGTATATGGTAAGCAGGTGCAGCGGCTCCGTGGGGTTCGATTCCAACTTCTGCCGCAGCTTGAGGATTTGGTTGTCGACGGTCCGGGTGGTGGGGTATGCGTTATAGCCCCAAACCTCCGTAAGCAACTCTTCCCGGCTGAGAACGCGTTCCGCGTTGTCCATCAGAAATCGAAGAAGTTTGAATTCATGCGCGGTCAGCACGACCGGCTTGCCTGCCTTGGTTGCGCTCATGGCGGTAAAGTCGATTTCGCAGTTGCCGAATGCTGTTGCCGTACAAGGAGAGTATTTGCGCCGGCGGCGGATGGCGGCCTGCACTCTCGCCAACAGCTCCCGCGGGCTGAATGGTTTCGTGATGTAGTCTTCCGCCCCGAACTCGAGTAGAAGCACTTTATCGACGACCTCGCTGATGGCGCTGAGCACAAGCACCGGAGTGTCGGAAGATGCGCTCTTGATGCGCTTGCACACTTCGCGGCCGGACAGCTTGGGAAGCCCGAGATCAAGCAGAACGGCTACCGGCTTATGGGCGTGAAACGCTTCCAAGCCGGCGACTCCGTCCGAGGCAAGAGCTACGTTGTAGCCCTCGTCGTGAAAAATGCGGTGCAGGACTTTCTGCATGCGCGGATCATCCTCAATGACAAGAACAGTGCCGGGCTGTTCGTCCATGCGCCTATCCTCCTCTTTGTCCCTGCATCGGTCAATCCCGCCTAGAAATTCATCTATCCGTCATCGTTCGGAGTTCGATGTATCTCCATCCAAATGCTTCGGCGAGTAAGTGAGCAGCTGAGTCATACCGTGCGGGTAAGCAAGAGTGCGGATTAAGGAGGATGCCGCTTGCTTCCAACGACTTCCTCCTTGTCTGGCTGAACTTAGTTGTCGCTGCCGAAGGTGTTTTGCACTGGAGTGATGGCGCCGAACAGGCCGCCTCCGGTCGACGGCTGCGCCGCATAAAACAGCGATGTCGCCGACCCGCTCGCGGCGGCGCCGCTTCCAAAAGCTATCCCCCAAATTCCATTGATCTGGATGGCGGCATTGGCCGCGTCCTTCAGTTCGGTGATGAACCTGCCGGTCACCGGGTTGAAGACGTCAATCGTACCGCTCCCGTTATTGCTCACCAACAGGTCATGGCTGTATAGACCGAAGTCGGCGGGAGCCAAAGCCACGCCCCAGGGCGCATTGAGAAAGCTTCCTGTTTCAAGAACGCTGACCAGTTGACCCTCCGGCGTAATCACCGCGACAATTCCGAATCCTGGCCCGTTCTGCTGGTTGTTGCCGGCCGCATTCAGCTTGGCCGCCGTCACGTAAATGTTTCCCCCTATGTTCTGAATGCCGAAAGGCGCGTAACCCGCCGGAATGCCTATGCCCGCGATGGCGCTCTCGATTGCTGGAACGTGATTAAAGTTAGCGTCAAAAACATCAATCGCGCGAGCCTTGAAGTCGGTAGCGTAAAGGTAGTTGGCCGTGCGGCCTCCCACGGTCGCCTGGGCCAAGGTCAAGCCCAAGAAAGCCGAGCCCGAACTTTGGTTCACGGCAACTTCCGCGGTGCTGTTGCTCACGCCGGGATTCCAACCGGCAATCAGGCCGTCCACGGTTGCGAACAGGAACGCGGCAGGCCTGCCGTCAGGAAGAACAAACTCAGTGGAGCTGCCGTTGAAGACAATGCCCGTGGGAGTCCCGGACTTAGATTTTGTCGGATCAGCCGGCGGAATTTTCACCACCAAGCTCTGTGTGGCGCCCGCGCCGGTGTAAAGCGTTGAAAGGCCGTTGTTGAAGTCGTTCACCCACCAAGGGCCGGTGGCGGACTGTGCAATGCCCCAAGCTCCCTGCAGGTTGGGATCAATCGTCGCCGCGGCGCCGACTGCTGTTGCACTGCTGACGAGGTTGGTTGCGGTGTATTGCTGCGCGGGTTCGTTTGTTTGACCTAGGCCGACCGCGGTGAACGCGGCTGCACTGAATGTTAGAGCAGAAAGAACGGGGAAGCGTAAAGGCATGGTTGGGACCTCTCAGACGGTCGGATATCGGCACGGAATGATCGTAAGCAGCCTGTGCATGGCTGGTGTCACTGGATTGTCATCGCTTTGTCATTTGGAAATCGGTTATGACCTGCTCAGGTTTACGAGTTGCCGGGCGAAGTGGACGGGGCGGGCCGGCAAAGCGACGCCATAAGCGCGCTCGCGGGTACGCTGCGCGACAGCGCGGGCGGGCTGGCAGCACCGCACGGCGAGGAGCAGCGTGGAAGTTTCCGCCGCGCGCGAGCCGAGCTGTCCGGTTCCTCAAGGCCACACAGCCTTGCGCGTGTTGCAGCGATGCCCACAACGCGGCCGGCTGATGAGAGGCGCTTCCACGGAGTGCTTCGTCGAGGGCCGTCGGGCGGCGGCAATGCAAAACTATAATCGGTTAGAAACTGTGATGAACTCCAACACTCTTCAAGCGAATGAGGAAGCAGCACGGCTTGCCGCACTCGACGCACTCGCAATCCTCGACACCGCGCCGGAAAATGAGTACGACGCGCTGACGAGGTTGGCGGCTTTCATCTGCGATACGCCCGTGTCGCTGGTTTCGCTGGTCAGCGCCGACCGGCAGTTCTTTAAGTCGGCGCATGGCTTTGCCCGCAGGGAAACCCCGCGCGAGCTGAGCTTCTGCGCGCACACGCTCGGCAGCGTGAAAACGCTGCTTGTGGAGGACGTGCGAAAGGACGCGCGGTTTGCCCAAAATTCTTTGGTGACCGGCGACCCGGGCATCCGCTTTTACGCGGGCGCGCCGATTGTCGACGGCGGCGGCCATGTGCTCGGAACGCTTTGCGTCATCGACCAAGTGCCCCGCGCCTTGACCGCGGAGCAAATAAGCGCTTTGGAGTCGCTGGCATATCAAGCGTCCAAGCTGCTCGAAGCCAGATGGGTGGCCCGTGAGAAGAGCAGGCTCGAAGTCGAGGCCGTTACCGCCAGAAACGCGGCCGAAGCGCAACGCAAAGCATTGCAAAGCGCCCTCGACGCGGTGGGTATCGCGGTCTGGTTTTACGATCCGGACCGAAACTTCATAGGCGGCGATGCGCGGATGCAGAAGCTCTTTGGGTTAGGTATCTCCGAGGGACCTGTCGAGCTTTGGTTGGCGTCGATTTCAGAAGAGGATCGCGCCCGGGTGGGAAAGGAGTTCGCGGCAAGCCTGGCCGGTGCACCCCACGACACCAAATTCCGGGTGTCGGTCGATGGCGAGATCCGCTGGCTGCATTCCCGCGCCAAGATCGCTCCCGATGCCCGCGGCGCTCTCCGCATGACGGGCGTTTGTGAAGACGTGACGCGGGAAGAAGAACTCACCGCCGAACTGAACAGGACGCAGAGCCGCCTGGCGCTGGCGCAAGAAGCTTCCGGCGCGGTCAGCTTCGATTGGAACTGCGTCGAAGACGTGCTTGTATGGAATGCCCCATTTATTTTAGGCAGACCGGCGGAGCAATTAGGCTCGGCCGCGGCTTACTTCGCTCAAGTCCACGCGGATGACGCCGATAAGCTGCGCGGCACCGTGGATGCGGCTTTAAAACAGGGTGCCGCCTACTACGAAGAGTTCCGCCTGCACTGGCCGGACGGCAGCGTGCACTGGGTGTCCACGAGCGCAAGAGCCGTGCGGAACGAGCATGGAGCCGTCGCGTCCGTCTTGGGAGTCAATCTCGACATCACGGACCGCAAGCTTTCCGAGGAAGCGCTGCTTCGAACCGAAAAGCTGGCCGCGGTCGGGCGTCTTGCGTCCGTGATCTCGCACGAGATCAACAACCCGCTCGAAGCGGTGACCAATCTGCTCTACATCGTGCGGATGAGCCCGAACTTGTCGCGGCAGGACAAGAATCACCTGGAGCTTGCCGACCGCGAGCTGGCGCGTGTCGCACACATCACGGCGCAAACCCTTCGCTTTCATAAGAACCCCTCGACTCCGAGACAGATCGAGGCAAGCGTCATGCTCCGCGAGCTGCTGGCGCTGTACCGCACGCGCCTGACCGCCTCCGGCATCGAGGTGCGGCTCGACCTCGGCAAGGATGTGAACTTCCATGCCTACGAGGGGGACGTCCGGCAGGTGCTGAACAACCTGGTCGGCAATGCTTTCGACGCCATGCGGAAGGGCGGCGTCCTTCGCATCCGGGCGCGCTGCTCAACCGACGCGGCGACCGGCATCAAGGGAGCGAGCATCGCGATCGCCGACAGCGGCTCCGGCATACCGGCCTCGGCGCGGCAGCATATCTTCGAGGCGTTTCACTCGACCAAGGGCATCGGCGGCACGGGCCTGGGTCTTTGGATTTCCAAGCGCATCGTTCATAAACACAAAGGGCACCTTCGGTTTCGCAGCAAAACCGGAGCGAATGCCGGGACCGTGTTTCGCCTGTGGCTGCCTGACCAAGCCGCATCCACCGCTGCCGAAGGCTGGGCCTGACAATTTCGTCCTGCTCAGCTACAGCACCGCACAAAGTCGGGTGAACCTTAAGCCTTGCCGTCCGTCAAGTATTCGCGACAACCGCGTACACCTGGTGGACAAGTCAACATAGGGACACTTTAAAACCCAATACGGACAAAGCAGTTCGGTACCTGGCATGCACAACTCGTCCGCGCTGGGCAGATGTTCGCGAATCCCTTGCGTCACCTTCTCCATCGTGGTTCCGGACTGGTTGACCGCGACCCTAAGGACGATTGGTGAGAAGCGCCTGTCGCGGTAAGGCCGGTGGGAAAAGCCGCGTCCGTGGAAATCCGCTTTGTAGGAGCAGCGGGGAAAACCTGTGCTACTCTCTCGGTGCGTACCCTCAAGAACAGGCGGATTTTGCCATGGAGTTTGAGCTGCGGCCCTTGTCGCTGGGTGAAATTCTGGACCGCACTTTTCTGCTGTATCGCACGCGCTTTACGCTGTTCGCGGGCATCGGCGCCGCGGCGGCAGCCGCGCGTCTGCTCGCGAGCGCGCTGGAGCTTGGGGTTTTGCGTGTGTTGGGTGCTTCGCGCCTTGCCCCGTCTGTGAGCGCAACGGGCTCGGTTCTGGTCGGTGGGTTGACCTTGGTGGTTTATGTGCTGGCGACGGCGGCAATGGCGCGGGCAGTCCTAGCCGTTTCGCTGGGTGAGCGTACGAGCATCCGCGAGGCCTATCGCACGGTGCTGCCCCGTTGGCTGCGCTATACGGGGTTGAGCGTGGCGGCGTTTCTGCTCGCGTGGTGGCCGGCGGTGCTGGTGTACGGAGGCTTTTTTGCATTATTGGCGGCACAGCCGGGTAAGCCGGCGGCGAAGCTGCCCATGTCGGTGACTTTCCTCATACTCGGACTCTTTTTCATTATCTTGCCCCTCGGCATTTGGCTTTTCATGCGCTACACCCTCGGCACCACGTCCGCGGTCTACGAAGACCTGGGCGTGCGCGCCGCTCTGCGGCGCAGCGTGGGGCTTTCAAAAGGGATGCGCGGGCGCATCTTCGTCCTGCTTTTCATGGCCGCGATCCTGCAGGGCATCCTGGGTTTCGCGCTGCTTGCGCCGTTTTTCGGCGCGCTTGACCGCAGCCGCGGGCATGTCAGCCTTTGGCTCACGGCCTACACGCTCATGATCGGCTTTGTTTCCACCTGCCTGGCTTCCCCGATCTACGGTATCGGGCTGACCCTGTTTTACCTGGATGCCCGGGTCCGCAAGGAAGGCTTCGACATTGAGCGGCTGCTCGGCAAAACAGCCGCGTCCTTTCCTTCCGACGTTGTCCTGAGATGAGTGGACGGTTTGCGGCTTTATTCTTGCTGGGCCTCCTTTCAGCGGCCGCTGCTCCGGCGGTCCCGCGGACTGTACAGCCGCCTTCTCGACAATTTGACGTCGTCACCCAACACGAGCTTGCTTCGGCGCGCCGCGCCCTGGTGGAGGCAGTGCGGAACGGCGCATACCGTCCGCCGCCGCCGCCAAGCGTTTGGGAGCGATGGCGCAATCGCGCCCTTAACTTTCTGGGCGAGCGGTTGTTTCGGTCAGCGATGCCGGGTAGAGCCGCCCGCTGGACGGCGCGGCTGCTTGGAGGGCTTGCCCTGACGATCGGCGCGGCCGCGCCCCTGCTTTGGCGGCTCCGCCGAAGCTCGCGCGCGCAAACACTGGGCCCGAGCGCGCCGGGGCCGCCGATTTCAAAAGCCCAGCCGTGGGAGCGGTGGCGGGCCGAGGCGGAAGTCCTGGCGCGCGCCGGCTGTTGGCGCGAGGCGATCCATCGCCTGTTCTGGGGAGCGGTCACCCGGGGTGAAGCCGCGGGCCTGTGGGGGCAGGACCGCACCCGCACACCGCGCGAATACCTCCGGCTCCTGCCGCTGGAAAGTTCGCGTCGGGCACCGCTTCAGGAGCCGTTTCGGGCGCTGCTGCTCAGCTTCGAGCGCGCCTGGTACGCGGGTGAACCGGTGGGTGAGCGGGAGTTCCTTCAAGCCCGCACCGCGGCAGATCACCTTGATGAACTGCACCGCCCGGGGCAGCTCCTTTGACCCGACGCGACCGCACGCTACTGCTTGCCGCCGGGAGCGCTTTGCTGCTCTTGTTCTTGGTGCTCGCGCTGCTCGGGCCCTCATCGGACGAGGATGATCCGACGCCTTCGATCCACTCTACGGGAAGCCATGGCGCGCGCGCCGCGTGGGAGATGCTTGAGGGCACAGGCCGCCGGGTGGAACGTTGGGAGGGGCCGCTCGCCGACCTGCCCGGGCGCGTCGACAACCAAACCACGGTCGTCTTCGCCGATCCGGATCTTTCCCTTGTCGAGGGTGCGCGCCCGACAGTACAGGCTCTGCTGGCGCGCGGGGCGCGGGTGCTTGTGACCGGCTGGAGCGGCGGCCTGCTGCTTGCTCCGGAAGGTGTGCGGTTTGCGATCGAGGGCGACTGCGCTTCGGGAAGCCCGTCGCTGGCAGGCGGGCTCGCCTGGAAGGGAAGCGAGCCGGGGATCCGAACGCTGGTTCGCTGCGGCGAGCGGCAGGCGGCGGTGCGCTTCCCCGCCGCGGCGGGCGAGGCGGTATGGTGGGCGAGCTCCGCGCCGCTCCAAAACGCGTCGGTCACTGAAGATGCCAATCTGAAACTGTTGCTGAACTCGCTCGGCCCGGGCCGCCGCGTGCTGTGGGATGAGTCGCTGCACGGCAGCGGGCCCTCACTCGCCGCCGATGCCTGGAGCCCGCCGGTATGCTTGGCATGCGGGCAGCTTGTCCTGCTCGGAACGCTTTTGCTGCTTGCGCGGGGCAGGCGGAGCGGGCCGCTGCGGGACGACCCCGCGCCCACGCGCGAGGCGCAAGGCGAATTCGTGC
>CAXTSB010000026.1:0-19592 GCA_964246845.1 uncultured Acidobacteriaceae bacterium
CCCCGGCTCCTGCCGTCCCCGCCGCCATGCTCGGGCAGTTCGCGCGGGACGCGAAGCAGCCAGTCGATCAGGCCTACACCGACGCCATCCGCAAGTACACCACCGAGCCGTACTTCAACTCACCCCTGACCGATTCCCTGCCCGCTTCGAAGACCGGCGTCCCCACCCCGGCGGCCGCGCTGGGCGATGTGGCGGGCGCGCCGGGCAAGCTGCCGTATGCGGAGGAGGTTCACGCGTACTTCCGCGAGCTCGAAAAGCACACGCCGCGGGTGAAGGTGTTCTCGATCGGCAAGAGTGAGGAAGGGCGCGAGATGATCGCGGCGGCGATCGGAGATGAGTCGCTTTTGGAGCAGCTTGACGCGAACAACGCCCGGCTGGCGAAGCTGGCCGACCCGCGCACCGGCATCACCGACGACCAAGCGGCGGCGCTCGCCCGGCAAAGCTTTCCCGTGTACTACATCACCGGCACCATCCACTCGACCGAAACCGGCGCGCCCACCGCGCTTATGGAACTCGCGTACCGGCTCGCGGTCGACGACTCGCCGTATATCAAGTACATCCGCGAGCACATGGTGGTGCTCATTACGCCGGTGGTCGAAGTGGACGGGCGCGACCGCATGGTCGACCTATATAAGTGGCACCTGGCGCATCCCGGAGAAACTTATCCGAGGCTGCTGTACTGGGGCCACTATGTCGCGCACGACAATAACCGCGATGCGATGGCGATGACGCTCCAACTGACCCAGCATGTGCTCGACACGTTTCTTAATTTTCATGCGCTGGTGCTGCACGACTTACACGAATCTGTCCCGTTCCTATATGACAACACGGTCGGCGACGGGCCTTACAACGCCTGGATCGACCCGCTGTTGGCGGATGAATGGGCGGCGCTCGGCTGGAACAACGTGGGACAGATGCAGGCGCTCGGGATGCCGGGGGTGTTCACGCATGGGGAGTTCGATACTTGGTCGCCGGGGTATCTGATGTTTCTGGCCGGCATGCACAACGGTATCTCGCGGCTATATGAAACATTCGGCAACGCAGGGGCAGATACTCTGCGTCGTACTTTGGAGCCAGCCCAGTACAGCCGCGAATGGTACCGGCAGAACCCTCCGCAGGCGAGCGTCCTATGGTCGCAGCGGGACAACAATAACTACGAGCAGACCGCGCTCCTGACTACTCTAAGTTACTTCGCGCAAAACCGCGAGCGGTTTCTTGACGATTATTACGTCAAGGCAAAACGTTCCATCGCAAAGCCGACAAGCGGCGGCCCTGCGGCTTATGTTATGGCGGCGGACCCGGCCTATGCCAACCGGCAGCTTGCCCTGGTTCGGACCTTGCAAAAGCAGCACGTTGAGATATCGCAGCTGAGCGAACCCGTAACTGTGAATGTAACCGCAAGCGATGCCGCGGCGGCCAAGAACGAGAACGCGCCTCCGGCTCTGGCGGGTAAGCCGGGCGTTGCGGGCGATGTCTCAACCGTGCGCACAACCTTTCCCGCGGGATCCTATGTGATCCGCATGGACCAGCCGTTTTCGCGCACGGCAGACGCGCTGCTGGACCGGCAGTACTGGTCACCCGAGGACCAACAGAAAACGCCGTACGACGATACGGCTTGGTCATTTTCGCTGCTGTTCAATGCCAAAGTGACGCGGGTAGTGGACCCGGCTATCTTGCAGGCGAAGATGCAGTCAGTTCAACCTAAGTCGGGCTACTCGTACGTCGGACCTGGTGGGAGCATCTGGGCTTTCCAAAACACGGGGCAAACAGGTCTGCTTGCACTTGCCTATGCTATGCCGGACTTGAAAACAACAGTACTGGATGAACCGGTCAACCTAAACGACAATACTTTCCCGGCCGGCTCAGTCATCTACTCGGGCGTACATACCGGGAATGAATGGTTCAGAGTTCTCGATATGCTGGACATGAAACAGCGGGTCGATACTTTGAATGATCTGCCTCAAGCCAAATCACACACCCTCACCCACACACCCCGCATCGCCATCCTCCACACTTGGCTTTCCACCCAAACCGAGGGCTGGTGGCGACAGGCCTTCGACTCGCTCGGCATTCCCTACAGCTATATCAGCACGCAAACCGCCGCCGCCGAGCCGGAACTCCACGCCAAATACGACGTCATCCTGTTCGCACCCATAACCGGCAGTACAAAACCCGAGCAGATCATCGACGGCCTGCCCATGTACGGGAACCCGCAGCCTTGGCAAGCGACCCCGCTGACGCCCAACTTCGCGAAGACCGATCAGACCCCGGATATCCGACCAGGCCTGGGTCAAGCAGGCGTCGAGCACCTGAGAACCTTCATCGAAAAAGGCGGACTGCTCGTCACCAGCGAAGACTCAGCCGAGTTCGCCATCCACACAGGCCTCGCGCCGGGCGTTTCCGTCGCGCCGACCGACAAAGTCAAGCTCACCGGGTCCATCCTCAGCGCAATTCCTGTGAGCACTTCCAGCCTGGTCTTGTCCGGCTATGCAGGCACACTGCCCGTGTACTCCGAGTCCGGCCTGGCCTTCAATATCAGCAACACCACCGTGGGCGGACGCAATCTGCCGACCGAGGAAAACACCCATCGCGTGACCGGGCGCGGCGGCCCGGCCGACCAGGACCAACCCGAAGACCGCACCCCCGAGGACCTGCCCAAGCTGCCCGACCCCAAGCCCTGGGAGGCGACGCCGCTCAATGAGGAACAGGCGCGCAACAACCCCTACGTCATCCCGCCCGCCGAGCGGCCCGAGGTGCTGCTGCGCTTCGGCGAGGGCAAACAGTTGCTGCTTTCGGGGCTGCTTGAAAACCCCGGGCAGCTCGCGGAACACGCCGCTGTTGTCGACGCTCATCTGGGCCGCGGCAATACGCTTTTGTTCGCGATCAACCCGATCTGGCGCGGCGAAACCATCGGCTCCTACGCGCTCGTGATGAATGCCATCCTCAACTGGGATCACCTGAGCCATGCGCCCGAGGCCGCCGCCACGCCGAAATAAACACGGGCCGCAACGCATCCTAAGCGGCTGTGCATGCCGCCCTGTTCGCCGTCGCCGCCCTCAGCATCGGGCTCATGCTTGCGCGCCCGCGCGGCATCGCGGAGGTCTGGTGGGCCGGAGGCGGCGCGGTGCTGCTCGTGGCGCTGGGGCTCACGCCGCTCCGGCTTGCCGGGCGGGCTGTCATGCAAGGCACGGACGTGTACCTGTTCCTGACCGGCATGATGCTGCTTTCGGCCCTCGCCCGCGAGCACGGCGTCTTCGATTGGGTCGCCTCCGCCGCCATCGCCCACGCGCGAGGCCGACCCGCGCGCCTGTTTACGCTCGTGTACGGCATCGGCACGCTCGTCACCGCATTTCTGTCCAATGACGCGACCGCCGTCGTGCTCACCCCAGCGGTGCTGGCCGTCGCCAAGAAAGCCGAAACCGACCCCAAGCCGCACCTGTTCGCCTGCGCCCTGATCGCGAACGCCGCCTCGTTCGTGCTGCCCATCTCCAACCCCGCCAACCTGGTGGTGTTCCACAACGGGCTGCCCCCGCTCGGCCGCTGGCTCGCGGCATTCGCCCTGCCCTCGCTTGCATCGGTTGCCGCCACCTACTGCACGCTGCGGCTTGTTTTCCGCAAGCAGCTCACCGGCAACCTGGCCGAGGAGGAGCCGGTCCCGCTGCGGCCCGAGGGCAAACTCGTGCTCGGAGGGCTCGCGCTTGTTGTCGCGGCGCTGCTCACGGCGTCGAGCTTTCGGCTCGACCTGGGCCTGCCCACCTGCCTCGCGGCGCTCGCGGTGGCCGGGGCTGTTTCGCTCAAGGCACGCCGGAGCCTTGTGCCGCTTTTCAAGGAGATCTCCTGGCCGACCCTCCTGCTGGTCGCCGCTCTGTTTGTCCTTGTCGACGCGGTGGAACCCGCGGGCGCGCTCGCCGGAGCCGAAGCGGTTTTGCGCAAAGCCGCCGCCCTGCCGGCAAGCGCGTTTGTTATCGCGGGAGCGGTCGGGGTCGCGAATAACCTGGTCAACAACCTGCCGCTTGGCCTGCTGGCCGGGGCAGCGCTTCAGTCCGCGCACGCGCCCGCCTCCACCGCGAACGCGGTGCTGCTCGGCGTCGACCTCGGCCCCAACCTGTCCGTGACAGGCTCGCTCGCGACCATCCTGTGGCTGCTCGCGCTCCGGCGGGAGAACGTCCACGTCTCCGCGCTCGATTTCCTCAAGGTAGGCGCGCTCGCGATGCCCGTCGCCCTCGCGGCGGCTGTCGGCGCTTCCCTGCTCACCCATCCGCACTGAAAAGGAGAACCCGCTTTGAAATCATCTTGGATCATTCCGTTCATCATCCTAGGCGGTGGGCTGCAGGCCTGCGGGGCCGCCATGAACGCGCAACTCAAGCATTCGCTCGTCAACCCGTATCTCGCGTCCACGGTTTCCTTCGCGCTCATCACCTTCTTCTTTGCCGGGCTGTTTCTCATCCTGCCCAACCCGCTGCCGACCGCGCGCGACATCGCGGGACTGCCGTGGTGGGCGGTGGTCGGCGGCTTGGTGGGCGCGGTACAGGTCTACGCCGGGCTGACCCAGGTGCAAAAGGTGGGCGCGGGACCGTTTATGGCCTTCACCGTCACGGCCGCGCTGCTCCCCTCGCTGCTCCTGGATCACTTCGGATGATTCCGCCTGCAACCGCACGCACTCAATGGGCCCCGTATGCTGGGCGGCGCGCTGCTTGTCGGGGGAGTGGCGCTCATCGCTAAGTTTTAAAACTAATGCGTGAACCCGCGAAGGCGAACCAAGCCACCACCGCATATGCGGCAAGCGGGACGGTGTAGCCCACCGCCATGGAGCCCGCGCGCTCCGCGGCCCAGCCCATTCCGGGCGTCAGCGCCGCGCCGCCGATGATGGCCATCACCAGCACACTCGCACCCAAAGTCGTGTTCGGGCCCAGGTTCTTGAGGCCGAGCGCGAAGATGGTGGGATACATCGGGGCCATGAAAAAGCTGGTCGCGACCAGTGCGGTCAAGCCCCACCAGCCCGGTACGGCGATCGCCGCCGCGAGCAGCGCGAGATTGGTAAGCGCAAAAGCGCCCACCAGCCGGTTCGGACGGACGGAGCGCATCAGCGCCGTCGCCGCGAACCGGCCCACGGCAAACAAAGTAAGCGTCCCGCTCAAAAAGTAGCCCGCCGCGCGCTCGCCTTGCCGCGTGTAGTCGATCGCATACTGGATCAGGAAACTCCAGGTACCCACCTGCGCGCCCATATAGAAAAACTGCGCCGTTACGGCAGCCCGAAAATGCGGGACGCGGGCCAGTGCACGCACCGACCCGCGTTCGCCGTCCCGGGCTTGCTCCGGCGGAAAACGGACCCGCGCCAGGAGCAGCGCGAACGCGAGCACCAATCCACCCAGCACAAGGTAAGGCGCGACCACCCGAAGCGTTTCCGTGTGGAGAAACGCCCGGTACTGCCCGGCGGCTTCCATCCGACTGACCTGCGCCGGGGAAGGATCAAGCCCGGAAAAGATCAAAGTGGTCCCGAGCAGCGCACCGGAGATTGCGCCCAGCGGATTGAAGCTCTGCGCGAAGTTGACGCGGCGCTCGGATGAGGCCGCCGGCCCCAGCCCGGCGATAAACGCGCCCGCTCCCGTTTCAAGAAACGCGAGGCCGGATGCGATCACAAACAGCGCTAAGAGGAACAGCCCGTAACGGTCCACCGCGGCCGCCGGCCAAAACAGCAGGCAGCCGGCCGCGTAGAGCAGCAATCCGCAGACCAAGCCCGCTTTGTACCCGAGCCGACGCAACACCAGCGCAGCCGGCACGGACACGCAAAAGTAGCCGAGGTAAAACGCCGACTGCACCAAACCCGCTTCAAGGCGCGTGATCCGGAACGACTTCATGAACTGCCGGATCAGAACATCGTTCAGGTTGTTCGGCAGCGCCCACAGGAAGAACAGCACCGTTACCGCGAAGAACGCGGCATGCTGCTGCCGGTCGTAAAGCCGCGCCGGAGCTGCCTGTTGGAGCAGTGCATCTCCGGCAGGCTCGTGCGGCGCACTTCCGGCGGGCACCCCGTGCATCAGCCCATCCTGACCAGTACAGCGCTCGCTCCCGGAACTATGAGCTGCTCAAGCGCAGCCGGCCCGTTCGCGCCGAGCGCCCACTGCATGCCGGGCTCACGGGCACCGGTCCCGAATGTGACGCCCGTTTTGCCGTCCAGCGCGGGCCCGGTGAGCACAAACATCGCGCCCTTGCCCTTGACCCCGCGCACCCGCAGCTCCACCGGTTCGGCGTCTTTGTTAAATACGGCAAGCAGCTTTTCAGAAGCATAGGCGGTGACGTTCGCACCGGCGGGCATGCCGGCCAACTCAGCGCGCACCAGCCGCGCCCCGGCGAACTGCCCGGCAAGCCACATCCCGTAAAAGTCCGGCCGCGCTGTCGAGCCGCCGTCACGGGCGGTTGCAATCGGCGTGTACACCCCCAAACCGCCGCCGTGGAGGTTAACCCCGCTGGTCCCGCGCGCCGCTAAGTCGAGCATGAAGTCGCCCGCCCACAGCGCGGAAGCCAAGGTGTCGCTCACCCCCGGCTTGCCACCGTTGAAGCACGAGTTGCCCTCGCTCATCCGGAACGGAAGCCCAACTTTTTTTGCCGCGTCGATAGCCGGGTACACATCATCCGCGATTTTTTGCCCAGGATGGAGCAGCAGGTCGATGGTCATGCGCGGGTCCTTCGGCGGGCCCTCGGCGTAGTAATGCGTGGTGAGCGCTTGCACCATGCCGCGCGTGTCCGCCGCAAACCGCTCGACCCATGCGGCGTTGAAGGCGCAGTCCGGCCCGGCGATCGGCACCTGCGGCAGCTTGGCGTGCACCGCGGCATACATGGCTTTCCACGCCGGCAGGAACTCCTCGTACGTCCAGCGGGTGCTTTCATCCTCGGACCCCAGCACATGGTTGAACAAGTCCGGCTCGTTGCCGAACTGCAAAGCCAGCAGCTTCGCCCCGCAGGTTTTCTGGACGTAAGCGGCTTCCTCCGCCGCGGCTTCGGGCGTGCCGTAGCGCAGGTTCAGGCCGTAGATGAGTCCCCAGCCGGTTGCATCGAGAAAGCCGCGCAGGTTGTCGATTGCTTTGCCGGAGATGGGATATGCGTCCGGCTTTTGCTTTTCCACGCGCGCCCCCAGGTCGGGGCCGTATGGGGCGGCATCGCTTGCATCCGCCTCTTGATCAGGCCTCCACACGGTGAAAGCACTGGTGTTCCCGCCGATGCGGAGCACGCCGCGCGGACCCAGGGTGCGGACGAGCGCGACCAGGTCCTTGTTGTCCGCGGAAAAGTAGCCGGGGTGGACCAGCTGCGCCGACTCGTAGCTGAGGCCCCTATAGTCGGCCGGAACCGACGCCAGAACCTCCTTCGGGTGCACTGTCAACGCGGCGTGCTTGGCGCCCTGCGCCCATGCCGGAGCCGACGCGGCAACACCGGTCGCGGCCAACCCACGCAGAACTGTACGGCGCGATAAGGTTTTGGAACGGATCAAGCGCAAGCCCTCCTCAGGAGAACCCGAGTGTACAGGTTTGCGCGATGGGGAGAGAAGTGGAGGCGCGGGCCGGGATCGAACCGGCGCATAAAGGTTTTGCAGACCTCTCCCTTACCACTTGGGTACCGCGCCGAGAAGCACCTGCCAGCCGTTCAAATCATTCGGAAAGCGGCTGGAGCGGGAGACGGGACTTGAACCCGCGACCCTCGCCTTGGCAAGGCGATGCTCTACCACTGAGCTACTCCCGCGTAGGTACAGGGTCTAATCTACCCGGGTATGGGCGGCGCGGTCAAACTCCCATCCATACCGCAGGAGCGGGGCCGCTTTTCGCGCAAAGACCACGGCCTGTTCCAGAGCTTTCCGCGAAGCAAGCGACTCCGGCGCGATCGGCTCACGCACCACAAAGCTTTTGAGCCGAAGCAGGTGTGCATGGGGAGCGGTCCCATGCTGCTCATACCCGCGGGGCATGCGGGCAAGCGTGTCTTCCTGGTCGAGAGGAGTTTCGCCATGGATGCGGAGCAGCGGGGCCGGTTCCTCAGCGATGCGCTCCCGCCAGCGGTTCAGGGCAGCTTTCTCCGGCTGCCAAAATCCTGCCGCCGCGAAGGACCCCTCCGGGTCCACATGGAGATACACGATCCCGTCCAGCCGCTTGCTGCCTTCGCGGTGCAGCACGCTTGCGATGTTGGTCTTAAACGGGGATTTGTCGTTGGAAAACCGGATATCGCGGTAGATGCGGAACACGGGAGCCTTGGCGGGAGCGCGCATGGGCAGCCCGGCTTCGGCAAGCGCGGCCCCAAGCTCCTCGACCAGCAGCAGCATCGGCCCGAGCAGAAGCCGCTCATACTCAGCCTTGCGCTCGGCAAACCAGGCGCGGTCGTTGTTTTTCTTCAAGCGCCGCAGCCAAGGCAGCGCCCCGGCCGGAAAGCCCTCAAACCGTTCAGCCATGCTTAGTTATACCGCTGCCCGGAATGAAACTGGCGGCATTTAGGATCGGCAAGAGCGTAAGCTGAAGCCATGTTCGGCAAAGGCATACATCGATCCGTGATTTTGTTTTCCATGGCAGTGCTTTCTTTTGCGAACTTCACCTATTGCCAAAAAGCTGAACCCTCCACCTTTCTGATTGAGACCGAACCTGGAGTGAAGGTAGAAGTAAACGAATGGGGAGGTTCAGGGCAGCCCCTGGTCTTGCTGGCGGGACTTGGCGCTAAGGGCTCGGACTTCAGCTCCTTCGCTATCGCGCTCGCAAGTAAGTTTCGTGTTTACACGATAACTCGACGCGGCTATGGACGCTCCAGCGCACCAGTACCTACATCCGAGAACTATTCCGCGGATCGTCTTGCCGACGACGTACTGGCAGTCCTTGACCAGCTTAAGCTTGTAAAGCCTTTGATTGTGGGCCACTCTCTCGCCGGCGAGGAACTCAGCTCAATTGGAAGTCGAAAGCCTGAGCGAGTTGCCGGCTTGGTGTACCTAGACGCTGGATACCGCTACGCTTTATCATCCCCGGGATTGAACGATGTCCAGCTCGACATCATTACGATGCGCCGGTATTTTGCGCATGCCCTCGACGACATAGACCCTGCGGAAGAGAAGAAGGCGGTAGATTTATTCCTCCAAGAGCTGCCCGACTTTAAAACGGAGATGCAGGCCTTTTCCAAATCGCTCGGCGCGGCAGGGCCTCTTTCTGCCGATAGAGTGGCTGAACAGGAGGCAGACAGACGCACCTCGGAAGGAAGAGCCGAACGAGCTATCTTGGACAGTGAACAGCGTTACAGCGTCATTAAATGCCCGATACTTGTAATCTTTGCCTATCCTCACAATCTTCCTGCTTCCGTTACCGGGGCGGATCGCCGGAACCGCGAAAAAGAAGATATGGCCTTTATCGACCAGCGGCTTAAGCTGTTCAGGGCGCAACAAGATGTCAAAATCGTCCTGTTGCCGCATGCAACGCATGGCGTGCAAGACTCGAAGCGTGCTGAGGTGCTGCAAGAGATCGAGACGTTCGCAGCAAGGGTTCAAAACGAATCTACGCGCTGATTTATCCAATGAGTTCTAAATGTCGGCTTGATCATGATTAAAAGCGAGAAGCTCTCATCGGCCCGAATGTATCTCACTCAGATTGACAGCACGCAGTCGTCTTCTGACCGAACCTTTCCTCGCGCAAACCCTACGCAAGCAATGCGTCGTGCATACGCAGCCTCCATCACGCCTGCACCGGCAAGGGCTCATACCAAGCGTGGGCGGCATTGAGGAGGCATTGCCACCGCGTCGCTTCGCCTGAGGTCGTGAGCAGGCAGGCAAGATAGCCGGGCAGGCGGAAGTGCGCGGCAAGGTGCGCGAGCGCGGGCGGCGTCCAGCGCGAACCGGCCGCGCCGAACTGCGCCGGCGTCCAGCCGAGCAGGCGGGGCAGCTCCGCGGCCTCGTGGAAAAGGCCGGCCAGGTAGGCCTCCTCGGGCGCGACTTCCTCCGAGCCTTCCGCCAAAAGCCAGCATGCGTATGCGATAGCACGGGCGTGCTCCCAAAAGTGAGTGAGGGCCAGCAACCCGTCCGGCGTCAGCGCGGCCCGCTCCACGGCTGCCGCGTTGACCGCTTCCAGCCAGGTTTCCGTGCCGAGCGCGGCCAAGCAGTCCTCCAAACGTTCGGCCACCGAGCCGAACTCGGCGCAGGCGTGATCGGCTTCGTCCGAAGCCTGCCCGCAAACGTGGCCGCAGGGCACGGCGCAGCGGACGTGTTCACCGGCGCGGCGAAAAATTTCAAGCGTTGCGCCGAGGTCGTTCAACAGAATGCCCGCGGCTTCCCGAAGGTCGATCGAACCGGACGGCGGACGGTTGGAAAGCAGCAGCTCCAGCTGCAAACGGGTTGCGAGCAAGGTGGGCGCGTGGGGAAAGGGCGCCGCGCCGTTTCCTGCCGCGAGGTGGAGTGCCGGGCGCTCGATCAGAGCCGGATTGTAGGAGGTGAGCTGCATTGCGGGTCACCCCTTTTATCGGCATTTCGGGGCGAAAGTTCTAGAGCGCGCGCAGCTTTTTTTCTCGGGGTGCAGGAATGGAGGCCGTTTCGGAACTTTCAGCGTTCGCCGGCACACACAGCAGCTCATCGCGGCACTCGTTTGCGGCGGCGAAGCGAACCCAGACCGATTCGCGGACCCGCGCGAGCACGACCCGCTCGGCTCCGGCGGCGATGCCGTTGCGGGTCAGCAGCGCCGCCGCTTCCGGCACGGCCATGGGCGTCGCGGGCGCGGGCGCTGTCTGGGCGGAAAGCGCAAGCTGCCGCGCATGGTGCTCGGCGGTGATGAAGCAAGGCTCAGCCCGGAGCCCGGTAATCTCCTCCACCGCGCGCAGCAGTTCGCGGTCGAGGCGATGGACAAAGCCGATCAACAGTCGGGATGCCGTTGCATGCACCGTCGCGGCTTCCGAACCTCGGGCCAGGGCGGACGGCAGCTCCAGATGAGCCGGCACGGGCGCGGGCTGGAGAGTATAAGCGGCGCACCCGTTCTCTGCGGCGAGCGCCTGCGCGAGGGCCGCGGGGGTCACCAGCAGGAGCTCCAGCAGCGTGCGTGCCAGGGGTGCGCCGGCCTGCTCGGAGCGCGCGAGCGCGTCGGCGAGCTGCTGCTCTGTAAGCGCGCGGTTTTGCAGCAGGATCAGCCGGAACGGCATGCGCGGCAGCCGCGGCATCGCGCGCACATCGCTGCGCGCGGGTGCGCCGAGGGCGCGGAAAAGGGCGGCGCGCAGGCACCCCGGGCAGCACAGCCATTGCGCATGGAGGAACACGCCGTCCTTGCGCAGGCGGTGGTGCCTCAGCGTCCATCGCCGGCAGCCTTCAGCCCCGCCGCACCGGTGCAGCCGGAAGTGAAACCGGCTCTGCGCCGCTTGGAGCGCACGGCGGCGAAGAGGAAGAAGAGCGGGCATGGCAAGCCTCACAGTTTGTATTCGACAGCGTCCCTACATGACGACCGGATGGAGCACTTCCGTGACGCGGACCCCGTAGTTTCCATCCACGATTACCGCCTCGCCCCGGGCGATCACCTTGCCGTCCAGGATCAGCTCCACCGGTTCATCCACTTCGCGGTCCAGCTCCACCACCGAGCCGCTGGTCAGGTCCATCACTTCGCGCAGCGAAAGCCGGCGCTCGCCGAAGCGGAGCGCGACGTTCAGCTCCACATCCATCACCAGGCCCAGGTTGCCGCCGGTGTAACCGGAGGCCTCGGCCGCGGCACGGACCCGCGCTAACCGAGACAGCCCGCGCTCCAGCTCGCTGTCCGCAAGCAGCGTCAGCGTCACGGGTTTGCCTTCAACAATGCCGGTCAGCAATGCGATGAGCGAAGCGTCCTCACGCGGCGCGTCGGCGGGCTCAGCAGGAACAATGTGCACGGACCCGTACTGGGCGAACAGGGCGGCCGCGAGCGGTTCAGCCATGGCCTGAAGCGCTCCGCGAAGGATTTCGGAGGCGGCCTCGCCAAGCAGGGCGGCATCCGACGCGCCCGCCGCGAGGAAGCATTGGCCTGCAAGCGCGCCCTGAAACCGGAGCGGGAGCCTAAGGCCCGGGTCGGCCGGATTGCCGCCGTTTTCTTCCGAAGGCGGAACGGCCTCCAGCGGAAAGCCTAGCTGGGCGGAAAGCAGCGGGGCGAAAACAGCAGCAAACTGAGAGTGGGCTTGCGCGGATTTTTTAAGGTCCATGGTTGCTCGCGATTTCATTGAAAGGAAGTCAGTCCCCCGCCCATCCGTTTTGCTGGGCGGGGGTGATCAGTTCAACGGCCTTATGCTTGCCGCTGCGGACGGGAACGGCCTCAAAGAACTGCTTGCCTTCAAGGGTGAGGCGGCCGGTCGACTCGACCGGCGCGCCGAGGCGGAACACTTGGCCGACAGCCAGCGCGGCCAGCTCGCGCACGGGTACGCGGACCTCGGGCAGTCCGCCGGCGAGCGTAAAGCGGCACTCAAGAATGCGCTCCTCAAGCGGCAGGCGGGGGAAAAAGCGCACCGGCCCGCGCGCGGCGGCTGCCGGGTCGGCCTTGATATTGCGCACCAAGTGGCCGCCCACCGAAGCGGGAAACGCAAGGTGCAGCGCGCCGGAAACCCCGGCAAGCGCCACTTCATACCGGACGGTCAGCACTTTTTCAGTCGGCGGAAATAGCTTGTGCACCATGGACGGGCGCACCGCCGCGCCGGGCGCGACCGTGACGCCGATCGGCTGCCAAGCGCGCTCCACCTGCTGGCCCACCAGCGCCGCGATCCCGTGGGCAATCTCCTCGTCGATTTCAGTCAACTCGCGGGCATCCTCGCCCGCGCCGCCCGCCCCGCCGAGCAGCAAATCCACCATGGTGTACAGCAGGGGCGCATCCAGCTCAAGAACCAATGTGTGCGAAGCCGGCGCGAGCACGCAAGGCAGCATGTAATTTGTCAGCTGGAGGCCCGCGCGGTAGTCCTCCATCGAAAGCTGCTCCAGGCTCGCGAGCTTAATGTCGAGCGCGGTACCCAGGTATACGTCGAGCGTATTCATCAAATTGCGCGCCAGGCTTTCGTGCAGTGTTTTCAGCGCGCGGGCGCTTTCGTTGGACAGCCTGCCCGCAGAGCGAAAATTGCAGGGCTGGATGGCGCGTTCCCCTTGTGAATACATGCTCATCAGCAGGCGGCTCCGGCGGCGATGGTCGCGGCCACACGGGGGCGCATGCCCGCAATCGGCCGCGACTGCATGGAGCGGAGCGAGGCGCGCAGCTTGGTGACCGCGGCGTTGTGGATCTGCGAAACGCGCGAAAGCGCGATGCCGACCACCTCGGCGACCTCTTTCATCGTCAGCTCTTCCTTGTAATACAGCGAAAGCACGAGCTGTTCGCGCTCGCTCAGCATGGCGACGGCACCGGCCAGCTGTTCCTTGTTTTCCGCGCGCAGGCACAGGTCGAACGGGCTTGCGTCCTGGCTTGCCGCCGACTCCACCAGGTCCTCAAACTCGCCGCTTTCCCCGAGCGGCATCGAGCGCTGCTCCACCATCTGCAGCCCGTCGATGCGGCTCATGGTGGCTTCCAGCTGATCGACGGAAATGTGCAGCGCGCGCGCGATCTCTTCGGTCGACGCGCCGCGGCCGAGTTCGGATTCAAGCCGCGCCTTGGCTTCGGTGATGTCCCGGGCCTTGCGCCGCATGTTGCGCGTGCCCCAGTCCAGGTTGCGGAGGCTGTCCATGATCGCGCCCCGGATACGGAACCGGGCATAGGTTTTAAATTGCGCGTTGCGGGCCGGGTCGTAGTGCTCAAACGCCTCCAGCAGCCCGAGCACGCCGGCCGAGACCAGGTCCTCCAACTGCACATTCGCCGGCAAACGCTCCAGGATGCGTGCGGCGATGAATTGCACTTGAGGCAGCTCATCAAGAATCATTTGATTGCGCCCGTCCAGCGCCGCCATCCCTGCTCCGTCCTTGTATGCCGCCTGCGTTCCCATCATGCCCTCATCCCTTTCTCACCTGTTCCCAACTCAAGCCCCTAGCGGACGACCCCTACCGATTGCACCGCCGTCATGGGCGGAATCTCGGTCGGCGCGATAACCACGAGCTTCGGCAAGAACGGCTCCATGAGCCGCCGCAGGTAAAAGCGGCCCGGGGAAGCGCACAGCAGGATCGGAGGAGCGTCGCCGATGGTGTCGCCGAAAGTCGCACGCAGACTGTCCAGCACTTTTCGTGCCACACTCACCTGCAATGCGCCGGCTCCGGAGGGTCCGGCGCCCGAGTTCGCGGCGCGCATGCACTCTTCCTCGAGCGCCGCATCGAGCGTGACTACCTTCAGCGCCCCGGATTCGTCCAGCAACGGATGCACAAGCGAGCGCCCGACCGCGTGGCGCGCGGCTTCCACGAGCGCGATGGGATTCTTGTTGGTGGTCGCGGTATCGACCATCGCTTCCAAAATCGAACCGAGGTCGCGGATCGAGACTTGTTCCCGAAGTAACTGGCTCAGTGTTTTTTGCACCTCGCCCAGGCTCATCAGCTTGGGAACGAGCTCCTCGATGAGCTTGGGATGAGACTCGTTCACGCGGTCGACCAGCCGCTTGGTTTCCGCGCGGGTCAAGAGCTCATGCGCATTGCGCTTGATGAGTTCGGCCAGGTGCGCGGCCAAAACCGAGGTCGCGTCCACCACCGCATAGCCCAGTGCGATGGCCTGCGCCTGCAGCTCCGGGCCGATCCACTTTGCGGGCGTCCCGAACGCGGGTTCGCGCGTGTCGATGCCCGGCAAGGGCGGTGCTTTCGGGCCCGAGTGGATGGCCAGCAGCTGCCCCCGGCGCAGCTCGGCGCGCGCGATCTCCGTTCCCCGCAGATGCACCGCGTACTCGCCCGGCTTGAGCGACAGATTGTCGGTGATATGGATCGACGGAACGAGGAACCCGAGTTGCTGCGCCAGCGAGCGGCGCATGTTCTTAATGCGGTTGAGCAGCTGTCCGCCCTGCGCGGCATCGACCATCGGCACCAGGCTTGCCCCGACCTCCAGCATCAGCTCGTCCAGCTTCAGCACGGCGTCCATGGGATCAGCAGTCGGCGCGCCCGCTCCAAGCAGCGCCGGCGCGGGCGCGGCACCCTCATCCTCCTCGACAACCGGCTCGCCCTTCATTTTGGAAGCCGCGAAAAACAGCAAGCCGCCCAGCGCGAAAAAGGCAAGCTTGGGGAGGCCGGGGATCAGCCCCAGCGCGCACAGCACGCCGCCGGCAATCCGCAGCAAACGCGGGCTTCCCAGGATCTGCCGGCTTACGTTCACGCCGAGCGAGTCCTTGCTGGCCGCGCGCGTGACCACGATGCCGCCCGCGACCGAAACCAGCAGCGACGGCAGGATCGCGACCAGCCCGTCCCCGACCGTGAGGATGGTGTAGGTCTTCAGCGCGTCCGCGAACGGAATGCCCTGCTGAAACACCCCGATCAGGAAACCGGCGATGATGTTGATCGCCATGATCATGATGGTGGCCAGCGAGTCGCGCTGCGAGAACCGCGCCGCGCCGTCCATGGCACCGCAAAACTCAGCCTCCTGCCCGATGGCGGCGCGCCGCTTGCGCGCCTGCTGTTCGTTGATCAACCCCGCATTCAGGTCCGCGTCGATCGCAAGTTGCTTGCCGGGCAGCGCGTCGAGCGTGAAGCGCGCCGTGACCTCCGCCGTGCGCACCGCGCCGTGGCTGATGACGAGAAATTGAATCGCGGTGAGCGCCAAAAACAGGACGAAACCCACGATATAGTTGCCGCCGACCACGAACTGCCCGAACGCCTCGATCACATGCCCCGCGGCGGAAGGCCCGTCCGAACCGTGCAGGAGGATGCGGCGCGTACTCGCCAGGTCAAGCGACAACCGCATGAGCGTCAGCAGGAGCAGCAGCGAGGGAAACACCGAAAACTGCACCGGCTTGAGGATCTGGATCGCGGTGAGCAGCACCAGCACCGACGCGGTGATCGAGATGGTCAGAAGAAAGTCGAGCACCCAGCCGGGCAGGGGCACCAGCATGACAAACAGCATGGCGACCGCGGCGACCGGGGCGACCCAGTCGCCCGAGGCGCGCAGAGCGGTAAGAAGAGGCTGTTTCGGGGCTGCGGGTTTCATGAGAGTTTTCCTGAAGGTGCTTGCAAGGGCGCGCCGGAAGCTGACCGCGAGCGCCGGGCGGCTTCTTGGGCGCGCAGTTCGGCTTGCGCGCGGAACACGAGCACGAGAATGTCGGCGACGGCCTGGTACAGCGCGGACGGGATCGCATCGCCCACCTCGACCGATTTATATAAAGCCTGCGCGAGCGGGCGGTTTTCCATCAGCGGAATGCCTTCCTCGACCGCCAGCGCTTTAATCTGTTGCGCCAGGAGGTCCAGGCCTTTCGCGACCACTTGCGGGGCGGCCATGGTCGGCTCATACCGCAGCGCCACGGCATAGTGGGTCGGGTTGGTGACGACCACGGTCGCGGTCTTGGTCGCTTTTAAAGCATTGCGCCGGCGCATCTGGTTGCGCACGCGACGGACCCGGCTCTTCACGGCCGGGTTGCCGTCGGTCTGCTTCATTTCGTCTTTCACGTCCTGGCGCGACATCTTCAGGTCGCCTTCGTTTTTCTGCCAGACCAGGAAGTAATCAATCGCCGACCAGCCGAGCAGCACCAGGCCGCACTTCCATGCGATCGCGAAGGAAATCTCCCCCAAGTAGTTCGCGAACCCGCGCGGGGCCGCGACCGCCGGGTGCACCATGACCGCCCAGTGGCTGCGGAGCGTGCTCCAGCCGATCGCCGCCATCAGGGTGAACGGAACGAGCGACTTGAGCAGGTTCTGGACGCCGGCGATCGAAAAGATCTGGCCCAACCGCGCGGACGGGCTCATGCGCTCCGGCTTGATCGCAAGCGCGGCGGGCGCGAACGTGATGCCGCCTTGCGCGGCGAGCGCCGCGAATGCCAGGGCAAACGCGACCGCAATCACGGGCGCGGTCCAGCGGGCGGTTTCCGCCGCGAGCCAAAACAGCTGCGGCCCGTTCGGCTCGATGTTTGCAGTCGCGGCCGAGTCCAGCAGTTCGCGATATAAACCGGTCCAGTGGTGAGCTGCGGCAGGCGCGAGCATCATCACCGCCGCGCAAGCCCCCGCGATCGCGAGCACGCCCGGCAGCTCGCGCGAGCGCGCGACCGAGCCTTGCTCACGGGCTTTTTGGCGCCGCTGCGGACTGGCTTTTTCTGTTTTGCTCTCGTCGGCCATTGCTCACGCAGCCAAATGAAGTAAGTGTTCCGAGGTGTGGACGGCGTTGAGAAACAGCCCGCGAAACACCGTGGGCCAGTACTTGAGCGTGGCGATGAGAATGGAGATCCCGAGCAGGCTCTTCACCGCCGGCCCCAGCTGCAAAACGGGCAGCTGCGGCGAGGCGCGGGCAAGCAGGCCCAGCACGATATCGGTAAAGAACGTAGCCGAAAGCACTGGCGCGGCCAGCTGCAAACCGACCGCGAACACACCCGCCCCCGCCGCGAAGACCGTATGCACAAACGTGGGGCTGAGGTGCGCCGAGCCGGGCGGCAGGTAGGCGAAGCTGTCGCTCAACCCGCGCAGCAGCCACAGGTGCACGTCGAAGCGCAGGAAAATCAACATCGCGAGCAGTTGGTGAAACGTCGCGACCACGGTCGATTCCGCCATGGTTTGCGGGTCGAGGATCGAGATGAGCGAGTAGCCCATCTGCACGCTCAGGATTTGCCCGGCCATCTGCACCGCGTCGAAGACGAGCGAGGTCGCGATGCCGGTGGCCGCGCCGACCAGCAGCTCACTCAGGACGAGAATGGGCCATTGCTCGAGCGAAAACGGCGGAAACCGCGGCGAAACGATCGGATATAAGAGGGCCGACAGCGCGATGACGAGCACGGCCTTCACGCGCGCCGGGATGGCTTCGCTTGAGAAAAACGGCGCGAACAGCATCAGCCCCGACAAGCGCACGCCGATAAACAGGAAGCCCGCGAGAATCTCGCCGAACGGGACGGAGATCACTGGAGCACCTTGTGGAAGTCGGAAAACAGCTGGATGGTGTACGTGGTCAGGTGCCGCCACATCCACGGCATGATCAGAAAGATCACGCCGCCGGTCGCGGCCAGGCGCGGAACAATGGAGAGCGTTTGGTCCTGGAGTGAGGTCAGCACCTGGACGACGTTGACGAGCAGCGAGACCGCGATCGCCGTCAGCAGAATCGGCGCGAGCAGCAGGATGACCTCGGTGAGCATGCCCCGCCCGAGCTGGACAACCGCGTCTACGCCCATTAGTTGAAACTCCGCATCAGGGAACCGATCAGCAGGTGCCAGCCGTCGACCATGAGGAACAGGAGGAGTTTGAGGGGCGTGGAAATGACCACGGGCGGCAGCTGCACCATGCCGACCGAGGTGGTGATGGACGCGATCACCATGTCGACGATCAAGAACGGTAGAAACAGCACCGTCCCGATCTGGAAGCCGGCCTTGAGCTCGGAAAGAATGTAGGCCGGCAGCAGGACGCGAAAGCTCATGTCCTCGACCGTGCGCGGGCGCGGCTCGTGGGCGATCTCAAGGAAGAGCTGCGCGTCCTTTTCGCGGACGTAGTGCGCCATGAAGCGGCGCATCGGGTCGCCCGCGCGTACCAAGCCGTCGAGCGGCGTGAGCTTGCCCGCCTGCACGGGGAGGATCGCGTCACGGTAGATCACCTCGCCCGTGGGCTGCATGAGAAAAAATGTGAGGATGAGCGAAAGGCCAATGAGCGTTTGGTTGGACGGCGTGGTTTGGAGGCCCAGCGCCTGGCGTAGGAAGTGAAAGACGATCAGGAGCCGCGCGAACGGGGTGATGCAGAACAGGAGCGACGGCAAGAGCGTGAGCAGCGTAAGGACAACGACGATGGACCACGGCGCGGACGAGCCGCCCAACCCGGTGATGTGGATATCGCCGCCCGCCGGGGCAAGCCCGGCGGCGTGCGCGCTTGCGGTCGATAGGAGCAGAACCAGACATGCGGAGATGCTGAACCGGCGCAGCAGGCCGGACGGCTTGGACGGCGTCGGAGGCGGCGGCAGGACGGGCTTGGCGTCGGCTTCCTGAAACGCTTCAGCCGCCAGCATGCGGATATGGAGCAGCGCGGCAAAGGTCGGGTCGAGCTTGGGGTACGCCTCCTCGGTTGTTGCGATGGCATCGGTTTTCGCGACGGCATGGGAAATGGACGTCAGTTCGGCTTGCGGTTCCGGCACGGGTTGATGCGGCGCGAGCCGCGTTTCCACTAAGGCGGCTGCTTCCGGTTGTGCGCTGAACTTCGCAACTTCCGCAGGCTGCGGCACCGCTGCGATCCGCTGCTTCGGAGTTGTGGTGCGGCGCGGCTTCCGCGCGGGTTTTTCCGCCCGTGCTTGTGTGACTGCTTGCGCGAGAGAGAGTTGTACCTGCCCTGTGGGACCGGTTTCCGCTTCCGGCTCGGCTCCCTCCACGCTGCTTTCAGCGGATGCGGTCTCGGCGGGGCCGTTCGGGAGCGACGGAGCGTTCTCCGCGGGCGGGCTGACGGCGCCGCACAAGACTGCAAGCGAAGAATCCTCCGCGAACAGGCGGGGCACGGCAGGCTTCTCCGGTGAGGTAATCGTCCGCCTCGGGCGTCCCTTCCGCCGCTTGAGCTGAACTGGCCTGGCGGAAAGGGCGGTCTCGAGGGG
>CAXTSB010000026.1:19602-23379 GCA_964246845.1 uncultured Acidobacteriaceae bacterium
CTCGAGGGGAAGAACTTCCTGCTCGGCAGGGGTCGGAGCCATGACCGGCTCGGGTGCGCTGCACGCTTCGGCCGGCACCGGTTCGATCTCGGGAGCATGCGCCTCTTTCACCCGCGCTTGCCGGTCTTGCGGCAGCGGCGAGGGTGCGATCTGCAAAGGCGCGCCGGGAGACCCGCTCGCCAGAAAGCTTTGCCCATCGAGTTCCAGCAGCGCAATGAACTGCTTTTCCCCCAGGTGGATCTTCTCGACGACCTGCAAACGGGGCGTGCCCCGCGAGGCGCGCGATCGGGCAAGCCCTTGCCCAAGCGAGCGCAATACACCCGCGACGCGCTCCAAACCGACGGAGGTCCAGGCGCGCGCCGCCGGCCGGGCGACCTGCTGACGGAACAGCAAAGCTGAAAACAAGTTCATGCCAGATCCGTAATCCGCGCCGCCAAGCGGTCGCCCACCACTTCGAACTCGGTCCAGGCCATCAGGAGCCCGTTGACGCGCATGGGAATGTCCATGCTTTGGTGGCAGTTGGTTTCCAGAACAGCGCCCGGCGCGAGCTCCAAGAGCGCACGCACGGTGAAGCGCAGCACCGGTACGTCCAGCGCGAGCGTGCAAGGCAGCCACGGCAGTGTTTCCACCGCGCGGCGCGGCGGGGCGGGCGCGAGCGAGATCCCGCTCGGGGTAATTGGGTCGGAAATCTGGAGGGCAGTGCTCATGGAGGCTCCCGGCATGCGACACCGAGAGAAGGTGCAAGCAAGGGGCCAAACCCAAGCAGGCGGAGATTACCGAAGGGTGGTCAGGATGAGAGCGGGGTGAGAAGCTCCGGGCATTTCCGCCGGCTTTCAGCTCTGCCTCCGTTTCAAGTGCGGCTCATCGCGCCCGCATTGGAGCGCGATGAGCCGTGATCATGGTTACTGCAGGATCGCGATGGTCGCTTGCTCGATCTGGTTGAAGGTGGTTACGGTCTTGGCATTAGCCTGGTAAGCCTGCTGCGCCACGATGAGCTTGGAAAACTCGCTCGCGATGTTCACGTTCGAGCTTTCCACATAGCCGCCCTTGATGGTGCCGCGGCCGCCCGTGCCGGCGATGCCGACCTCCGCCTGGCCGGAGCCTTCTGTGACTTGAAACAGATTGTTGCCGATCTGTTGAAGGCCTTGCGTATTGACCACGGTTGCGACTGCAACCTGACCCAGCGACCGCGGAGAGCCATGGTCAAAGGTCGCTTGTATGGTTCCATCCGACAGGATGGAGTAGTCCTTAAGAGAGCCGGCCGGATTCCCGTTTTGAACAAGGTTGCTGGTATCGCTGGCAAGGTCGGATTGCGTGATCAAGCTTTTACCAGTGGAATCAGCTAAATCCCAGGTGATGTTTGAGGCGGACGCACCGTCGGCGTAAGCCGGAACGGTGATGGTCTGAGGCGCGGGGCTGCCGTTCGCTTGCACCGGTGCGGTCAGCTTGCCGCTCGCGTCAAACGTAAGTGTGCCGGTGGCGAGCTGCTGTGTATTTGATCCCGGCGTCGGATTGGCCAGCTCGGCACTGGCGATATTGACCGAGTAGCTCCACTGGTTCGTGCCGGTCTTTGTATAGGTAACTTGCAGACTGTGCAGGCCGCCGAGCGAGTCATAGATGCCGACCGAAGACGCCGCGGTCGTATCCCCCACGGCCGCGTCGGAATCAAGATTTACATCGGCGGAAAATGTGGATGTCGGCGTGGCCGGATTGATGAGACCTTTGCCGAGGGTGAGCGGGCCCAGCGGTGCCGAGGTCTGAATGGCTCCGTTCGCCGCCGGGTAGCCGAGCACCAGCGAGCCGTCCGGCGCGATCAGCTGCCCGGCGTTGTTGGTGGTGAAGTCCCCGGCGCGGGAGTACGCGGTCGCGCCGCCGGGCTGGCGGACGACAAAAAAACCGTCCCCGCTGAGCGCGAGATTCGACGCGATGTTGGTTTCCGTCGCGGTGCCGTCGGTGAAATTGGTCGTGGTGGATGCAGTCTCCACCCCGTCGCCGGCCTGAATCGGGTCCTTCGCGCCGTTGGAAATGCCGCTCTGCGCGAAAATGTCGCTGAAGGTGACGTTCTGGTCCTTATAGCCGTCGGTCGACACGTTCGCGATGTTGTTGGAAACAGCTTGGAGTGCGGACTGGCTGGCATTCAAACCGGACAGGGGAATCGAAAAGAAAGACATCTAGCGGGCTCCGATGAGGTTGGAAAGAGCGTTGAGGTTGAGGGGAGCGGAAGGATTTGTATTCGCGGTTTGCAGCGCCTGGAGCGCGGCCTGCTGGGCAGCTTGGGCCTGGGCTTCAGGGGTTTGCGCGGCTTTTTCGGGCGTCGCAGCATCACCCACGGCCTTCGTCAAACCGTTCGTCGGACTGGATGAGCTGCCCGACCCGCTCGGGGTGGAAGCGCCCGTTCCCGTTGTTGCGGAGGCGTTTGCCGTGGGGTTGAGCGTTTGATTGATGCTGATGAGTTGATCGAGCTGGTTGAGCGAAATCAGCTGGCCGACGCTTTGGGTCGGGTCCACCGGCTGCGTAGGGTCCTGGTTCTTGAGCTCCTGAATGAGCAGGTTCAAGAAGGTCGAGCCCAGGTTCGTGGTGGAGAACGGGTCGCTGCCGGCGGCCGTGCCTGGCGTTCCGGCCGTATCTTGGGCTTTGGCTTTGGTTTGAACCGAAGCGTCGAACGGACTGACAAATCCGGGGCTTCCGAGAGAAAGAGCTGCCATGGTGCGTCCTTTCTTTAAGCGAGCACGCTTAAGCGCGTGGTGGAGGTTGGGATTGGAGAGCCGGCCGCGGACGCGGGCTCGCTGCTGAAGGAAGGAACGGCAGACCCGCCCGAGAAAGAGCGCCGGCTGCCTTGCGGTGAAGACTGCGGGCTGCCCTGCCCGGACGCGCTCGCGCCCCCGTCGCGGACCTCGATGCGTGTTTGCAAGCCGAGCTTTTCTTCAAGCGCGGGCAGGTGGGCGGCGATGGCATGGCCCAAAGCTCCATGGTCGAGTGCGATGGAAGCCTGCAGGGTTCCGGAAGCGGCTGAGGTGGCGATCGAAACCGAGCCGAACTCCGTGGAATGGAGGCCGAGCCGCAGTTCCGTCGTCCCCGCGGATGAAAGGAAATGAGCGGACTGGAGCGGCGGCGGTTCGGGGACGGGCACCGGCGCGGGTAGAGCCGTGCCTTTCGAAGCCGCCGGACCGACCGCGTCCGTGGACGGAGATGAAAGGGAGGAGAATGGGACGGCGAGGGCCGGGACCGCCGCCGCGGGCACCGGCTCCCGCGAGCTGGGCGGCGCTGATGGACCGTCGTGCCGCGGGCCGCCTCCGCTCGCTCCGGAAGACACACTGGCCTTGCCGGCGTCGGCTTCGGCCGGGGCAGGTTGGGCCTGCTGTATACCGGAGTTCGGCGGTGCGGCCGCATTCCCGGGCGCGCTGGAAACGCCGGACGAAGCCGAACCGAAAGATGCCGCTGCTTTCGCCGGTGTCGGTGCGGCTACCGGTGCGGGTAGGACGGCAGGTGCGGATGAGAGCTGGATGAGAGCTTGCGAGCTCACAGGGGAAGGCTGCCCGGGGACAACAGCCGGCGCATCTTGCGGCGGGGTACCCGGGACAGCGGCGGCTTGCGGCTTGCCGGGTACGGGTGCTGTCGAAGGGACGGTGCCGGACTGCGGGACAGGTAAATCTCTTTCGCCGGCCGATGCCGGACGCGGTACGGCCGTTTGCGCGGCCTGACCCGCAGGTTGCGCGTGCGGGCTGGGAGGTGGGGCGGGCCGGGGTGGCGTGGGGGGCGGCGCGGGCCCGGGTGGCG
>CAXTSB010000026.1:23389-31083 GCA_964246845.1 uncultured Acidobacteriaceae bacterium
CGTCTATCCCGAGGGTCCGGTTCTGCCGCGTCCCGAGCGCGACATCGTCGAGGCCGGCAAGAAGCGTGTGCGCGCCGAGCCGGAAGTGCGGCGCGGCCCGGCCCGCCGCGTGAAGGGGGCAGGGGGCGCCCCGCCGGGGGGGCCGGGCGGCCCGCCCGCGAACCGGTCTGCCGCTATGGGCGCGGGTGCACCACTCGACTGAACAAAGGAGGGCGGCAACGGATCCGACGCCGACGCTTGCGGCTGGAACACAGGCGCGGCAGCCTGCACGGACTGCGCCTGCGTGGTGTCCGCCGACGGCGCGGGCAAGGGCGTATTGCTGCCGCCGTAGGCCGGCCCTTCCAGAGCCTGTCCCGCGATGGCGGCGGCAGGCGGGCTGCTTAGGGGAGAAGCCTGCGGCAAGGCAGCCTCGCCTTGCTGCTCAGGGCCGCTCAACGATGAGCCGACAGGCGGCACCGCGGCGGTGGAGGCCGGGGCATTATCGGCATCCGCGGCAACGATCTCCGGCAGTGGATTCTGCGGTGCCGTCGGCAGGATCAATGCCGCGAGTGATGTCAGCACATTGATCTGAGTCTGCGGCGCTTGCACGTCGTCTTCTGCTTCTATTTTTTTCCCCGCGCGGGCGTCGCTGATGCCGGTGGTCGGCCCGGCCTTGCTTGCCTGGGCAGTTGCGTGAAGCGCGGTGTTGAGAGTTGCCGTAAAAGCCGCTTCCGGAGGAGCGCTCGCCGGCGTCGCCGGAAGCGGCGCCGGCGCTGAAGCAGGACTGACAAATGAGAGTGCCGTGTTCACACCAACTCTCAGTGCACTTAGCACGCCAAAACCAAACAGCCGGCCCAGCTGGATTTTTTCAGCTAAGTGTCTGCTCTTTAATGGTTTATGCCGGATCGAAGTCTTGAATCGAGCCGAGCTGGGCAGTTTTTGCCGGGTTGGCACCCGGCAGGGTTTGCCTACTTCACTTCCAGAACCCGACGTTCCCGGGCTTGTTTGTTAAGAAAAGCCTCATCTGCGGCTTGGCTTTCGCGCTTAGCCTGCGCTTGCACGTAGGCAGCCTGGCCTTTGTCGCGCAAGGCAAGCAGGATTTCCCGTGCACGGTATGCCTCGTTGTAGCGGACGATCTGCGCCGCTCGGCGCTCCTCGGCCGCGGCAATCCCCTCGCGCAGCGCGTCGCGGCGCAAGCGGAAGGCGGTACTCGCATGGGTGAGCCCATGCAGGTGCATGGCCGGCAGGGCCGAAGCGGCAAACGCCCGCTCGCGCAAAATAGCGGAGTTGCTCAGGTCGGCTTCTGTTTGTACAAGCGAGGCTCGCATTTGGGCAAGCTCCGCGTGAATGCGCGCAAGCGCCTGCTCTTCCCTTTCCAGGGCGAGCTCGCGGACGCGCAACACAGCGGCGAGCGGGAATGGGTAGGCCATCAGCTCGGGAGCGCCAGTAGGCGGGCGAGCGTTTCGGCCTGAGTCGAGCGGTCGCCCGCCCTCTGCTGGAGAAAGCGGTTGAGCTCCGGCAAGACCTCGACCGCGCGGTCCAGCGTCGGGTCGGCCCCGCGCTGGTACGCGCCGATGCGCAGGAGATCTTCGGAGCGCGTGTAGGCTGCGAGCAGCTCGCGCAGCCCGCCAGCCTTCCGCAGGTGCTCCGGAGCGGCAATCGCAGGCATGAGACGGCTGAGCGAATCGAGCACGGCGATGGGCGGGAAGTGGTTCTTGAGCGCGAGCGCGCGATTGAGAAGTATGTGCCCGTCCAGCAGCGAACGTACCGTATCGGCTACGGGATCCTGCTGATCGTCACCTTCCATAAGAACCGTGTAGAAGGCCGTGATTGAGCCGGAGTGGAAGTTACCGGCACGCTCGACGAGACGCGCGAGCATGGTAAGTACCGAAGGGGTATAGCCCTTTGCGGTGGGCGGCTCGCCGGCGGCCAAGCCGATCTCGCGCTGGGCCATGGCGAAGCGGGTCAGCGAGTCGACCACGAGCAGCACATGCCTGCCCTGCGCGGCGAAGTGTTCCGCGATCGCGGTCGCGCTCATGGCCGCGCGCAGCCGCAGGAGCGGCGATTGGTCCGACGTCGATACAACCAGAACCGAGCGCCGCCGACTTTCTTCGCCCAGAACTTCCAGGAACTCGCCGACTTCCCGGCCGCGCTCGCCGACCAGCGCCATTACGGTCAGGTCGGCCTCGGTGCCGGAAGCCATCATACCCAGCAGCGTGCTCTTGCCGACCCCCGACCCGCCGAAGATACCCAGCCGCTGGCCGCGCCCGCAAGGGACGAACGCGTCCAGCGCGCGCACCCCGCAGCCGAGCGGCTTGCGGATGGGCACGCGGGTGAGCGGCGCGGGCGCTTCCCCATCCACGCGGATCGTGCGCTCCGCGCGGAACTCGGGGCCGCCGTCGATGGGCGCGCCCGTCGCGTCCACCACGCGGCCGAGCAGCCCCGCGCCGACGCGGATGGACGGGTGCGTGCCCGAAGCCACAACGCGGTCGCCATAGCGGATGCCGTGCGGGCGCTCCAGCGTCATCGCGAGCATGGTGGAGCCGCGGAAGCCGACGATCTCGCCGGGGTAGCGGCGGTCGTCGGTCGAGCTTTGCACCTCGCATGCTTCGCCCACCGAGCAGAACGGCCCCTCGGACTCGATCAAGTTGCCCGTGACCTGGAGCACGCGGCCGGTCCAACGCAGGGTTGAGCCTTGCTCCAGGTGGTGGAAGAACGAGGCGAGCGGCATCTACGTGCGCGGGGTCTGCGCGAGGATGTCGAAGAATCCCTGTTCGACTTCCTTCAATTGCGCGGCAAGCGAGAAGTTGGCCGAGCCGAGCGCGGTTTCCAGCATGCAGTCGCCCGCATCGAGCTCCGAGTCTTCGACGACCGAAACCGCGGCCCACTGCGGCGTCGCCTCAAAGTGCGCGCGCCAACGCGCGGCGGCTCCGGGGTGCACGCGGATCGAAACAGCGGTATTTTCCTTGAGTTGGTTCACCGCGATCTGCACCAGCGCGGCGACGAGCATCGGGTCCACCTGCGCTTCGCGGTGCAGGATTTTCGCGGCGATCGAAAGCGAAAGCCGGACGACCTCGGACTCAATGCGGGCAAAGTAGCCTTTGCGTTCGCGGTCAAAGCAGTCAAGCGCCGCGGTGATGCGCGCTGCTTCCTGCTTTCTGTGCTTTTCCGCGTCCTCGCGCAGACGGGCTTCCGCAGCGGACGCGCCCTCTGTGCGTGCCTGCGCGAGCGCCGCTTGGAGCTCCGCGCGGGTCATCTCGACCTCTGCCCGGGGCCGGGGCGGCTCCGGCGCGGGCTCCGGGGCGCGCAGCCGCGAAAACTGAGGCATCGGGCCCGGGCTTGAGTCGCGGTATTGGAACGCGGTGACCGGGGTCGGAATGCGGGGCATGGTGCCCGCGGGACGGTTAAACGACATATTCATCGGCTCCCTCACTCTTGAGCGCAATCTTGCCTTCGGATTCGAGCGTGCGCGCCAGCGCCACAACTTCCAGCTGCGCCTTGGCGACGTCGCGCGAGCGCACCGGCCCGAGCGACTCGGCGTCTTCCTTCATCATTTCGATCGCGCGCGAACTCATGGTTTGGAAGAAGTGGCTCCGGAGCTCCTCGCTCGCGCCCTTGAGCGCAAGCGTCAAAGTCTTCTTATCGACCGCTCCGGTCACTTCCCTTATCTGAATTTCAGGAACGCTCAAAAAATCCTCAAACGTAAACATCAGGTCGCGGATGGAAGCCGCGAGCTTGGCTTCTTCCTTCTCGATCATTTCGAGGATCTCGCGCGAGGTGGTCGCGTCGATGTTGTTCATCAGGTCGGCCACGCTTTGGAAGCCGGAGTAAGTGCGCTTGGTCTGCTCGCCCACCGCGCGGAGCCGCCGGTTGAGCACGCGCGATACCTTTTCCGCCATTTCGGGCGAAAACTGGCGCAGCTGCGCCAAGCGCTTCACGGACTCCGCCCGCACCTGCGGGGGCAGGTGCAGCAGGAGCGCGGAGGCCTGCTTGGCTTCCAGATGGCCCAGGATCAGCGCGACGGTTTGCGGGTGCTCGCCTTCAAGAAACCGTGCGAGCTGCTTCGCGTCGATGCGCTGGAGCGAGTCGACGCGGTTGGCGCTGAGCTCGTTGGCGCGGATCAGGCGCTGCACCATTTCGCGCGCGCCGTTCTCGCCGAAGGCCTTGACCAGCATGCGCTGCGCGGCATCCTGCCCGCCTTGCGCGATGAACTCCTGCGCCACGGCAAGCTGCTGGTACTCCTCCATCACCTTGATCGAGACTTCTTTCGGCACCGCGCCGAGCCGGGCGATCTCCTGCGTCACGCGCTGGAGGTCGTCCTCAGGCAGCGCGCGGAGAATGGTCGCGGCGGCTTCCTCGCCGAGCACGGCAAGGAGGATCGCGGCCTTGCGCGCGCCGGTGAGCTGGGTTTGCTGCTGGGCTAATCCGGTGCTCATTTATGAGTCCCCCCTGAGCCAGGCCTGCACGGCCCGGGTGCTGTTCTGCGGTTCGGCCTTGACCATCTCCTGCAAACGCTCCTTGAGCGCGCCTGACAGCAGAGCCTCCTCGCCGGGGTGCACGGGCGGCAGCTGCGGCAGAGGCGGGGCCGCGGCAATCTCCGGGACGTGCTCGGACTCAGGCAGCGCCGCCGGCGGGGGCAGGGCGGCAAACGCGCGCTTGTGCAAAGGTCGAACCATGAGAAAGTACCCCAGCAGGAACAGCGCGAGCAGCGAGCCGTAGCGTACAGCCAGCGAGTAGTCGTTCAAGCCTTTGCGCAGCTTGTCGGCGACCGAGGGCGGCGGGATGTCCGCGACCGCAGCCTGCTGAAAGCTCATGTCCTCGATCGTGAGCACGTCGCCGCGGGCGGTATCGAGCCCGATGGCCGATGAAGCCAGGTCTTCGAGCTGCTTCAGCTCTTCGGGTGAGCGGTGCATGCGGACGTCCTGAAACTTGCCCTTGGGCAGCGGACGGCGGACGACATTGTCGTCGACCAGCAGCGCAGCGGTCACGCGCCGGACGCGCCCGGCCGGCTCCGTCAGATGCGTCACGGTTTTATTCACGCCGAAGGTCGAGTTTTCGGTTTTGGTGCTTTCGCCGCCGTCCCCCGGAACATTGGGCACATTCGGCAGCCCGCCCTTCCCTTGCGGTACGTTGCTGGTCGTGCCCGGGACGCCGCTCGCGCCAGCTCCGGCCGAGCTTTGGTCTTCAGAACGCTGCACGGTCAGCGGGGCCGAAACGGACGGGTCGTACTCTTCCTGGCTGCGCTCGGTCGTGCCCTGGTCATAGTCGATATTGACGCTGGCGCGGATGTGGTCGGCCCCGACCACGGGCGTCAGCACCGCGATCAGCCGCTGTTCCAGGCGCTTTTCCGCCTCGCCGTCGCCGCCTTCGTCGCCCGAGCGGCCGAGCGAGGAACCGGAATCTGCGTCGATGACCGCGACGTCCGAGGGCTTCAGCCCGTCGACCGCGCCCGCGACCAGCTTCTGAATCGCCGCGATCTCCTCATGCGTCAACGCCGGCCCGCGCAGCTTGAGCGCCACCGATGCTTTCGCGCCGCGGCCGCCGTCCAGGAACACCGAGTCGGTGGCCATCACCAGGTGCACCCGCGCGCTTTTCACCGAGCCGAGCGTTGCGATGGTGCGCTCGAGTTCGCCCTCAAGCGCGCGCTGGTAGTTTACTTTCTCGTCAAATTCGGTTTCGCCCCAGGAGACCTTATCGAAGATCTCAAACCCCAGCCGGCCCGAGTGCGGCCCCGCGCCCGACGCGGCCGCGAGCCGCGCTTGATCGAGCTTGTCGGGCGCGACGCTTACCTGATGGCCGTCCGGGCTGACCGCGTTGGGGATGCCCTTGGCGGTGAGCGCGGCCGAAAGCGTCTGCGCGTCGGCCGGGTCCAGGCCTGTCATTAGCGGACGGAGGTCGGGCACGGCGATCAGGTGCGCGAATACCGCCAGCAGTGCCACGGTCGCCGCTGCGCCGGCGATCAAAAAGCCGCGCTGCCGCTTGTCGCGGCTTGCCCAAAATGTCCCGAGTTGGGTTAAGAACTTCTGCATGAATTAGAACTGGGCTTTCTCGAGATCTTGGTAAGCCGCCACGACCTTGTTGCGGACTTGCAGCATGAGCTGGAATGCCACATCGGCTTTCTCGACCGCGACCGTGGTTTGCCCGAGGTCCGCGCTGCCGCCGGAAAGGACATTGCCGACCTGCGCGGCGGCATCGGACTGCAAGCCGCTGACCTGGTTGATGGCCTGCTTGAGCACGCCCGTGAAGCCCGGTGCCGCCTCGCCCGAGGACGGCGCGACGGGGCCGAAGATGGAGGTGACCGCGCCGACCGCGGGTGTGATTGGGTTGACCATCGTGTGCTCCTTAGCTCTTCAAAATGTCGATCGACTGTTGAATCAGCTGCTTCGAGGCGCTGACGGCCGAGGCGTTCAGTTGATAGGCCCGCACCGACCCGAGCAGGTCCACCATCTCCTGCACCGGGTTGATCGCCGGGTAGGCGACGTAGCCTTGCGCGTCCGCGTCCGGGTGGCCGGGCTCGTAGCGCTTCACGGGCGCGGTCGGGTCATCCACCACCCGCGACAACCGGACGGTCCCGGCAGCCCGGTCGCGGAAGTGCGGCACATTGCCGGCAGCCGCGAACTGCAGCTGGAACGCAGAGGCATGCTCGGCTTGGAACACAACCTCCTTCCGCCGGAACGGGCCGCCCTCGGCGGTGTGCGTGGTTTCGGCGTTCGCCATGTTCGTGGCGATCACCTCGGAGCGTTGGCGCTCGGCCGAAAGCGCGGAGCCGGAAATCGTGAGCGCGTCAAACGGACCCATTACGCACCTCCGTTGATCGCGGTGAGCAGGTCGTGGAACTCGCCCTTGATCAGCTGCACGCCCAGCCCGTACTGGAGCTGCGCCTTGGCGAGCAGGAGGCTTTCGCGGTCGAGGTCCACGTTATTGCCGTCCGGCCGGTCGAGCAAGCCCCCTTCGTCGCGGATTTGCACGGGCGCGTCCGCCTCCCCGGCACGCTGGAGAGCCTGCGCGAAAGACACATCCTTGGCGTGATAGCCGGGCGTGTCGACGTTGGCGATGTTGGCGGAAACGACCTGCTCGCGCTGCGAGGTGACATTGAGAAAGCGCTCAAGGCCGGGCGTCAGGAGGGGGCTGCTCATGCGTTGGCTCCCGTGGTGTAGGTGGAGGTATAGGTACGGGGCGGCAGACCGTACTCGCGGATTTTATTGCGGATGGTCCGCACGCTGATGCCGAGCATCTCCGCCGCGCGCGTGCGGTTGCCGCGGGCGAGCGCCAGGGTGCGCTCCAGGTGCAGCCGTTCCAGCTCACCCAGGCGCACTGCTTCGCCCAGGTGCGCAACATTGCCGGCGGCTTGCGGCGGAAACGCGGGCGCTGCCGGCGTGGATGCGAAGCGCTCTGCCGTTTCGCGCAGCTGCGGCCAACTGACAGGCTTGAGGAGGTAGTCGCGCGCGCCCGCCCGGATGGCCGCGACCGCGTCCGCCACCGAGCCGTGCGCCGTCAGCAGGATCACGGGCACCCCGTGCGCCGCGCGCAGCAGGGCCGCGCCGGAGCCGTCGGGCAAGCGCATGTCGCTCACCACGAGATCGAACGAACCCTGCGCGAGCCGATACTCGGCTTCACGCACGCTGCCGGCCGCCGCCGCCTGCCAGTCTTCGCGCGTAAAGTGCGCCAGGAGCGCGCCGCGCATACCGGGCTCATCATCGACAACGAGTACGGCC
>CAXTSB010000027.1:0-30707 GCA_964246845.1 uncultured Acidobacteriaceae bacterium
AGCGAAGCAGCCGCCAGCAGGATGACCGCCGCCGGAGCTTGCCCGCGCCGCGCTTGGAACGCCGCCTGGAGCCGCGGGTCGGCGAGCAGGCGCTCCACCCTTTGCCGCACCCCGGCGGAACGCGCCATCGCGGTGAACAATGGCGGCGGAGCAGGCCGGGCCGCGAAGTCGAGCAGCAGCTGGGCGTAGAGGAGAGTGTCTCCGACCGCTTCCACCGCGGCACGGTCGCACAGTGCCTCGGAAAGGCGGGCCAGCTTGCCGGGCAGCCACCAAGCCAAGGGACTGAACGGGAACACCGCAAGGTGAAGCCGCGCCAGGAGCTGGAGGGCAAAATCGCCCTCGGCGATGTGGGTGCGCTCATGCGCCAGCACGGCCCGGAGCGTTTCCGGCGGCCACGTATGCGCCTCCACGGGCAGCAGAATGCCCCGGCCCAGGGTCACCGGCGAGCCTACCGCTCCGCTGACGCGCACATCTGCTCCCGACGCGCCTTGCATAGGAAAAGGCTCAGCCCGCCGCCAGACGCGCATCGCCGCCAGAAGGCCGACCACGAGCCGGCCGGCAATCAAAGCGGCCGCCGACAGGTACGCGACAAGCAGGGCTTGCCGCCAAACCGGCCTGCCCGGGATTTCTTGAGCCCGCGGGCGCTGCCGCGCGTGGAACGGCTCGCCGGACGGGAGCAGAAGCGGCGGCTCGGGCGCCCTTGCAAGCGGCGGCGGCGCTTGGTACACGGGCGCGTTTCGCGTAAACACAGCTAAGGTAAACCGGGGTACATGCCAAGCCACGGCCGCGGGCATGGCCGCGCACACAAGCAGCACCGCGGTCCACGCCCGTTTCTCCACCCGTGCATGACGCACCTGGAGTGCCCGCAGGCACACCGCTGCCGCGCACGCCAACGCGCCGCCGCGGAACGCTGCTTCGCCGACCATCGCCAGAACCGTCATGCCACACCCTCCCTGTTCGCGTCCTTATCCTGCTTTGCCCGCGCCTCGGCGATTTTGTCCGCAAGCCGCTGCAGCTCCGCCTCGCTGAGCACCTCGGCGCTCACCATGCCCAACAGCAGCGACTCCACCGACCCGCCGCAAAACCGGTCCACGATCCGCTGCACCGCGCGCCCGGCGACAGCCGCTCCGCTTTCTGCGGCCCGGTACACAAAGGTCCGCTGGTTGACGGTGTGCCGGAGATAGTGCTTCTCCTCGAGCCGCCGCAGAACGGTGCGTACGGTCGACTCCTTCAGGACGCGTCCCGCGGCGTCGAGCTTCTGCCGCACTGTGTCCGCCGTCGCCGTTTGCTCGCTCCAAACCACTGCAAGCACGGCTTGCTCCAGCTCGCCAAGGTCCGACGGATCGTGCTTTCTTTTGCTACTCGCCATAACGCTACTTACTGTAGCATTCATAGGTGCAGCAAGCAACCTGGGCTGCCGCTTTGCACTGTTCAGCCCGGCGGCCAGCCGAGCTGCCGTCCTCCGAGAACGTGCATGTGCAGATGGTTGACGGTTTGGCCGCCGTGTTCGCCCGCATTGATGACCGTGCGGAAACCCTGCGCCAAGCCTTGCGCGCTGGCGAGCTCAGCGGCGGCGGCCAGCATGTGCCCGAGCAGCGCGGCATCCTCACGTGCCGTGTGCGCCAAAGATTGCAAGTGCCGGCGGGGAATGACGAGAAAGTGAACAGGGGCTTGTGGATGAAGATCGTGAAAGGCCGCGATCTGCTCATCTTGGTGAAGCAGGTCAACCGCGACGGCACCGGAAGCGATTTTGCAAAAAATGCAGTCCATGGCCTGAAGATACGGGTTCGACGGCACCGAAGGGTATGCGCTGCCGCTGCTCCAGAGTCTGTTCTTAACTTCACGCGTGTGTTTCGCAATGTTGCGGAGCATGGGCTGAAGGAGGGCGAGCAGGTGCAGGCCCTTGAGCCTGGTTTCGAGCTTTTCGTAGTCCCACGCCAGGCGTCGGAACCGCCCAGCCCAGGCGGAGGAGCGCTCCGTCACCCAGCGCCGGGGCAGCAGCACAAAGCCGCGCTTGGCCGCCCGGTGCTTCACCGCCTCCAGCCGGATGCCGTGGACCAGGGCTGCTTCGGCCTGCTCCGCGACCTGCGCGCGGTCGCCCTCCATCGCCATGGCGGGCCCATGCAAGCTGGCTTGCATGGGTGCGCATCGCGAACCGGTCTTTGCGATCCAGCGCACCGCGTTGAATACTGCCCGCCCCTCTTATTAGCGCCGCGGACTGTTCTCACGGCACAGCGGCAGGGATGGCAGCACAAACTGCCGCCCTTCGTCCGTCACGCCGCTTACGTAGCCGCTCTTCTTACCCACCCGGCCATGCCCAACCGGACCAGAAACACGGCAAAGTGTCTAAACAGGTGCCAAGTGAAGAACAGGCTCTGGGAAACCGGACCGGAGGTGCGATCCGACTTTCATTAATAAAAGAAAGCAAATAAAGAGAGCGATTGACCTTTGCCTGTGTTTCTCCGCATGATGGAATCCCCGGATGGAAAGCTCGCGGATCGACCGGGATTGCCAGTCCATCGCCCGCCTCGCCCGGCGGGCGCAACGGTATATTCGCCTTCTCGCTTTGGAGTCCGCTCATGAACCGCAAGCTTGCCTTCCTCGCTCTTCTCGCTCCCGCCCTCCTTTCCGCCGCACCTGCCCGAGCGGCGGACCAACTGATCCCGGCCGGCTCGCTGATGCAGTGCACAATCGCCGAGCCGAAGCTTTCGTCGAAAACAACCGAAGTGGGCGACCCGGTGCTCTGCCAATTGAGCCACTCCGAACGCTACGGCCGCGCCGTACTGCCCTTCGGGAGCTACCTGGTGGGGCGGTTCGCGGAGTACAAGGATCCAGGCCACCTGGTTGGAAAGGGCTGGCTGGAGTTGAAGTTCGACCGCATGGTCATCCAGCCGGATACGATCATTCCGGTTTCGGCCAAGATCGTCGATGTTCCGGGTTATTCCGTCGACAAGACAGGGCGCATCCACGGCAAGGGCCATGCGGTACGCGACACCGTCGAGTGGTCCATCCCGATCCTGTGGCCGATTGATGTGTTGAACCTTCCCCGCCGCGGTCCGCGGCCGACCTTGAAGGGCGAAACGCACCTTACCTTGAAAGTGTTGGATGACCTGGGGGTGCCGCTCACGCCGGGGCAGCAGCGCGACGCATTCGGACTGTACCGGCGGGAGCCGACCTCGTACACCGCACCTGTACTGCAGCCGCCGGTTGTTTTAGCTCCGGTAGGGCCGGTAGTGGTGTCGCGGAATGGGGCGTACTTCCGGACGATCAGCCGGTGAGCGGCGGGGGCGGCGGAGCGTACACTGAACGCGATGGCCACTGCTTCCAGCCTGCCCGGTCTCATCCAGATTGATCTTGCACCGCCGAAGCGCGCGCCCAAGCCCGAGTGGCTGAAAGCGCGTGCTCCCGTGGGCGAGAACTACCACGACCTGAAAAAGCTGGCGCGCTCGTTGAATCTGCACACCGTGTGCGAGTCGGCGCACTGCCCCAACATCGGAGAGTGTTGGAACCATCGCACGGCGACCTTCATGATGCTCGGGAACCTGTGCACGCGGCGGTGCGGGTTTTGCGCCGTGCCGAAAGGGCGGCCCGAGCCGATCGACCTGGATGAGCCCCGGCGCGTTGCCGAAGCGGTCGCGCAGCTTGGGCTCCGGTTCGCCGTCATCACGAGCGTGAACCGGGACGACGACGTCCTGGGCGGCGCGCGGATGTTCGCGGAAGTGATCCGGCTCATCCGCGAGCAGGCTTCAGGCTGCCGGGTTGAGGTGCTGATCCCTGATTTTCAGGGAAACGAAGCCGCGATCCGCACTGTTGTCGATGCGGCACCCGAAATCCTGAATCACAACACCGAGTCGGTTCCCCGCCTGTACCGCGCGGTACGTTCGGGTGCCCGCTATCAGCGCACCCTGGATCTGCTGCGGTATGCCAAGGGGCTCGCACCGGGCATGGTGACCAAATCGGGCGTCATGGTCGGCCTGGGCGAGGAAATGCACGAGCTGCTGGCGGTCTACCGCGACCTGGCCGGGGCGGGTGTGGATGTACTCACGATCGGCCAGTATTTGCGCCCTTCGCGCGACCACCTGCCCATGGCCCGCTATTACACTCCCGAAGAGTTCGACTTTATGAAGGCCGAGGCGCTGCGCATGGGTTTCCGCCATGTCGAGAGCGGCCCCCTCGTGCGGTCGAGCTATCATGCGCACGAGCAAGCCGGGGCTGCACAAGCTTCGTGAAGCCGCTGTGGTTTCCGCGAAGGATCGCCCGCACGGTTTCCCGGCGCAGGCCTCGCATGCCTAAGCGGCTCTCAGGTCCGCGCCGGCTCTGAGCCGCTCAGGTGCGCAGCCTGGAAGGTATGCGAAAAGTTCTCACACTGCAAAACGGGGGTCATCCTGAACCAAGTGAAGGATCTGCTCCACCCGAGCGGGCAAGCCCGTCCGCGCTTTTCAGGATTGCTCTTTCTATTTCAGTGAAGTCCGCACCTCCCTTCCAGAGCCGCGTTCCGTTCTCAGCCGGAGACGGGCGCGGCGTATGCTTCTTCCTTCCACGCCGGCAGTTCCGGTATCGCAGCTGTGTTTCGGCCTGCTTGCTGTTTCACCGTGGGCGACCATATACCGAGCTTCTCCTCAAACGGCCGGTTCGCCGGGTCGGCATGCCGGTTTAAGCATTCCTCCACAAGCGCGGGCGCGAGCGGCTTTGAGAAAAGATAACCCTGGAGCAAGTCGCAGTGCATGCGCTCGAGCAGCTGCTTTTCTTCCGAAGTTTCCACGCCTTCAGCCACAACCTTTTTGCCGAGCCGTGCCGCGAGCTGCACGATCATCTCCGCAAGGTCAGCCCGTTGCGGATCCCGATCCAAACTCTGCACGAAACTGCGGTCGATCTTGACTACATCGAAGGGAAGGCGCAGCAGGTAGGAAAGTGACGAGTAGCCGGTTCCGAAATCGTCAAGCGAGATTTCCACGCCCAAGCGCCGCGCCGCGGTCAGAACCGCTTCAGCGCTTTGCACACCGCTGATGAACACGGATTCGGTGATCTCCAGCTTCAAGCGGTCAGCCGGAAATCCTGTCTGCTCCAGGATCGAGCGCACATTCCTGAGCAGGCCGGCATCAGCGAACTGCCGCGCCGACACATTGACGCTGACGTGAAAATCCCGTTGGTACAGCCGATTCCAGACTCCCACCTGGCGGCAGGCTTCATAAAGCACCTGCTTTCCAAGCTCCAGTACAAGCCCGGTTTCCTCAGCGACCGGGATAAACAGCGCGGGGGAGATCATGCCGCGCACCGGGTGGCGCCATCGGGCGAGTGCTTCAAAGCCGACAATGCCATGACCGGCAAGCGAGTAGATAGGCTGGTATTCAATCGAGATTCCGCCCGAATGCACCGCTTCGCGCAAGTCCGTTTCAAGCCAAAGCTCATCTGTCGCGTGCTGCACCATGGAGGCTTCAAAAAGCTTCGCTTGGTTCTTGCCGCGGCTTTTCGCCACGTACATCGCGCAATCCGCATGGCAGAGCAGTTCGTCCGGACCGATGCCGGCGGGAGCCAGAACGACGCCCGCGCTTGCGGTCATATGCAGAACACGCCCATCGAGTCGAAGAGGTCTGCGAAGGCGGTTCAGGTATACGTGCGCGTGCTGCTGCGCCTCGGTTTCCGTGCCGCATTCAGCCAGGACGACAAATGTGTTTCCGCCAAGGTACGCGATGAAATCGCCATGCTCCTCGGCCAGGGTGCGCAAGCTCTGTGCGACCGCGATCAGGAGCTTGTCCCCGAAAGCATGACCTAAGCCGTCATTGATCGTCTTAAACCGGTCCAGGTCGATCAGGATCAGCGCCGCACGTGCCGCGGCGGCAGGCTCCGCTTCCAGGCGGTCGGCGGCAACCCGGCGCAGCTGGTTGCGGTTGGGGAGTTTGGTGAGCGGATCGTGAAGCGCAATCTGTTCCAGGCTGTCGTGAGCGGTAAACAGCTGGAGTTCGCGGGCGCTGGTGCGTGCGGCGAACAGAACAAACCCGATCAACAGCACAAGCGCACCGATAACCGGGCGCCGCGTTTCGAGCATGGCCCCCACCGAGATGGAAAGCACCACCAAGCCGAGGGCGCTGACGCTCTGGACATGCCTCGGCAGATTGAGGCGCAGCTTCGGCTTGAGCGGCAGCAGCGCATCGCGCCCGCTCAGGTGTGAAAGAACGCAGAATGCGAGAAAAGGAGTGTCCCAGCAAAGACCGACCCAGCCCTCGGACGCGTCTCCGTAGCCTTGCAGCTTGAAGCCGATGCAGGTCAGCAGCGTATACAGGGCCGAATACAAAGCCAGCGTGCGAAAAAAGCGCCGGTCAGGTCCGGGCGGCGTACTTGAGTAGCGCAATGCGGCCGTGAAAAAAATGGCGGCGGCCTGCACCTCGTATACCGTTTTCACCGAAAGCAGCGCGGCGCGGGAAAACGCAAGCCCGTCAAGAACACAAAAGAACGTGCAAGCCTGCGCGAAGTCGAGCCAATACACCCATCCCCAACGCGTTCCCGCCCTTCGCGTCACCGTGACCGTGAGAAGGGGAAAAGCAAACAGCAGCCACATGTAGTCTTCCACGGAGGGAAAGGGCGCGTGTTCCCGACCTTGCAGGAGCGACAGCGTGAACAGCCCCTGCGCGCAAGCCCAGACGGCGAAAGCGCCGCCGACCTGAAGCCACATCGCCTTGACGTATCCTTCAGAGTTTGTCCAGGCCCGGCGCGAACAATAAGCGACCGCAAGGCCGGAAGCGAGTGTTTGGAGCACATTGGAGGGCAGCTTTTGGTCTGTGTAAAACAGCACGATTCCTACGTGCGCAAGCCATAAAGCGGCGACCGCGACAAGCGAAACAGGAATGGCGCTGAGATTGAGTCGTCTGAGCATGCGCGGGCTTATGCACCTTATCGGCATTCATCGCATTTTTGTTCAGGGCGCGGGCTCAAAATACTGCAAAATACAACTTTCGCGCCATGGGGAAAGGCTGGGATCCGCCCGCACCCGCGGCGAATTTCACCCGCCCCAGACAGCTCCGTTCCTCGACGCGGAGTTCAGCCGGTACAATCGAGAACGGATTCCCTTATTTTTTCGACAGGACACGATTCAGCATGCCCCCTTCCACTTTGGCTTCCACCCCGGCTCTTAAAGACACACACCAGCACGTCAAGCGGCTTCTTGAAAAATCCGTAACCGATTTTCAGCACAGCCTCGGAGGTATCCGGACGGGACGGGCGAATGTACAGATGCTGGACAACGTGCGGGTGGACTACTACGGTAATCCGACGCCGTTGACCGGTGTGGCTCAGCTGACCGCGCCGACCGCGAACCAGCTTGTCATCCAGCCGCGCGATCCCAATATGATCGGAGAGATTGAAAAAGCGCTCCGCTCTTCCGAGCACGGCTTCAACCCATCCAATGACGGACGATATATCCGCGTGAACATTCCGCCGATGACCGAAGAGCGGCGCCGCGATGTGGTCAAACAGCTCAACAAAGTTTTGGAAGAGCATAAGACCTCGGTCCGCAACGTCCGCCGCGACGGCAACGAGCAAATCCGGACAGCGGCGAAGGACAAGAAGATTTCAGGCGACGAGGAAAAGCGGGCGCTCGACGAGGTGCAGAAGCTCACGGACGAGCAGGTCAAACAACTCGATGAGCTGAGCAAAAAGAAGGAAGCCGAGATCATGCACATCTGAAACAGGTCCGCAGCGCGGTTTGTGCATTCTTCATGCGCCGCCGGGAGGCTTCTCAACATCCTCCTTGCGGCGCTGTTCCATTTCGAAATAAAAGCACCCGACCTATATTTGCTTCAACCCAGCTCGTTAAGGCCAGCACCGGCTCGGCGGCTTCGCGTCCGAGCGGCGACAGGCTGTACTCCACTTTCGGCGGCTTGCTCGGATGAACGACCCGCAGCACGAAACCGTCCTCCTCCAGCACACGAAGAGTGTGCGCCAACATCTTTTCGCTTACCCCGCCGATGCGCCGCGCGAGTTCGTTGAATCGATGGGTCCGCTCCCAAAGCATGACGAGCACCATCGCGATCTTATCGGGCGTCCGACAACTACCCTCGCGGAAGCAGTTGCCGCCGCCCTGCCGCTTCATTTATGACAGCCGGCATGAAAGGAAAAGCCCTCCCGCCGGGAAGGGCTTTTCCGCTGAACAATAGGTTCTAGTTGCCGCTCACTGTCCGCGCGGCGTCCGCGGCCGCTTGGCCCGTATACCTCACGTGCCAAATGGAACCCGAGCCGTCGTCGGTAACGAACAACGAGCCGTCTTTCGCGACCGTGACGCCCACCGGCCTGCCCCACACCTTGCCTTCCGGGGTCACAAATCCGGTCAGGAAATCCTCGAAAACCCCGGTCGCCTTGCCGTTTTCGACCTGAGCCATGATGACTTCGTAGCCGCCGCGCCTCGATTTGTTCCACGAGCCGTGCTCGGCCGCGAAGATCTGATCCTTGTACTGCGCGGGAAACTGCGAACCCTCGTAGAACAGCATTTCCAAAGAGGCGAAGTGCGGCTGAAGCAGGATATCGGGCGTGATGACCTTGGCTTGCAACTCAGGGTGCTTGCCCTCATGCCGCGGGTCTTGGTGCCCGCCGGACGGGCCGCCCATGTAGTACCAAGGCCAGCCGTAGAAGCCGCCTTCCTGCACGTGCGTAATGTAGTCGGGTACCAAGTTGTCGCCCAGGTTGTCGCGCTCGTTCACCGAGCACCACAGCGCGCCGGTGACGGGCTGGATGGCTTCGCCGACGCAGTTGCGGATGCCGGAGGCGTATACCTTTTCAAACTTGCCGTCCGGCGTGAACTGGAGCACATCGGCCCGGTGCTCCTCCTCGGGGTGGGTATCCGGGTCGTCGATGTTCGAGTGCGAACCGACCGAAACCAGCATGTGCTTGCCGTCCGGCGTGAAAGCGATATCGCGGCTCCAGTGGCCGCCGCCGCGCAGCTTGCCGCCGCCGGGCAGGTCGGCGAGGCCTTGCGACGGCCCGGACGCCTTCATGTCGCCGTTATGGTACGGAAAGCGCACGACCGAGTCCGTGTTGCCGATGTAGACGTACTGCGGGTTCGGGCCGTCCGGGTAGAAGCGGATGCCGAAGGGCAGATTGAGATTTTCGGCGAAGGTACCCACCTGCTGCGGCTTGCCGTCAGGGCCGACCCCGCGGAAAACCATAACCTTGTTTTCATAGGAAAGCGAGACAAACAGGTCGCCGTTGGGCGCGGTGCGGATCAGCCGCGGTTGGTTGAGCCCGGTGGTGTACTGCGAAACCGTGAACCCGGCGGGTGCCTGCGGCATGACCCCATCCGGGCGCTGCACTTTTTCCGAACCGGCGTCCACGCCCGGCGTGGCATACGGCTGCGGCAGGTCGGCCACCGTGATCTTGCGGGCGACGCCGGGATGCTCCTTGGTGTAATCAGTGAACGCGGCTTGGCCGGTGAGCGGAGCTTGGATGGTTTGAGCCTGGAGGGCGGCAGCCGACAGGATTAGGCCGGCGATGAAAGCTGTGCGCATAGGTTCTCCTGGAAAAAGCGCGGTAAATATTTAGGATGCCGGCACTTGCACTCAGGTCACTTTATTCCACCGTTACCGACTTTGCCAGATTGCGCGGCTGGTCTACGTCGCAGCCGCGGCGAACGGCGATATGGTATGCGAGCAGCTGGAGCGGAACGATTTCCAAGATAGGCAGCAGCAGCTCGGGCGCGGGCGGAATCGCAATCACGTGATCCACAAGCCCGGCCAGCGCCGCGGTGTCCGCGTCGTGCTCCCGGTCGTCGGCCTCGGTCGTGATTGCAATCACTTTGCCCGAGCGTGCCGTGACCTCTTGAATGTTTCCGAGCGCCTTTTCGTAGCGGATCATCGAGCCGGGGTCGTTGGTGTCGCGCGTGGCGAGCGCGACCACGGGCAGGCGCTCGTCGATCAGCGCATTGGGCCCGTGTTTCATTTCGCCGGCCGGATAGCCTTCGGCGTGAATGTAGGAAATTTCCTTGAGCTTGAGCGCGCCCTCCAGCGCGATGGGGTAGTGGACGCCTCGGCCGAGGAATAAGAAGTCGCTCGCTCCCGCGTACAGCTTCGCAAGCCGTTCGCATTCCGCGCTCACGGTGCGCAGAATCGCTTCCAGCTTGCCGGGAAGCAGGGCCAGCTCGCCGACGAGCCGCTTTTGCTCGGCCGCGGGCAGGATGCCGCGCACCTGGGCCAGGTAGAGCGCCAGCACAAACAAGGCCGTCAGCTGCGCGGTGAAGGCTTTCGTGGAGGCCACGCCAATCTCCGGCCCGGCATGGGTGTACAGGACGCCTTGCGCCTCGCGGGCCACCGCCGCGCCGACCACGTTGCAGACCGCAATCGTTTTCGCGCCCTTGAGGCGCATTTCGCGCTGAGCGGCGAGGGTGTCGGCGGTTTCACCCGATTGCGTAATGAGCAGCCCCAGCGCCGACGGGTCCGGGATGGGATCGCGGTAGCGGTACTCGCTCGCATAATCCACTTCAACCGGCAAGCGGGCAAGCCGCTCGATCATGAACTTGCCGGCGAGCGCGGCGTGCCAACTCGTGCCGCATGCGGCAATGTGCATGCGGCTCGCGGCGCGGAACTCCTCAACGGAGATGTCCATTGCGTCAAGGAAGACCTCCCCGCTTTCAAGCGAAACCCGGCCCAGGGTGGTGTCGCGCACCGAGCGCGGCTGCTCGAAGATCTCCTTGAGCATGAAGTGCTTGTAGCCGCCCTTTTCCGCCTGGATCGGGTCCCAAACGACGCGCGTAATTTGGCGTTTTACGGGTGCGCCGTCAAAGTCGGTAATCACGACGCTCGATGGGGTGAGCACGGCGAGGTCGCCGTCCTGGAGAAAGTAAAAGTCGCGGGTGTGGTGGAGGATGCCGGGGATGTCGGAAGCGACAAAATACTCCCCTTCCCCGACACCGATCACGGCGGGCGGCCCTTGGCGCACGACGACAATGGTGTTGGGCGTGTCCGCCGCGATCACCGAAACGGCGAATGCGCCGGTGAGCTGCTTGGCGGCGCGGCGCACTGCCTCCGGGAGGTCCGGCGTGTGGACCCTCTCTTTTTCAATCAGGTGCGCGATGACTTCGGTATCGGTCTCGGTCAGGAAGCGATGGCCTTCGGACCGAAGCTCCGCCTTGAGCCGAATGTAGTTCTCGACGATCCCGTTGTGAACCACCACGACGCTTCCCGTACAGTCGCGGTGCGGATGGGCGTTTTCCTCCGTGGGGCGGCCGTGGGTGGCCCAGCGGGTGTGACCGATGCCCCAGGAACCTTCCAGCGGGTGCCCGCTCAAAACAGCTTCCAGATTGCGCAGCTTGCCTTGCGCGCGGCGCAGGTGCAGCGCGCCTCCGCCGCCGACCGCGATGCCTGCTGAGTCGTAGCCGCGGTATTCCAGGCGGCGCAGGCCTTCCAGGATGACCGGGACAGGTGGTTGGGGGCCGACGTAGCCGACAATGCCGCACATAGGAGCAGGGTAGAGGGTGGAGGGGAGAGGGTAAAGGGGAAAGCGCGGCGGCGTGCAAGCCGCATTCCCAATTTGGGAATGGCCGGCGTGCTTACAAGCGTGCTAACATCCGGACAAGGTGAACAACATGGCACACACACAAACACCGGAAAGCCGCAAACCGGCAGTATCAGGAGTTGTGGAGTATAAAGGCAAGCGCACCAAGACGGGCAACTCGCAAGGATTTCGCTTTGAAAGTGCGCTGTTCCGCAGCCACCCGGAGTTCAACGGCGAGGTGCGCGCGCGGGTGATCGCGCCCGGGCAGCTCCTTGTCGAGGCAGGCCCCGCGGAACCGGCCGAGGAAGACGATCCGGTGCTCGGGCCGTTTCTGGCGCTGATCGCGAAGGATATGGCGGAGAACCCGCATAAGATCAAACCGCTGGATGAAGAGCGGATGCGCAGAATCGCTGAACTCACAAAGGGTGTAGTCGTCAGTGATGATGAGGACTTCGGAGACGAGGACCTGCTCTCGTGGCCGTAAATGCCTGGGGACTCTACATCTACTACCTTTTTGACGAGCAACTCGCGGCACTCGAGGAAAGGGCTGAAAGAGCAAGGACGCAAGGAGCGGATGGCCCTACCTCGCACCCAGCGGCTAAGCTGCTGACCAAGGTGAACGAACTTATCTATCAGCTGATTCCGCTTGACCCGAGCGCTGCCGCCTTTCGCCAGGGCAACACGCTCGGCAAGGAAAACCGCCAATGGTTCCGTGCTAAGTTCAGCGGGCGCTATCGCCTGTTTTTCCGTTTCTCCACCCAGGAGCGAGCCATTGTGTACGCCTGGATCAACGATGAAGCTACGCTCCGCAAAAGCGGTGCCAAGACCGACCCTTACGCGGTATTCCAGACCATGCTTGCCGCCGGTGATCCGCCCCAAAGCTTTGACGACCTGCTTGCCCGATCCCGCAAACTCTAGCGCTCACTCGATCCGGAACGAAAACTCCTCCACCACCGGATTGGTCAGCACTTCGGCTGCGATGCGCTCGACCTCCGCGTGCGCTTGCGCGTTGCTGAGCCCGTCGGCCAGCGTGAGCAGGAAGTACTTGCCCTGGCGTACGCCCGCCACGCCCTCGTGGCCCAGCCGCCGCAGCGCGTTGTGGATGGCCTGGCCCTGCGGGTCGAGGACTGTCCGCTTGGGGACAACGTAGACATGAGCGTTCATCGTGGCCGATTATAAACGGAGTCTCCGGGGCGGACCCGGGGCGCAAACCCCCAGAAGACAGGAACGGAATGGTCAACTACCTGGAACTGCCCGTCGGCGACAAGAGCCCGGAAATCGTCAACGCGGTGATTGAAATCCCGGCCGACGGCGTGAACAAGTACGAGTACGACAAGGAGCTGCACGTCTTCAAGCTGGACCGCAACCTGTACTCGCCGGTGCACTACCCGGGGGACTACGGCTTTATCCCCTCTACGTTGAGCGAGGACGGCGACCCCCTGGATGTGCTGGTGTTGGTGGATGAGCCGACGTTTTGCGGCTGCTTGTCGCAGGTGCGGCCCATCGGCGTGCTCGAAATGTTGGACCAAGGCGTGCTGGACGAGAAAATCCTGGCCGTGGGCAAAAACAACCCGCGCTATGCCGAGGTGAACGACTACACGCAAATCTACCCTCACCTCCTGCGCGAGATCACTCACTTTTTCTCGATCTACAAGGACCTGGAAGGCAAGCGCGTGGAAGTGCACGGGTGGCACGACGCGGCGTACGCGAAGGAGCGGGTGGTCAACGCAGTAAAAGCCTTCGCGGCCGATAAAAAATAGTCCGGCGGCGCATGGCGAGGTAGATCAGTCCTCCGGCAAGTGCCGTAAGAACGCCGAAGGCGAGCGCGGACATGCCGAAAAGCCGCTCGCCGCGTGCAACCCACAGGGCATACCCGACCAGCCCCACGGGAAGAAGCGACAACCCTGCCGCGACGGAAAACGGTCCCATGCGGAACGGGCGCGGCAGGTCGGGCTCGCGGACGCGCAGCACCAGCAGGGCTAGAAACTCCAGCACCAAGCTCGACCCGTACAGCACGAGGTCGATTGAGATCAGCCGCTCGTAGCGGAAGCCGAGCGCGAGCGCCCAGGCAGCCGCGCAAGCCAGGATGGCCGCGACCGGCGCGCCCCGCCGATTGCGCCGGGCCAGCACGCGCGGCAGCAAGCCTTCCTCGGCCAGCACCATGGGCAGCCGCGTGTAGGAAAGCGTGAGCGCGTTGAACATACCCGCGCCGTTCAGCATGCCGCCCGCGACCACCAGCATTCCCAGCCAAGGCCCGGCGACCGTGCGGGCCGCGTCCACCCAGGAGCCGGTCGAGAACGCGCCCGGAGAAACCCCGGCCCATGCCGCCGCGGCAAGCGGGAGCGTGTAGGCAAGCGCGGTGATGCCGGCCGAAAGCAGCATGGCCAGCGGGTAAGCACGCGCCGGGTTTTTCACCTCGCCGGCGATGGTGGAAGTATTGTCCCAGCCCATGTAGTTCCACATGCCCACCAGGATTGCCGTGGAAAGGCCGCCCTCGCTCCGCAGCGTCCACACGCCGTGCGCGGCGGGATGGCGGAATGCAAAGACCGTCAGCAGCGCAAAAGGAGCGAGCAGCAGCGCCGACATCCACGCCGACCCCGTGCCCACCGCGGGCGCGCCGCGCATATTCCAAGCGCAGCACACCGCGATCAGGCCGAGCTCCCAGACAAGCGCCCGCCGGCCGGCCGTGAGCGCGGGTGCGAGCCGGCCCAGGTACAAGGCGAACAGCGTCGGGTAAATCGCCATGTCGAACACCGAAGCGGCGAGCGAAAGCCACGCTTCCTGGAAACCCCAAAACGGCCCCAAGGCCCGGCGCACCCACACGTAAAAGCCGCCGTCGTGCGGCAGCGCGCTCGCGAGCTCGCAGATCATCAACGTAGTCGGCAGCGTCCAAACCAGCGGCAGGATGAGCAGGATCAGCAGCGCGCCGCCATAGCCCGCGCCGCCCAGGATGTCCTCAATCCCATAAGGCCCGCCCGAAACCATGAAGAACGCGGCCGCGGCGAGCGGCACAAGTGTAAGGCGCTGCTGTTTGACCTCCGTTCCCTCCCCTGCTTCCTTAAAGCGAAAGCGCGGTCCCCTACGGAGGAGGCCGCGCTTGAATGAAACACAGTGTAGAGCATCCGGTGCGGATGCGGCTTAGTCCAGATAGCTGGGGTAGTCGCGCCCCACCGTTCCGAGCACCTCCACGTGTCCTTCGTCCGCTAGGTTGCCGTCCACTTCCGTGTCCGTCGCCAAGCGCGCGGTGCCGCCGTGCGCTTCAAGGATGCTTTCCGCTTCCATCGCGCGTGGGCCCGCGTGTACGGTCACCACCGCGCCGCCCTTGCGCAGGCCGCGGCCGAAGCCGCGTGCGCGCTCCGGCTCGATCCCGTAGCCGGTAAAGGATTGTTCAAACGCGGACTGCGAATACCGACGCTGCGGATTGAGGTTGAGGTGGCCTTCGCCCGTGCCGAAATCCTGGGCTTCCCGCCGCATCTCGGCTGTGAGGTCGTCCTTGCCGGCTGTGCGCTGCTGCGCGGGAACGCCGCCTCCCCTGTGAACGCTTCCGTGGCCGAAAATATGCTTCAAGCGCTCGCCCCAGCTCGGTTCCACAGTGCGCGCAGCGTGCCGCGGAATCGGCTCTAAACTGCCCGGCGCGTCCACCCCGCCGCGCGTGACGCCGACCTCCTCGCGCTGCGGGGCAGCTCCGGTCCCGGCCCGCAGGTCGCCTTCATGCGGAAGCTCATGTGGAAGTTCGGACGGCAAGCCGGAATGCAATACATCGGTGCCCGGAATCGGCCCCGGCCGGCTCGCACCGTCAATGGGCGTGCCCGCGCCGCCGCCGAGCGAGGCGTACTGGACCGAGCTGGTGTCGGATGCCGCGCCGCCGCCCGTAGCCCGCGCGCGGTTCGGAGGAAAGCCGGGTAAGGTGGTGCCGATCTCCTCGCGCAGCTCGCCGCCTACGTTGGGCCTCCGTTCCGGCGCAGGCGCGGCATTCTCCAAGCCGGTGTGGAAAGCGGCCCCGATCGCGGTGGGCTCGAAACCCGCGTCGATCAAGGCATGGATGGCGCGGTGCGCTTCGTGCCCGGACGCAAAGTAGCCGGCAACCGCGGTGCCGACAAGTTGGGTAGGTGTAGCCATAGCTGTTTCTCCCTCCGGCCGCTCGGCATCGCCTGCGGCCAAGCCGTCCAGTGGGCGGCGTCGAATTAGTTGGGATGCGCCGGAGCGGCTGGGGTAGTCCGGCTGTACCGCAATCGCCCCCGGTTCGGGTATACTCATGCCAGCGGCAGCACTGTCGTCCCGACTGGGGCCATGCCGCAAGCGCCGGAGAGTTGGCCGAGTGGCTGAAGGCGGCGGTTTGCTAAACCGTTATAGGGTCAAAAGCTCTATCGGGGGTTCGAATCCCCCACTCTCCGCCATGCATTTCAAATCAGCAACTTAGCCGCACGGCTACCATTGCGGCTATCAAATCACGGTTCAGCAAGGACGACGCGGTATTTGCCTCCAGGAGGAAATACTGTGAAGCCCACTTCCGTGCGCCTCTACCTGCGCGTCCGCCGTTCCAATGGCAGCCGTTCCTACCTGTAACCTGCCCTTGCCGCCAATGGCCGCCTGCGGCCGCAGTTCGCCCTCATCGACGGGCAGCCACAGCACTGCCCGGGTTCCGTGTATGCTCTGCGCTATACCGCGGGCGGCAAGCGGGTCTGGGAGGATGTCGGCTCGGACCCGCAGCTCGCCCTGCCCGCCAAGGAGCGCAAGCAGCGGGCTATGGCTGCACGGGCGGCCGGAGTAGCAGTGGTGGGAGATGAGTGCCACTCGAAAAGCCGGTTGGCGGAAGCCATCGAGGCGTTTCTAGAGGACACCCGGCTCACCAAAGCGCCGAAAACAGCCGCGGCACACGGCGAGACCCTGCACGGCCTGGCTATAAGCATGGACGTGCGATACCTCGACGACCTCGGGCGCAGAGAGGTGCTGCGCTACATTCAGCACCTGCGCGGGCGGGGCAACGCGCCGCGCACCATTCATAACCGGCTTGTGTTCCTAAGGACCTTTCTCCGCTCGCATAATTTTGTAATGCCGATTGCGAAGGGCGATTGGCCGAAGTACACCGAGAAGGTCGTGTCCTGCTACCGAGCGGACGAGCTGCGCGCTCTGCTCCAAGCAGCGGACCAGGACGAACGCGACATGCTCAACTTCTTTCTTGCCAAGGGCGGGCGCAAGCAGGAGGTGCAGTTCGCGGCCTGGTCGGACATCAACTGGCAGGCCCGAACCCTGACCGTGCGCGAAAAGCTCGACCTGGGCTTCCGACCCAAGGATCGAGAGGAGGGCAGCATCCCACTGCCTGACTTCCTGCTTACCCTCCTGCGCGAGCGCCGCGCCCGGTATCCGCACACACGGCTGATCTTTGAGCTTGCGGGCGGCAAAACGGAAGACCACTTCCTCCGCACGGTCAAGCGGTTGGCGCTGCGGGCTGGTCTGAACTGCGGTGACTGCTGGAGCAGGGCGGGTAAGTGCTGCGCGACGCACCCGGTGTGCAAGCGGATCATCCTCCATAAGCTCAGGAAGACGTACGCGACCATGCACCACGAGTCCGGCGTGTCGGCGCGCACCATCCAGCGTTGGCTGCGCCACTCGGACCTGGACACCACGCTGCGCTACCTGGCGGCAAGCGACGACCAGTCGGCGCGGACGCGCGAGCAGGTCAACAACACCTTCGCCGGGCTGGCTGGATGAGAGAAGCCGAGGCAAGCCCAGCTTTTGTTCATCAGACTGTGGAGCGAGCACCGAGCCAGTCCGCGACGACTACGGGCTCGAACTTGTATCCGTCGCTGAGCTTATAGGCGGCGAGCTTACCGGCACGGACCCAGTCGCATAAGGTATCGCGGGTGATGCCGAGCAGGGCCATGACCTCCTTAGAGGTCAGCAGGGTTTCGCGCTGGTATAGGCGTTCGCGGAGAGTGAGCGGGCTGGCTGAGGCTGGGGACAATGTGCGAGCGGCTGACAGCGTACGGGGCATAGAGGCTGATACAGCTCGACCTCTGAGCACTCGCGATATGCTCGCCAAAGTCTAGTGGCTTTGGTCCTGTCGTCACCCGCTTCAGCTACCGTTGCACCCTTCGCAACACCTTACGTAAGGGACGGATACTAGAGCATATGAAAAAGGGGAGGGGCGAGCAGCCCATCCACCTTTTATGCGCGCCTACAGCCTACACTTCATTCTCCTGGGGACTCGCGCGAAGCTCCAGCTCTGTTTGCCTTACTCTCACGGCATTTTGACCAGCACTCACGACCTGTTCCCGCTTGCGCGAATAGCCGGGCAGCAGCCTTACCGATCTCTGCCGTGCTGCCGGTAACCAGCACGATTTCGCCCGCGAATGCCTGTGAGTTGATGGAGCCCAGCCATGCAGGACAGACTAAACGCACCTGCCGAGGTTTTGCTGCGCGGAGGTGACGTGATCGCGTTATGTTCGCTCTTGCTTAATTTCGAAGTAACTCAATACGTGCGAGATACTCGCGTCCAGCGGCAACGCGCTCGTGTCCAGGATTTCGTGCCCGAACTGCTCGGCTTGGCGGTGCAGGAAGGAGCTCCAGTTGCTCATCTGCGCATTGGCCAACTCCGGGTGGCCCCGCTCCGCGAGTCTGGTCCGTCTCACTACGTCCGAGCACTCCACAAGGAGGACGCGCGCACCCCTGACGCTATGGAGCGAGAGCGCCTCATGGAGAAATGCGATCCTGCACTGCGCTTCGAGCAGCACAGGCCTGCCCGCCTTGAGCACGCGGGCGATCTCGCCGATCCAGTACAGCGCGAAACCTCGCTGGGTCGGCCCGCCCGGCTCGTCCGTGTGCCCGTAACGTGCCATCACCTCGTCAGGAGGCAGCCCGATCCGGTCACCCTGGTACACGGCGATGTCCGGGCGGGCGTCCTCGATCCGCTGCGTGATGGTGGTTTTGCCTGCTCCCAAAGCTCCGGTCAGGATGATAAAGGTCACCACAGAGTACCTTCGCATTCGCCTCCAGCTTAGACCGGTAGCGGTACGGAAACACTTGATTTGCAGGCAACGGCCTGACGCTCATACCGGGGCGTGCCGCATGCCTCTGCCCTTTTCAGTTCCAGAGTGGAGCTGCTTCTGCTTCGGCAGCCTTTCACGCTTTAGAGCTTGGCAGGTCAGTCATATCCTCCTCCGACGACGAAAATGAATGTCTGGACATCGATCAAGTCGCGTGCGCCCATGGGGCGTAAAAGGTCAAGGTAGATGCCGCCCATCTCCAGAAATGTAAAGTAGGTAGCCCAGTTCACGCGCGACTCGTAGTGCAGGTCAAACGCAAGCAGCTCAGCCGCGGCTTTGCTCGCCTCAGGCTTGAGGAACAGGAAGCGCTCAGGCTGCGCAACGTAGAGCGGCACCGTTGCGTTCGGCCATGTGGCGACCTTGCCGCGCTTGGCCGGAAGTCGTTCGAGTGCATCGATGTACGCTTCAAACTCCCACCCGCCTGGCTCAGGGCTGCCAAGCAGCTCGAAAAGAGCCTCATAGAAGATGCGGGCGGCCGCCTTGTCGCGTATAGCATCGTGGAAAGCAGCGTTCTCAAAAGAAGCGGCCAGCCCGGTGGAATAGATGATGGCCGTTGCTTGGCGGATGATAGCATCCATGCCGTCTAGATCGCGCTCCCTAAAGACATGTCTAATCGGGTCCAGGTTGAACTCGTCCTGAAATTTGCGGCTTGCTGTTACTTTGTATGCGCGCTCCTCTTTGAGGTAACGCGCGTTCTCGAAGCCGGCTGGAAAATGGCGTAGGAACTTTTCCCATGCGTCCTTGAATGTCAGCCGCGCCTTCGGCAGCTGCAGGCTGCCGGGCCGCCCGATTAGGGGTGGAAGGTGATCCAGCACCGGGTCGGACTGAACCTCGGCCAGGCGCAGCGCGGGCGCTGTTCTGAGAAGAATAGTCGGCGTTCTCCCTTCTCCATCCCGGCGGTCGCGAAAGATAATATGCAGTTTGTTGTCGATGATGTCGACGATCTTGCCCGGCCCCCAGTCCTGTCTGTTGCTCATCTCGACAAGTGTGCCTATGGCATAGCCGTCTGCGGCTTGGTCCAGCCGTCCTGAAAACCCCTGCTCGCTGCGCAGCTCAGCCTGCCATCGGGCATGCTCGGACAAGCTGGCCCGCTTCCTGACTTCGTGACCGACGGCGGCTGCAAACTCCGGATGGACCTCCATAGGACAGAGGCGAAACCACGGGTACTTATCCAGCAAAGCGATGGCGGCGGCGAAAGAGTGCACCCGCGGGCTTGTGCTCCGCGGCTCAAAGCCTTGCCGGTCTTCTTCGTCAAGCAAGCCGTAAGTGGCCGTTTCATTTGTACGTAGAGAAAAGGACCACGCCCCGGAAGCAGCACGCTCGCCGAAAATGGTAAGACTGCCGCCTTCAGCTCCGATCTTGAGAACAGTTACCGGAACCGCTGCTTCAACACTATCCGCCATGCCCATTCTCCTCTGCGGGCCTTTGCCGCCGCCCTGATCAGCTCAAGTCTGTATCAGGAGCAGCGGCTCCGGCACCCGCCGTGCGAAGCAAATCTTCGCACCGCGGGTACTGAAGTACCGTGGCTGCGTATATTGGCCGCGGACAGTGTCCAACGTGCCTTCGCATTCAGTAGTCTCACTAAGAAGGCCGGATCTGCTGGAAGGAGGTCGCACACTGGAGGATCAAGAAATAGAGTGGACTCTTGCCGAGGAATCCGGTCACGGGCATGGCGTTGAGTTCGTGCATGCTGAGTATCCACACATTTGCATCGCCTTTCTTCAGGGCTACAGCTGGTTAAGGGGCGGCCAAGCCGAGGTTCTGCTTCTTGAAGCTTGTCCAGCTGCTATTCCTTCGGATCGGTGGTCTGAAGTGATGCAGGCCACCCGCGCTGCTGTCATGGCCTTCCTTTCAGACAAGAGCAGGCAGAAAAGTCAGTTTCAGTATGGCCCGATTGCGGTCTGGTTCAATGCTTGACCCACAGCGGCTTCGTCTTGGTAAAGCCATGTATCAACAACCCACACGATGAAGCAGGAGGCGGCACGGCTGTGACGGAGGATTCCGGCAAGGGCGAGTTCCGCTCGCCCGTGGAAGAGCGCCATATCGACTTCATTCTTGAGGAGGAATTCACTGCGGATCCCGGCTTCCTCGACTTCTTTCTTCGGAAGGCTGCTGAGACGGCCCCAAGTGTCGCCTTGCCTGCGCGTAAGCAAGGCGGAAACTCGGAGGCGGTGCGCTCCGCAGTGACCGCGGCCGGGGAGACCGATGTTCTTGTGTACTACGCCTGCGAGGGTGCGGAAGGAGAAACAGCCGCCATCCTGATCGAAAGCAAGATCGCGGCAGCTCTCCAGCCGAACCAGACCCGGCGCTATCGCGAGCGCGGCGAAGCCGGAAAGGGTACGCGGTGGACGCGGTACTGGACTTGCCTGGTCGCCCCGGAAAGATATCGGTGCGCGGACGGCGAGTTCGACGCCCGTGTCTCGCTCGAAAGCCTGCGGGACTACTTCAGCCTCCAAACAGGAGCGCGGGCGCGGTTTCGCGTTAGAGTCCTGAATGACGCGATCACTAGGGCCGCTTCTATCGGGGTTAGGCGGGTGGACCCCGTGATGACGGCCTTCCGGGCGCACTATGCCGCTCTCGCTACTGTTCACTTCGGCGGTCGCGGCTGGGAGTGGGACCCGGCGCGGGATGCCTGGGCGGATGATACTTGGTTCCGATTCAAACGCTCGCATTGGCCGGATCAGCTGCAGATCCTGCACAAAGCCAAGGCGGGCTTAGTGCACCTGACGCTGCCTGCGACGGATGTTTCAGAGCTGGCGAGGACTCTGGAGCAGGCAGCTCCGGGCGAAGCCGTTTCCATCACAGCCGTCCAGACCGGTAACAGCGCCTCACTCCAGGCGACCGTTCCACGGATCGCCGACTTTCATCCACCGGTGGACGATCATGCATTGGTAGAGATCTTCAGCGCAGTCGAGGCGCTTGGGTTTTATGCCGAACGGGCAAAGAAGCAACTTATAACTCTCAAGGCTCTTGCCGGTGCAAGATGGGGGGATCGGGTGCACCCTGACCCTTCGCACACGCCTCTTCGCATGCTTGAGGCCCTGCTTCTCGGCCTCATGCGCACGACAGCTATCAGCTTCAAGGCCGACATGCCATTTCCCCTTCCAGACATGATTGCGCTGGCTTCAACAGAAACCAAGGAAGCTTGGTATTCGCTCGCGGGCATGTACGGCGGGTTCCGCGTCCGGCTTGTAAATGAGGGGAAAAATCCGTACCTTTTGACCGAGCACTGGAGCCGGGTGTGGGACTTCGGCATCGTGGAGCATAAAGTCACCCTGCGGACCATAGAACTTTTGACAGTGGAGTCTGCGGTTGAGATCAAGGTCATTAAATCCTCTCGTGAACTTCCCGGCGCTGAAACGCAATAGAGTAAGCAGGTCGAGCAGTAGCTGCTATCTAAGGCCGGGATCTGGCGATTGTTCGGGAGTGTTCCGTTAGCTTCCGTTCTTAAGTACAGCGGTAGTTTTGGCTTGCTGTCTGTTCTTCGGCTCCGGCAATGCAGGCGGTTGAGGTTCATGCGCTCGTCCAAAATCCAAGAAATGCCTGCCGGGTAGGTTCTGGCGAAGCATGGCCGCTGTCGCACAATAAAGATTGTCCGCCCCGAGCCGACGCGGATCTTGTCTGCCTGCGCCCGAAGCCGACCTGGAGAACTGCTCCGCACGGGCCGAGGGCAGCCGCACAATCGTAGTCGCGTTGGTAGAAGAACAACTGTAAGTCGCGTGCCGCCGTCGGCAGCCCGGCTCTCCCGCTTATGAGTCTGGAGTAGACCGCGATGACGAGCTTGTTCCCGTTGCGGGCACTCTCCCAGGGATAGAGCCACTTCGAAGCCTGGCTGGCAAGCAAAGTCAAGACGCCCGGCAGGCCCAGCTGAGCCTGCCGGGCGTCTTATCGGCTCACTCCGCCAAACCACGCAGACGCTTGAGCACCTGCGCTGCGTCCGTGGACGGCAAGCTCAGCTTGCGGGCTGCCTTGAAGTGCACCAAGTGGCCTTGCCTGCCGCCCTCGGCCGACCAGTCGCACACCCTGCGCAGGATTGTCCCGCCCTCGATCTCACCCCACTTGGCCAGCAGCTCATCCGGCCCGCGATTCGAGGTCAGGATCAGCTGTCCGCCGCCCTCGTACAGGACATCGACGAGTTTAAATAGATGGTTCAGGCGGGATGGTGTCGGCACGAACTTGTCCAACTCCTCCAGCACGACCATCACCGGGTAGCCCTCTGCGACCAGCTTGCGCACAGCCTCGGTCTCGATGGCGGGCTTGACTGCCGGTCCCTCGTGCGCCCAGCTGCGCGTGGCTTGCGCATGTAAGTGGTCGAGCAACTCAACAAGCGGGCGCGGTACACGCATCGGCGGTACAGCCGGTTCCATTTGGCGGCGCACCGCTCGGCAGATGCTTCGACGGCTCGCCGGATCAGGGCTGTCTCGAAGTGTGTCTTCCCCGTGCCCGGGTCGCCCCACAGCAGGTAGTTCGCCCGCGGCTTTGCGCGGAGCAGGTCGATGATGTCCTGCTGATCCTGCTCCGCCAGCAAGCTGCGCCGGTCGGGCTTGAGCGTGTCGAGGCAGGCGTGCGCGTGCCTAGGCGAGATGAGCCTGGAATCGCGCAGCTGGTGCTCGACGGCTTCCAGTTTGGCGCATGGGCAGGGTATCTCCTCCAGGCAGACCACCCCTGTCGTTCGACCGACGATTGGAATGTACGCCTTCAGACCGCCGCGGCACACGGGGCATCGGCTAAGACCCTTGAGCAGCAGGCTTTTAACGTCCTTCGGGAAGTGCCGGGCGGTCCACTCGTCCAGATCCTCTTCGCAACCCCAGTGAGTTTCCGCTTTCACGGCAGCTAGGTACTCGACGGTGAACTCACTCGGGATCGGCTCCAGATCGTCCTCCTCCTCCTCGCGCAGACGCGGGATGGAGTTGCGGAGAGAGTAGGGCGGCATAGGGCAGCAGCCTGTTGCGATCTGAGCAGGCGAGTACACCATGGCGGCGGTCCACATAAGTGCGCTCATCGTGCACCGCCCTGTACCGGCGCTTGCCAGTACATGTCTTCATCAGGGTCAACCTCCGCGGGCGGAGCCGAGACGGGCTGAGCTGCTGGCATTCCCGAAAATGGGCTTGCCTCGCTCTTGCCCGCCTCCCGCGCCGCTTTCTCGGCGCGCCGACGGGCGTTTGCCTCGTCCGCCTGAGACTTGAGCAGGCCGACGTTTAGATAGAAGCGGTTGGGATGGCTGCCCCGACCTTGGCGGCTGAGCAAACCCGCAACCTCCAGCTCGCGGGCGGCCCGGCGCAGGGTCTTCTCATCCAGCTGCGTGTCCTCTGCCAGGCAGGCGTAGGAGGGGTAGGCGCTGTACTACTGTTCGGCCGGCAGCGCAGGGCGATGGCGTTGAGCAGAGTCCGTTGAGCTCCGCGCGTGGTGGCGGCGTCGCGGATCAACAAGAGAACCGCGAAAGGACTGCAGGCTGGTGCTTTCAGATCGGACATAACACCCCTCCCACGGGTAAATACCTATGGGGGCGGCCCGCCCGGAATATCGCCGAACTGTTCAGAAGGTTTTCTGCAGATGCTGTACTGGACTCGGGCAGGTTTGCGCCTCAGCTGGTGCATCCCGAGGTACCACCGCCAACTGAGCAAAAGGCACAAGGCCGACCAGCCATGTGGGATCAGGCGCGGCAGCTGCAAGGACAAAAGATCCTAGCCTTATGGATCTTCCGCGGTACCATCTCCGCTCAAATCCGACCACCGGAACTTTCCATGAACTTGCCAATGAATTGAACACAGGGAAAGCTGGACCTAAGCAGTAGCTGGCTTTGCCTGCCGTCCGATGCCTCTCAGCAGTCAGCTGCGGTGGTTAGAGGCATGGCCGGTTCCGACCCCCGTTGGCTGCAAAGAGCCCTTTCTGTGCTCGACGGCCCGCATGAGGCTACAATCCGGCAACGCCTGCAACGAGGTTTCTTGGTGCGCCTTCGGATTCTTGCCTTTGCCCTGTCCTGGTTTGCTGTTGCTTCCGCCATGAGTGCACAAGCGGAGCAGCCGCGGCTTTTCCGCTTACCCTCCGTATCCGAGGCGACCATCGTCTTCCGCTACGCGGACGACGTGTGGACGGTGCCGCTTGCGGGCGGCGCGGCGCGGCGGCTTACCTCGACCGGCGATGTAACCGGCGCGCCCTATCTCGCGCCGGACGGGCAGACCGTTGCGTTTCAAGCTCACCGCAACGGAGTCACCGACCTGTACACCATCCCGGTCGGCGGCGGCCCTGCCAAGCGCATCACCTGGCACCCGGCCGGCTCGTACCTCGCGGGCTGGACGCCGGACAGCCGCGATCTGCTCGTCGCGAGTTTCGCGGACTCATTCCGCCAGTACTTCCGCTTGTTTCGCGTCCACACCGACGGGACCGGGATGCCGCTGCCCTCGGCGGAGGCGGGCAGCTTTTCGCCCGACGGCGCGAGCCTGGCCTACAACCCTTAGCTGCAATGGCAAGCGGACTCGTGGAAGCGCTACCGCGGCGGGCAAACGCAGCCGGTGTGGATCGTCAATTTGAAGACGCTCGACCGCGTCAAGGTGCCGCGCGAAAACTCAAACGACACCGACCCCGTGTGGCTCGGCGATGCGGTGTACTTCCTGTCGGACCGCAGCGGGCCGGTGACGCTGTTCCGTTATGACTTGCGGACGCGCGAGGTGAGCAGCTGGTGGAGAACCGCGGGCTCGACTTCAAGACCCTTTCCGGCCACGGCCATACGCTCGCCTACGAGCAGTTCGGAACCATCCATCTGTTCGACACGGAAACCGGCAAGGAGCACCCGGTCGCGATCACGCCGGATGGCGATTTGCCCGTGCTCGCGCCGCACCTTGAAAAGATCAGCCCGGATGCAATTCAGAATGCCGGGCTTTCGCCGACCGGCGCGCGGGCGCTGTTTGAAGCGCACGGCGACATCTTCACCGTCCCCGCGGACAAAGGCGACACCCGCAACCTGACAAATACAAATGATGCCGCTGAACGCGAACCGGCCTGGAGCCCGGACGGCAAACGCGTCGCCTACTTCAGCGACCAAACGGGCGAGTACAAGCTGTACCTGCGCGATCAAGGCGCGCTCCATCCGCCGCAGGGGATTGATCTGGAGCCGGACCAGACTTACTACTACGCGCCGCAATGGTCGCCTGACTCGAAGCGCATCGTGTACGCCGACAAGCGGCTGAACCTTTGGTACATCAATGTCGACCCGTCGCTCGGGCCGCCGAAGCCGGTGCGGGTCGATACAGGCCTGTTCGAAGGCTTCTCGCAGGCAAGCTTCAGCGCAAGCTTTTCCCCGGACAACAAATGGATCCTGTATACACGCGCGCTGCCGAACTACTTGAACGCGGCGTTTCTTTACTCGCTCGATTCGGGCAAGAGTACGCAAGTCACCGACGGGCTGAGTAATGTTACGAACCCGGTATGGGATCTCGGCGGCAAATACATCTTTTTTACCGCAAGCACCAATATCGGTCCCGCCATCGACGGCTTCGGCCTCGGCAGCTTCAACCGCACCGCCACCGCAAGCGTATACGTCGCGGTTTTAGCTAAGGACGAGCCTTCGCCGATTCCGCCGGAAAGCGACGAGGAAAAAAGCAAGGACGAGGCGAAAAAGCCGGACGAGCCCAAAGACAGCGGGAAAAAGGACGAAGCGAAGCCTGTGCCGGTCAAGATTGACCTTGACGGCTTTGAGCAGCGGGTGCAAGCCCTGCCTATCCCGGCGCGGAACTATGTCACGCTCCAGCGCGGCAAATCCGGCATCTTGCTGCTCGGCGAGGGTCCGGCGGCGGCCAACCCGTCCGAAGGCGGGCCGCCCGCGCTGCGCTCGGTGTGGCGGTTCACGCTCGAAGGGCGCAAGGTCGAGGAGGTGCTGCACAACGTTCTCGGCATCGTGAGCTCGGCGGACGGCGAGAAGGCACTCTACAACCGTGGACCCGCGTTTGCCATCGTCGCGGTCAGCGACCTGAACCCCGGCGCGGCCGACGGCATGCCGGGCAAGGTGCTCCACATGGACGGAATGGAAGCGGAGATAGATCCGCGCTCCGAGTGGCGGCAGATGTACCGGGAAACCTGGCGCATCGAGCGCGATGGCGACCTTTCAGGGCAGGTGAGCCAGGTTGTGGACGGCGAAGGATGTGTCGATCTCGGGCGGGGGAGCGGCATGGACCAGGATCTCCAAGATGTGCTCGATCGTCTCGGAGCAATCCTACAGGGACGTTGCCGCCGAAGAACCGGCCTCCCGAGTACTTTTTCGGTCACAGGCACACCATAGTACTGAGAGCTCGCGCTGTCAGGCCCGGCTATGCCCTGGCTGGGCGGCGTCGATCCGGGCCTTCGCACGTCAGATCAGTGTCTAGTTCGGGTCGATCTGACAACTTTGCTTCGGGGTCAAGAACCCCGCCTCGGCACGGTCGACCGCCATGAGCGCGCGGTATCTCAATCGCATCGGATCCGCATCCCTGACCAGTCCGCCGCTTGGCAGCTTACCGAGACCACCCTTTGCCGCTTGTTTCCGACCCTGTCAGCCGCAAAGACCGCAACCGTCCGCAGCTCGATGCGCTGCTTAAGCGCGCGCGGCCCGGCAACACAACTCACGTCATCTCATCGCTTGCTTGGTCGGCAGCCGACTTGGGCACCTTGCTTTCCGGCATTGCGTGAGTGCACTATCTGAGTCGAGTTCAAGAAGCAAGGTTCGTGACAGCATGTGCACCAACCTGCCTGTAAGCGCGCCGTTCAAAGTACTGACGAAGAGCCGGAAAGCAGCGATCATGCGCCCGGACCGCCTTTAGAGGCTGAGCTGATCGGTGCGGCCCGCAATCTCGCCGAGGTGGAGGGCCACGCTCCACTTTTTGCGGGCTTCGTAGGAGAAGCGGCCCCAGGAAACACCGTCGAAGGTGTGCAAGCCGTAGCAGGCATCAACGGCAGCGAGGTGCATCAGCAATGCGCCGATGGAGTTCGCCTCCGGATGCGGCAACCAATCGAGGTCGTCCACCGTCAGGCCTTGCAGGCGCGACAGGACCGCCGCGCGCATCCAGTTGAGCTGCGACACAAGGAACCCGATCTGGGTGGTGTAGCCGCTGCGGGGTCCGAGAACGGAGAGAGGTTCTGCCCCTGCGCCGTGCTGGGCGGGAGTGTTCATGCTCCATTGCCACGCGCTGCCTCACCGGTTCAGCTTAGGTTGAGGCTGCGGCGCTTGGATTTTTGCTGCGAGGTCGTCTTCTCGAATTCGATCTACTGCAACCTTAGGTTTCGTGTAGCGTACTGCTCGGTCCAGAAGTGTGCCTCAGGTCCAATGATTTACTCCTTGCCCTCGCGCACGAATGCGTCATGGAACGATTGCAGCCGGGCATGTCGCTCCCGAGACCTCGGCGTGCAGCGGCGGGCTTTTCTCTCCTGCGGCTGAGTTATACAGCAGCAGCTAAAGCGACGCCGGGTCTGCACCAGCAGCGATGCCTGTTCCGACCGTCCACACTGTATCCGCGAAACAGCATCGAACGAAGTGGTAGTCATATCAGCCTCCATGTTTCCCGCTATTGGCCTTTTTACCGTCGTAAGCAGCACCACAAACACGATCCACAGACAACCGAGCCAAGCATTTGAGGAGTTGCCTCTTCCGAGCCCGAAATAGTTGGCCTACCACAGGCCGTTCAGCCATTATCCATATCGATTTGCTAAGTAAGTTATTACCTTGAAGCGGGTGAAAGTTTTGATCGGTACAAGCTGCCGGTCGGTAAGGCTGACGGGAAGAGACACATTCAAACGAGAGGCGAGTGCAACGAGCTGCGGACTCGTATCAGCACATCTACTGAGCGCTTCGACCTGTTTGTTTGCGCTGTCGGTCGCTCGGGTCAAAGCCTTGAAACATTCCTTACAGGCTTCGTCCGCCGATCGGAGCGCAAGGTTTGCGCTTTCAAGCTCGGAATAAGACCCAAGTGCCTCCAGCCAGGGCCGGGCACCCAAAGACTGTACGTGGAGGGCTAATTTGAGTGCAGCCGACCAGAGTTCGGCTTGTAGCTGAATCTTAGCGTTCTGAAAGTCTTGATCGCCAGCCCATCGGTCTGCTTGCTGGAGTGGCTCAGCCTGGCCAAGGTGCTTTCCTAGAGCAGACAGCCGCTCTGCCATTTTTGCAAGCTCGCTTTGCGCTTCCAGCTTCTGTGCATTGAAAGCAGGCAGAGCTTCCTTCGCTTTTGCGGCGACCTGGACTGCGGCTTGGTGTTCCGAGGTCAACTTCGGCAAGTCGTGTGCGGGACCGCTAATCTCGATGCCGTCGCGGTCGTACACCTGAAATTCAATCCCGCCATAAAGCCCATGGCGTCGCGCCCTGTACTCCCAGCCGGGGTGAGACTTCAGTTGGTCAAGCGCCGTTTGCTCCTTGGCGAGCAGCGCCGCCCAGAACTCCCAGAAGCGGTCGGCTCCGGTCGCGGCGTCATCCCGGCGAAAAGCTTTTCCATGGGCGGCAGCACCCGCGCAGTCCAGCGCGCCGTGCAAGCCTGGCCCTTGCGCCGGTCGGCCTCCCACCGCGCAACGCTGTTCCCTTCGACAGTTAAGAGCATCGCGGCACGCGCATCCATGCGGTCCTCAAAGAACTCGACGCGGAGCCGGGGCGTGGAAAGGACATGGTTTTCCTTTCCGGCCCGGAGATTCTGAACCGCACCGCCCGAGAGCGATCAACCGTTAAAGCCTGCGCCAGGGCGTCAAGCGGCTCGGGCGCACTTGGAAAGAGCTTTGCCAGACGATTGCCGACGGCACTGACAGGCAGCAGCCGCAAAGCCAGGATTTCTGTGTTCGCTTGAGTCGTCACGTCCCGGGAATTTCAGCAATATTCACATCCTTCCAGCTTGTAATCCTTGCCGGAATAAGTTTGAAGGAACTGCTGTTTAACAAGAAAGCGAAGATTTGCTGCTGATCCTATCCCGTGTTCTCACCCTTACAGGCGCTGCTGATCCAGAACCTCAAGAACTTGCACGATGCGCCGCCGCTCACAACACCAAACCTGGCGAAGTCGCGGCATGCAGGAAGGGCACTTACACCCGGGAGCGGGCAAGTAGGCGGCATACGGTTGCCGGGTGCACGGCAAAAAGACGGGCCGCGTCGGCAGCGAACCTGGCTCCGCTCGCGACCGACTGTTGGCTTTCCAAGCATCCTGTGTGTCCGGCGTAATTTCGGCGAAGCGCGTGAGCTCTCCCTCTCTGGCCCAGACCAAGATTTTGCGTGCGGTTGCCTCGTATTTACAGTAGGTGTATCTATTGTCGAAACCGGCCTGCAAGGACAGCAGCCACCACTCAATTGCCCGCTCTGCGTCTATGAACGGCTGATCGGTCTGGCGAGGGGCGGCAAGCGAAGAAGCATGAATTTCAAGATGCTTTCAGTTTGCCTGCAGATTGTCGAACAGCTCTTCTAAGCTGTTCATTCTAAAATGGTGGCCAGAGACGGGATTGAACCGCCGACGCCGGCCTTTTCAGGGCCGCGCTCTACCACTGAGCTATCTGGCCTCGGGGGGAACCCAAGCGCGCTTCGCGAACGGGGCGCGGAACGCAGCGGCGCGGGGAGCGCCGTACCCGAAGTATAGCGAAAACCCGGCGGTGCGCCAAACGCGCCCGGGGCGGCTTGGCCTCATCCAGTTCAAAGCTCGTGCAATCGGGGGACGCGGGCCGGCCATAGAGGGTGCCGCGGTGTGCCTGCACCCATAGAGAAAGCCGCAGGCGCCGCACGACAGCAACTGCGGCGACCAAAGCCGCCTCACCAGCGCACGCTCACGGTTTGTCGAACGTAGCCCTTGCCCGCGGGAAAGCGAATGCGCAAGCCCGCGAGACCCGACGCGGAAGGCGCGGACAGCAAAAGCGCTCCGCCGGCCAGCGGATCGGCTCCCAAAGCCGGCGCGTCTGCAAGCACCTCCGCCGCCTGCGCTTCCACGTTCTTGATGCCGTTCAAACGGAGCGGCAGGGTGTACTCCGCGCCGCCTTGCGCTTCCAGCACCCAGCTTGCGGAATGAGCATCGGCGTGCTGCTCCACGACCTTCAACTGCGCGGTCGAGGCACCGGGCAAGGGCAGCTGCGCCGGGATGGCGAGCTCTGCGCCGGGCAAAGAAATGGCGAGCACCCCGTTCTTGCCGCGCGAGCCGAGCGGCCCGGCCAGCGCGGGCGGCGGCCCGGCCAGGGTCGCCGCCTCGAGCTCGCGCTCAAT
>CAXTSB010000028.1:0-2393 GCA_964246845.1 uncultured Acidobacteriaceae bacterium
GGCCGCTGCGGCCCGCCAGCCGCAGCCCGCTCCCGCCGCCCGCACCCCCCGAAGCTAAGGAGAACCGCTGATTTTGATAGAACCCGTCACCCTCGCTGGCAAAACCGCCCTGGTCACCGGCGCATCCCAGGGCATCGGCCGGGCCTGCGCCCTCGCCCTGGCCGCGGCCGGTGCGCACGTCGCCCTAGCCGCCCGCAACGCGGAAAAGCTCGCCGCGGTCGCGTTGGAAATCAAGGCCGCCGGGGGGCAGGCTGTCCCGTACACGCTTGATATCGCCGACGAAGCCTCCATCAAGGAAACCGCCAAGGCCGCGCTTGCGGCGCACGGCACGGTCGACATCCTGGTCAACAACGCCGGCATCACGCGCGACGGACTCATGATGCGCATGAAGCGCCGCGACTGGGACGACGTCCTCGGCACCAACCTGACCGGAGCCTTTCTGCTGACGCAGGCGCTGCTGCCCGCCATGGTCAAGGCGCGCTGGGGGCGCATCGTGAACATTTCAAGCATCGTGGGTGAGGCGGGGCAGGCCGGTCAGGTCAACTACGCCACCAGCAAAGCGGCGCTGCTCGGCTTCACCAAGTCGCTCGCGCGCGAAGTCTCCTCCCGCGCGATCACGGTCAACGCGGTCGCCCCCGGGTATATCGAAACGCCGATGACGGACGTACTGAATCCCGAGCAAAAAGCCGGCATGGTCCAGGCAATCCCGCTGGGGCGGGTCGGCACGGATGTGGAGGTCGCGCACGCGGTCGCGTTTCTTTGCTCGCCCGGCGCGGGCTATATCACCGGGCACACTCTGGATGTAAACGGCGGATTGCTGATGCGGTAGCCCGCCCGGACCTATGCCGAAGGCTGCGGCTGCCGTGCGTTGATGCCCGGAGAAGCCGCCTGCGCGGATACGGCGGTTCCCCGCGCGCACCGCCGCTTCCACAGCTCCGCGTTCAGCTCCGCACCGACCAGCAACGCCACGGATGTCAGATACAGCCACAGCATCAGCAGGATGATGGCGCCCAGCGAGCCGTAAGCGGCGTCATAGTCCGAGAAGTGCGCCGCGTACTCGCTCAGCCCGAAGGAGCCGATCGCCCAAAACACCACCGCGACCGCTGCCCCGGGCAGCACGGAACGGTACGGCACCTTGCGGTTGGGGCCGAGAAAGTACAGCAGCATGATAATGGTCACAAACGTTGAGAAAAGAATGGCGATGCGCAAGGGCTGCCATAGGATCGCGAAAATGTACGGAATGGGGATGAGCTGCGAAAGGAATCGAATGAACGGCTGGCCGGCCAGGAGGGTGAGCAGGAGCACGATGCCGAGGCCGCCGCAGGTGAAGGTGAGCAGCAGCGCCTGGAGCCGGTCGCGCGCCCAGCTGCGGGCGTCCCGCACGTCATAGGCGATGTTGAGCGCCTCGATCAACGCCGAAAATGCCCCCGTGGTCGACCACAGATAGGTGAGGATGCCGATCGACAGGATGCGTGCCGGGTGCGGCGTGATTACGGCAGCCACAACGGAGCGGACAAACACCATGGCTTCCGGCGGCACCAGCAGCGCCATGACGCCCAGCAGCTGATCCCACAGGTGCGGGATGGGCAGTGCGCTGAGCAGCGCCGAAAACACGCCGAGAAGCGGCACCAGGGACAGCAGGAAGAAAAACGCGACGGCCGCGCCGATGGTGAGCACCCGAGTCCGCATCACTTCGTTGAAGACCACCGCGGCGAGGCCGGGAATCTTCTCGACTTCACCCTTGACCTGCTGCCATTGGCTCGGCGTGTTTTCCGTCATCGGGCTCCCTCCCGTTCGGCTTTTCGGCTCCGGCTTATGTATCGAATACCCGCGATAGATGCAAAGGAGGCGCTTGGGGCTTGTCTCATACCCGCACACCGGATATGGCTGAAAGAATTGTATCGACGAGCCAACCCTTTCGGTGTTAACTCTACAGTCACCAAACCGCACCGCAGCGTTTTGAGTCCACCGGAACGAGCGACTCCATCTTCTTATGAATATCGGCGCCACCATCCGTGACCTCCGCTCACAGCGAGGCCTCTCGCAGGGCGATATTGAAAAGCGCACCGGCCTGCTTCGCTGCTATCTTTCCCGGGTTGAAAACGGGCATACCGTCCCATCCCTGGACACCCTCGGAAAAATCGCGGGAGCGCTCGACATCCCGCTCGCGCAGTTTTTCGCCGACCCTGCCGCGCCGCGCGAGCTGCCGGCGCAAAAGGTGTCGGACGACGAGCTCAGGTTTCTTTCACAAATCCGCCGCTACTCCTCCAATCTGAACGACAGCGACAAAAAGCTGTTGCTCGCGATGGTCCGCAAGTTCGCGAACGTGGCCGCTCCCGCAACCGTCTGATGGGACAGCCGCGGGCCGGGCGGCTATCCCACGAAGTATGCAT
>CAXTSB010000028.1:2403-10061 GCA_964246845.1 uncultured Acidobacteriaceae bacterium
CGCCCCCCGCCCCCCCCCGCCCCCCCCGCGCCCCTAACCCGCCCGCCCGCCGCGCCCAGCTTGGGCACAAGCGGCACAGCCAGCAGCAGACCGGCGACAAACCCTCCCAGATGGGCTGAGTTGTCGAAGTGCACACCCCAGTGCCCGACGTTAACGCCGAATGCCAGAACAAAATTGAGCACCGCGAAGGAAATCACATTCTTACGCAGCCCCTTGCGCTCGGGCTCGGGCAGCGGCAGGTACGGCGAGCGCAGCAGGACGATCAGGATGCCGGCCAGCCCGAAGATCGCGCCCGAAGCGCCGGCACCGATCGAGGCCTCGCCGCTGCTCAACCCAGGCCTCCACGCAAGGCTCAGCAGGTTGCCCGCGGCCCCGGTCAGCAGGTAGGCGGCAGCCATGCCCGCGCCGCCCAACAGCGGCTCGCCCAGCAGGCCCAGGTTCCACAAGCACCACATGTTGGTCAACAAGTGCAGGATGCCGACGTGGAGAAACGCGGCGCTCACCAGGCGCCACCATTCGTTGCCCAGGAGCACCGCCGGGCCGAACTCCGCGCCCCAGTGCAGCAGCTGCTCCGGGCTGGGCGAGGTGATGGAAACGCCCCGGACCGCCATCAGGAGAAACACGAGGACGTTCGCGCCGATCAGCGCATAGGTGGCCGGCGCCTGCGCCCAGCCTCGGCCCGCCGCGCTTTCAAGCCGCAGCCCAGGTTGAGCCGCCGCCGGAGCAAGCACGTCCGCGGCCTGCCCGGTTTCCCCCGCCTTCAGCTCGTTCTCCATCGCGTTGCCGTCCACATACCTACCGTAGCGTTGGACGCGCGGCGCGGCAAATTACTTTGGAGTATTCGCCGGACGCGCGCTGCCCTTGTGCGGACAGGTGCGTACAATCGACTTTTCCCCGGGAGACCGCGACTCGTGAACGCAACCAAACCGATCCGCCGCGCCCTTTTGAGCGTCACCGACAAGCAAGGCTTGGTTCCGTTTGCACGCGGCCTTCAAGCACACGGGGTTGAACTGGTTTCCACCGGCGGCACGGCCCGCGCCCTGCGCGAAGCGGAACTCGCCGTGCGCGACATCGAGGACCTGACCGGCTTTCCGGAAATGTTGGACGGCCGCGTCAAGACGCTCCATCCCAACGTACACGGCGGCCTCCTGTACAAACGCGACGACCCCGCGCATCGTGAGGCAGTGTCCACGCATGGCATTGAACCCATCGACATGGTGGTCGTCAACCTGTACGCCTTTGAGAAAACGGCCGCGCGCGAAGGCGTTCCTTTCAGCGAGGTGATCGAAAACATCGACATCGGCGGGCCGTCGATGCTGCGCTCCGCCGCGAAGAACTTCGAGGATGTCGCGGTCGTCACCGACCCGGCGGACTACGAACCGCTGATCCGGCGGCTGGCCGCCGAGGGCGGGCTGGACCGGGCGACGCGCTGGCAGCTTGCGCAAAAGGCATTCAGCACGACCGCGGCATACGACACGGCGATCGCGATCGCGCTGGACCGGCTCGAAGAGCTGCCCGCCCCAGACGCTTCATTCACGAATGGGCCCGCCCAGCTGCCCGCAACGCTGCGCCTCACCCTGCCGCGCACGGCGGCCCTGCGCTACGGCGAAAACCCGCACCAACGGGCGGCGCTGTACAGCGACGGGTCGAAGCGCGGCATCGCCGGGGCCCTCCAGCTCCAGGGTAAGGAGCTTTCCTACAACAACCTGGTCGACCTGGACGCGTGTTGGGAGCTTACGCGCGAGTTTGCGGACGCGCCCATGGTCGCGATTATCAAACACACCAACCCATGCGGCGCGGCCGCGGGTACGACGGTGCTGGAGGCCTACGAGAAAGCACTCGCCGCCGACCCGGTTTCCGCGTTCGGCGGCGTGATCGGCATTAACCGTGAGGTCGACGAAGCCGCGGCCGAAGCGATCAGCAAGCTGTTTGTGGAGGCGATTGTCGCCCCCGCGTATACCCCCGGTGCCCGCGAGCGGTTCGCTGCCAAGAAAAACCTCCGCCTGCTTGAGGTCGAACATGCGCCCGGCGCATGGACACTCAAACATATCTCCGGCGGCTTGCTGGTGCAGGATGCCGACCGACCCGCCGCGCCCACGCTCAAGACCGTCACCGCCCGGCAGCCCACCGAGGAAGAGGCCCGCGCACTCCTGTTTGCCTGGCGCGTGTGCAAGCACGTCAAGTCTAATGCGATTGTGTACACTCGGGACGGCCAAACCGTCGGTATCGGCGCGGGGCAGATGAGCCGGGTCGACGCCGCCCGGTTCGGCGCGCAAAAAGCTGTGCTGCCGCTCGCGGGCACCGTCGCCGCTTCCGACGCCTTTTTTCCCTTTCCCGACGGATTGGAAGAGGTGCTGCGCGCCGGGGCGACCGCCGTCATCCAGCCCGGCGGCTCGGTGCGCGACGAGGAAGTGATCGCCGCCGCCGACCGGCTCGGGGCAGCCATGGTGTTTACCGGCGTCCGGCATTTCCGGCATTAGTCCCGAAACGGATTGTGCATTCCCGAATCGGGCCGGCTTCACCCGCCGGTAACACAGTTGCGCCTTTCTCGCATCCTCGGCCCATTTACAATCGTCTCAGTTTGCAAGCTGCCGACCTTTTCCGGCCGCTGAAAGGCCGCCAGTGCGCCACTCGTCCAACCCCCTTCTGCTCGCCTTTGCTTCCTTTTTGCTCGCGCAAGCCGGATTCGCGCAACAGCCCGCCCCGCAGGAAAGACAAGCCGACGCGTACTGGCACGCCATGCTCGCGCACAATTACGAGGAGCAGGCAATCCAGGGCGGCAAACCCGAGCTCGCGAACCAAGCGGTGGATGAATACAAAGCGGCGCTCGCCGCGGACCCGAGTTCACCGACTTTGAGCAACAGCCTGGCCGAGCTGTACTTCCGCACCGGGCGCGTGCGGGAGGCAATCGACGCGGCGCAGGCGCAGATTGCGCGCGACCCGAACTCGCTGGACGCCCATAAACTGCTCGGCCGCATTTACCTGCGCTCGCTCGGCGACGCGCAGTCGAGCAGCAACAAGGACATGCTGAATCTGGCGATCGGCGAATACAAGCGCATCCTCCAGCTGGAGCCCGACAACGTCGAAAATCACCTGCTGCTCGGCCAGCTGTACTCCTTCGCCAAGGACGCGCCGCACGCGCAGGAGCAGTTCGCCGCCGCGCAGAAAATCAACCCGCACTCCGAGGAAGTGGTTCTGAACATGGCGCGGATCGATACCGAGCAGGGCAACCTGCGCGGCGCAATCCAGGTGCTTTCCAGCGTGCCCGACGCCGACCAAACCGCGAAAACCGAGTACGCGCTCGGCGCAAGCTACGACCAGCTCAAGGATGCCAAGCACGCCATCCCGGCCTATCAAAAGTCGCTCGCGCTCGAACCGGACAACCTGGATGTGGAGCGGGCACTGGCGGATGCACTCCAGCGGGACGGGCAGGATGCCGCTGCGCTCGAAGCCTATGACGACGTGATCGAAGGCGACCCGTCGGATGCAAACGCCTACCTGCATGCGGCCGAGATCGAGCGCAAGGAAAATCGCCTGGACGATGCGCTGGCCAACCTGAAAAAAGCCGCGCCGCTAGCCTCCGATTCACTCGAAATCCGCTATAACGAAGCCCTGGTGTACGAGGGCCTGGGCCAGTATCCCGAGGCCGAGCGGCTCCTGACCAAGATGGTGGCCGACGCGGAACACTCGACCGGCGACTACTCCGCGGGCGAGAAAAACAATTACGCGCTGTTTGTAGACCATTTGGGCAATGCCTACCAGGGCGAAGGCAAGCTGGATGAGGCGCTTGCCGCTTTCAACAAGCTCATCCCGCTCGGCGAGGAGTATGCGGTAAGCGCCTACGGCGAGCAGACCGATGCTCTCCGCGAAGCGCACCAGTACGACCGGGCAACGGCGGTGCTCCAGCAGGGCGTGGCCAAGTTCCCGAAGAGCGCGCCGCTCAAGAGCGAGCTCGCCATCCAGCTCGCGACTACCGGTAAAGCCGATGAGGGTGCCGCGCTTGCGAAGTCGCTGCTGACCAACACACCCGAAGACCGCGGCGTATACATGACGCTGTCGCAGGTATACCTCCATGCGAGGAAGTGGAAGGACGCGGGAGAAGCCCTGGACCGCGCCGACCAGCTCAGCCCGAAGCCTGAGCAGAAGGTCGCCGTGCTGACGGCGCGGGCGATTCTAGAGGACCGCCAAAAGCATTACGACGCGGCCGAGGAAGACTACAAACAGGCGCTCGCCCTCAACCCGAACGACTCCGGCGTGCTGAATAACTACGGCTATCTGCTTGCCGACCGCGGCATCCGCTTGAACGAGGCGCTCGCATTCATCCAGAAAGCGGTCAAGCTGGACCCGCAAAGCTATGCCAACCTCGACTCACTCGGGTGGGCCTACTACAAGCTCGGCCAGTATGCCCTGGCCGAGAATAACCTGCTGAAGGCAAGCCAGCACAGCGCACAAGACCCCACCGTCCACGAGCACTTAGGCGACTTGTATGAGAAAACAGACCGTTTGAAACAGGCCGCTTCGCAGTGGGAAGAGTCGCTCGCGCTGTTTCAAAAAACAGATCCGGTCGATACCGAACCCGGCGAAGGCCAGCGCGTGCAGAAGAAGCTGGATTCGGCCCGGGTGAAGCTGGCCCGCGGCGCATCATCGGATGACGGCAAGGGCACAAAGCACCCGTAGGGGTGTGCGCAAAGTACACATTGCGCACGCCCCGGTGTCATCCTGAACGAAGTGGAGGATCTGCTTTTCCCCTCGCGGATGCCCCATGTCTCGCTTCTGAGACATGGGGTTCATCGCGGGAGTTTTGAAGAGCCCCCGCGCACTTCAGCTTCCTTGCGAGCGCAAGTGGACGCCGACCGGCGCAGGCGACTCTAACGGAGCATGGCGTCCCTCACGGCCTGCGCTGTTTCCTACGATCCGGACGATCCGCTCGCCGCCCGCGAGTATCCGGAGCCCGAACACGCATACCGCGCCCCATTTGAGCGCGACCGCGCCCGCATCATCCATGCGCGCGCGTTCCGCCGGCTTTCAGGCAAAACCCAGGTGTTTTCGGCTGCCGGTGAGTCCGGAGAGCTTTCCGACCATTTCCGCTCGCGCTTGACGCACACCATGGAGGTCGCGCAGATCGCCCGCACCCTCGCCGGAGCTCTGGGCTTGAACCGCGACCTGACTGAAGCGCTTGCGCTCGTCCACGACATCGGCCATCCGCCGTTCGGCCACGCGGGAGAGCGCGCGCTCGACGCTTGCCTCCGGCGGCACGGCTTGCGCTTCGACCACAACCTCCATGCACTGCGCATCGTGGAGCGGTTTGAGCTGCGCTACGCCGGCTTCCCCGGGCTGAACCTCACCTTCGGCGTGCGCGAGGGCATCATCAAGCACTCGCGCGACTATACGGCCGCCGAATACCCGCAGCTGGCCTCCTACCTGCTCGACCAAGCGCCGCCGCTCGAAGCGCAATTGATCGACCTGGCGGACGAGATTGCATACCTCACGGCCGACCTGGACGATGGCCTGGAGGCCGGCCTGCTTTCGCTCGCGCACGTGCGGGCGGGCGTTCCATTGTTTGAGCGCTTTTATGCTCCCATGGCGGCGGCCCACGCCCATGCCGCGCCGCAGCTGGTGTTCAACGAAGCGCTCAAACGCATGTTGAATGCGCTGGTCGGCGACCTGCTGCAATCGACCGTACACGCCGTCGGGGCAGCCGGGGCGCGCTCGCTTGCGGATGTACGCGGCGCCGGCCGCCGCCTGGTCGGCTTTTCCCCGGAGATGGAAGCCGAACGGCTTATCGCCAAGGGTTACCTGCACACGCATCTGTACGGCTCCGCCCCGCTCAATCGCGACCACGCGCGGGCCGAGACGATTGTCCGTGACCTGTTCGAGACGTGGCTCGCCGACCCCGGGCTGCTGCCCGCGACTCACCGTACTCGCATTGAGAGCGGCTCGGATACAGCCGCCCGGGTCATCGCGGATTACATCGCCGGCATGACGGATGTATTCGCGGTCGGGCAGCATGCAATTCTTGCTGCCGCTCCTTAGTGGAGAAAACTCCGGAATATAGCCCATCCGCCTGAAAAGCAGATTCCAGGACAGTAGATTCCAGACAAGCTGCCGCCAGCATCGCAAGCCGACGGCTCATGCCTGAAATCGTGGGCTATGTACACCCGACATGCTGCATTTATGCTGTCGCGGCGGCACTGACGGCAGGCGTGAATGCGGCTAGAAACTCTTCACGGGATTTCTCGCCAAGGTCGACGGCCTTAGTTCCGCCGGCTGCAACGAAAGTTATATCCTCAATACCAATGACCTTAAGAATCAGGCGCAGATACAAAGTCGCGATGTCCCGGTCGCGGATCGGAGAACCTTCGGTATAAACGCCGCCCGAGGCCATGAGTATCGTACATGCTTTTCCGTGCACCAGGCCCTCACCGGCCATACCGAGCGTGCGGCCTTTGCGCACGATATGATCCACATACGATTTCAGATTGGCAGGAATGTTGTAGTTATAGACCGGCGTACTGAGAACGATGTGATCGGCAGCCAAGAGTTCATCCACCAGTTTATTGGACAGAACGAGAACTTCCTGCATTTCGGGCGTGTGCTTTTCCGTCGGGGTCAGGCTCGCACCCAGCCAGGGCAGATTCACATATGGAAGATCCATTTTCGCGAGGTCGCGTTCGATCACCTCTCCATCGGGATGCGCGGCTTGCCACTCCTCAACAAACCTTGAGGCCAGATTGCGTGAAATCGAGTACTCTCCTCGCGGGCTTGCTTCTACAACCAAAAGCTTCGGCATACTTAGTCCTTTCCTTCAGAATTGTTCTGCCGGCTTAAGCTGAACCCGCGAACAATCTGTGCGTAACGCTAGTATGGAGTGCATGACTTCCTTCCACAAGGAGGCGCTTTCTTGAGCGAAACGAACATTTCTGTTCCTGTAGACTCACTCACACCTGCCGACTGCAAGGGCCTGGCGGATGTGCTGGCAAGCGTCGGCGACAAATGGACCATCATGGTCGTGGGTGCCTTATCAAAAGGCGAGCTGCGCTACAACGAGATTCAGCGGCGGGTGAGCGGCATCTCGCAGCGGATGCTTACACTTACCCTGAAGCGGCTGGAGGCCGACGGCATTGTTACACGGACGCTGTTTCCTAGTGTGCCGCCGCGGGTGGACTATGAGTTGACGGAACTGGGCCTGACACTGCGCGCGGCGCTCATACCTCTTCATCTTTGGGCGGCACGCAACAAGCAGGTCATTGCGCGGAACCGGGCTGAATGTCGGGACCGTACTCCTCAAATCAGTCCGAAAACATTGCCCGAATAGATGAGATCACTGCACCTTCCCCCTCGGCCTCAGCTTCCCAAGCTCCCCCGCGCAGGCGATTGCCTGGAGCGAGCCGAGCTTAAGGTTGTCGAACGCGGCCCATAACCAAAAGCGGCTCTGCGGGCCTTCGCCGGCCTCGGCGGGCCGCAGGCGGATGAAAATATCTTCCTGCCCGGCGCAGCTCAGGTTGCTGGGCGGGTCCGCGTCGCCCACCGCGACATCCACATGCTCGCCGGCGAGCGCGGCTTCCAAATGCTCCAGCGCCGCAGGGCGCTCCAACTCAAACCCGAGCGAAAGGCAGTAGCCGTGAAATGCCGGCGCCTGCACCCCCTGGATGCCCAGC
>CAXTSB010000028.1:10071-30530 GCA_964246845.1 uncultured Acidobacteriaceae bacterium
CCCCAACCAAACCCCCCGCCAACGCCTTTCCCCGTTAATTGCGGGCGCCTCCCCCCGGTGGAGGCCCCGCGGGGGCTGGCGGCCGCCCCCGAGTAGGTCATAATGGCGCTGCATACGGCTTTCGATCGCGGCGAGGTTGACCTCGGAAGCCTCACCGAGCGCCGGCGTGAGATTGAACGCCACCTGCATGTCGTACACCTCTTTCGGCATGCTTTGGAAGTTCAACAGCGTCACCGTTTGCTGGTGCAGCTCATCGACCGCGGCGCGTCCGTGCTCCGAGGCGGGCTCATGCACCGTGGCCCAAGCGCCGCGGACGGCTCCTACATCCTGCACACGCGCCAGCAGCAGCCCTAGAACGGAAGCCGCGATATGCGCCGAAACCAACGCGGGGGTATGGAGGTCCGGCGCGGGCGTTGCCGGGTTTTCAACCGCGTCCCGCACCCACGGCGCGGATAGAAGCACCCCGGCCTCGCCCTCCAGCGCGCCCGAAAGATCAATGACGCTCGCCCGCGCCTCAACCGCGGTCTGCCAGTGTGCTTGGGTGAGGGCGGGCGCTCCTGTGAAAAAAACGTAATCGACGCGCGTGAACGAATCTTCATCGATAGCCTGGACGACCGAAGCCTCGTCGCCGACCGCCTCGATCCTGCCCAGGGCTTCGTCCTCGTCCATCAGCAGAAGCTCGGCGGCGGCAAAAGAGCTGTCTTCCAGCGCCTCCGCCAGTTCCTTGCCCTTGAGCGTACCCGCCCCCACAATCGCGATCCGTACCTTACCCGGCATACTGTCCACTCTTTCAGGCGTATATCGGCGACGCCATGCGCCTGCTCGGGCTTCGCACTAAGAAGTCTCGCGCCCGTCGCCGTTGCAATCTGACCTTTGCCTCACTCCATGAGCATGCTGACATCTCCGTTCAGAGAATCGGCAATCCTCTACGCTTGCCTTCGGCTATGACCAGGACAAAGTTCGGCAGCTCAGCCGCAAGATGTCGCCGCTCTGCATCTCGATCTCTAAACATTTTCCCTCGGCAGTTGTGGAAAGCCTTACCTCATTTACTGAATCGCTTGGCCCCCATGGTAGGCGGTGTGGACAGGCGAAGTCAGTCATCCCTACCGCTGTAAGCATGACATTTTCAATGCCCGCGGCGAGCTGTATGCAAACCTTGCCTTCCTCCCAATGAACTGTGCAGGTCTCAAGAACGGCATCATGGAAACGTGGGAGCAAGTTCATCGGTTCTCCAGTTTTATGGGCAGATGCGCCTTCGGCGAGGTTCTCCGAACTATGTTTCCATCCAGATCAAGCCTATCTCCACTCGGATTGTTTACATGTACATGGCCGTCCTCAGGATGGATGAGGATTCTTTGCCGACCGGTTACGGGATCCACGTAGGAGCCCTGCCCGTGTGCAGGATCAGGACCTTTCGGAAGCAATCCTTTTTGGATTGCGATTGAATGAATTTCAGCGGGCGTTCTTGCCGCAACCTCCTCAGGGCGTATGTCCGGGCAATCCGGCGTGAAATCTACCTGCTCCGGCGTCATCCTGAAACGCGACGCGCCTGGCCCGCACCCGATTTCCGCCGCCAACCGTAGGCCAGCCGCGCCAGCACGCCTGAGAACATATAGACCAAAGCCACGGCGGCCAGCAGATACTGCGAGAAAAACACAAGCGCGTACAGGAAAGCCCCTAGCAGCACGATCCAGCGGAAAGGGTGCGCGCTCACGAGGTTGATTTCCTTACCGCTCCAAAAGCGCCATGTGCTGACCATCAGAAAGCCGATCGCACCGACGTAGGCGCCCCATACGAGCGCCACCCAATGCACCGACACCGGGATGCCGCCGAAAAAATGCACCACCGCCGCCACCGCACCGGCGGCCGCTGGAATGGGCATGCCCACGAAATACTTGCGCCCGGGCCGCCCGGGGTTCTTGGGCTGCGGCGAGCCCATGCTGTTGAACCGCGCCAGCCGCGCCACGCCGCAAATCAAAAACAGAAAACAAAGCAGCGCCCCCAGGTTGACCAGCTTATGCCGCAGCTCATGCCCGAGCGAGTGGGGCAGCATGGCGAAACCCCAGGTGTACGCCAGCAGCGAGGGCGCGACGCCGAAGGTGATCACGTCCGCGAGCGAATCGAGCTCCTTGCCGAAGTCGCTGGTGGTGTCCGTCATCCGCGCGATGCGCCCGTCGAGCGTATCGAACGGAATGGCGAAGCCGATCGCAAGAGCCGCGTAGTCAAAGTGCTGCGGCTCGAGCGCCGAGCCCGCAAGGCTTTGTGTGATCGCGTAGTAGCCCGCCGCGATATTGCCGGCCGTGAACAGCGAGGGCAGGATAAACATGCCGCGCGCCCTGCGCCGCGGGCCGCGTTCGGGCAGCGGGACGGGGCCCAGGCGCTGCCGGCTTTCGTTCATCACGAACCGACCGCCGCGGCTTCAGGCACGTCCGCCCGCGCTTCACGCTGCGTCGGCGCGATATAGGCCAGCACGGAGCTGCCGCCCTTTACGGTTTCGCCCGGCGCGACGCGTACTTCGGCCTGCCCGGGCAGGATCAGGTCGGTGCGCGAACCGAACTTAATCAAGCCCACGCGCTGCCCGCGCACCAGCCGATCGCCGACCGCCTGCTTGAACACGATGCGCCGGGCCAGCAATCCGGCGATTTGCTTGAAAACCACCTGATAGCCGTCCGCCGCCTCCATCACGCAGATATTTTGCTCGTTGCGGTCGGCTGAAGCCGCGTCCATGGCGTTGACGAACGCGCCGCGCTGGTAGCGCACCTCGCGCACCGTGCCCGCGACGGGCGCGCGGTTGACGTGAACATTAAACACACTAAGGAAAATGGAGATGCGGGTGCGCTCCCCGTCCGGCGTTTGGATGCGCTCAACGCTCGTGACCTTGCCGTCAGCAGGTGAAACCACGAGACCCTCGCCCGGAGGAATGGTCCGTTTGGGATCGCGAAAAAACCACAGAAAGAACGCCGCAAACCCCAGCGGCAGCAAGCTCCACCACCACACCTGAGTCAGGACCGCGACCACCACCGCGACCAGGAGCAGGGAGGCCCCGTAAAGATATCCGTCACGCACCATTGCTGTTGATTATAGGGCTCGCCGCGCTCCGTTCTTGTTCTTTCACCGGCGGCTTTTCGCGCCGTTCCCGATTTAGACCTCCGGTTTCAAAATGAGACTGAGCAGCACCGCGTCCTCATTCGGATTGCGATAGTAGCGGGGGCGTACGCCGTCGCGCGTAAAGCCGAACCGCTCATAAAGGCGCAGGGCCGGATGATTGGAGGCGCGGACCTCCAGCAGCAGCGTATGCGCGCCGGCAGCGCCGGCCCAGGCGACCGCGGCTCGTATCAGAGCACTCCCGGCGCCTTGGCGGCGATATGCAGGAGCGGTGACGACTGACTCAACTTCGGCTGTGTCCAGGGTGCGGCTCGCAACGGCAAACCCGCGCACCTCCCCGCCAGGCCCGCCCGCAACCCAAGCCGCTCGGCGGTCGGGCTCGGCGAGGCAGAGCGGAAGCAAACGCCGCCACTCGAACTCCGGCCAGTGTGGAGCAGTCGGCGTTTCCGCGCACACAGCGAGCACCGCGGGCAGGTCTTCCCCGCACATGGAGCGCACGTCCATCAGGCAGGGGATTGCAGCATCTGCTCGCTGCGCCACAGATAGTGCGCGTCCAGTTCAGCAGCTTCATCCCAGTCGCCGGCCAGCACCCGAGGCAGCGCGAACCGGAGCGCATCGGCGGCAGTGGGGGCGGGCACCAACCGAGCGCGCGGAAAGGCACCCAAGAGGTTCTCCTCCGCGATGGTCGCGGATTCCAGGGAGTACGCCGCCGCTTCCGCCGCGTCGAGAAGGCGTTCCGACCTATTTTCTCGGAGGTAGATGCGGCCTCGTCCGGCATGGAGCATCACCGGTCCGCCCCCGACAGCATCCGCCAAGACCGCGAGCCGCGACACGCCCAGGAGCGGTACCGCGCAGGCCTCGGCCAGCGCCTTGGCCGTGCTTAAACCCACACGCATTCCGGTAAAGCTGCCCGGCCCGCGCACCACGACGATGCCGCCGGGCCGCGCGTCGCCCAGCAGCGCGGCGAGCGAACCCGTCAGCAGCGCTGCCGCCGTGCGCGCGGCAAGCCGGTCTTCCCCGACCACCCGCAGAGTGTCCCCGGTCAGTTCCGCAAGGGCCAGCGTGGTTTCCACCCCGCAGGAGTCGATGCCCAACAGCAGACCTGTCATAGGGCGTTCAAATGGAGCAGCACTTGTGTGAGCTGCGCGTCGTTCGAGTACCCGGAGCGCTCAGCCCTTGCCCGCCCGGCCTCGGCGACGCGCGCGCGCTCCGCAGGGCGGTCGAGGTACCAGCGGGCTTTTTCCGCGCACTCCTCGACGGTCGCGAAAAACTCAGCTTCCCTGCCCTCCTCGAAGCAGGCCTGGTGCCCGGGGGTGCGCTCAGCCAACAAGAACTGACCGCAGGCCGTGATCTCCATGGCTTTATGTCCGACGTCCTCCTCATTCTTGTGCGTTACAAATGCCAGGTTGATCTTGGAGCGCCAGATGCTCTCGCGGTAGGCGGCATCGCGCATCATGCCTCCGGTCACATATTTAGTTTGCAGCTCCGGCGGCCAGGCTTCGTCCCAGCGGGGACCGGCGACGGCCAGCGGCAGACCGAACTCCCCGCCCAACCGGGCCAGAAATGCCGGACGCTCTTCCAGCGGACTGCCGGTGTAGGAGACGCCTCGGTCCCGCTCCGCATCGCTCCACTCAGCGGGCGGAGGGAAGTGCTGCGTCGGCTCGTACGACAGCAGCAGCTTCACGAACGGCAGATCCCAAGCTCGATACCGCTCGATGTCCACCTCGCGGAAGAGGCAGTGCAGATCAAACAGGCGAAATACCTTGTAGAACTGCCGCCAGCACCCGTCATTGCGCGGGCCGAACGGGTTGTCCTGGTTGAGGCAAACAGCCTTCGCGCCTGTTTTCTGGATGGCCCGGACGGTCGCCGGAGTAAACTCGACCGGCTTGTCCAGCCAAACCACCTCAGGCGCGTGCTCCCTCACTGCCGCCAAAAGCGCCCGGTTGATGCCCGCGATCAATGGCCCGACCGGGTAGCGGTACTTCAGCGCGCCCAGGTAGCGCGACCGCGGCTCCCATGACTCCAACGGGAACGGAACGATCTCCTGCCCGAGCCGCCGGAGCGCCTCCATCCGGTACGCGGAAGTATTGCCCGCGCCCAGGGCTGCCGCGTAAAGGATTTTGCGCCGGGTCACCTCCTTTATGTCTTCTGTTCTATCGGCACTTTGTGGAGTTTTGTTCATAGCGGGCAATAAGAAATCGAGCTCCGGATCAATTTTTCTGTTCTACACTTATCTAGAAGGTCGGAACGGAGTACTCCCGATGCTTACGCTGCCCGCTGTTCTTGCCGTCGCCTTGCTCGCGGTGCTTGCAAGATGGCTGGTTCTCACAAGGCCGCGGTCCACATCACTGAATCATGGGTTGCTCAGGATTCAAAGTTACCTCAAGACATGGGAGTTTCCGTTGTCGGAGATCGCGGAAGCCGCCCCGTATCGCCTGGACCCGCTGCACACCCTGCGTCTTCTGGCGGTGGGCTGGCCCCTGCCGCCGGTCGGCATCCTGCGTGACCGCGAAGGCCGGTTCCAAGCGATGGCGAGCAGCCGGGCCCACCTTCACATGCTCCGCCTGCGCGACGGCCGCCGGGTTCTCGTGTCGCTCGCCGATGCCGGAGCCCTCAAGCTTCCTTCGCTCGGATCGTATCCTGCTTCATAACGGAGGCGATCACCTCCTGAATGCGCGTGTTGATCATGGTGCAGGGCAGCAGCATGGGAGCCTCGGTGCATTGCACGTACAACGCCTGCTCATCCGGTTTGTATTCCCAGCGCACGGCTACACCGCTTTGCTTCACGGTGCCGGCATCGCCGGAGCCGGCTAAATCGGGCAGGCCCATCTGCGAGCCGCGCTTCAGAAACAACTCGTAATGCGCGCGCGACACATCGGGCACGCGTATCTCGTCACAACCCGCCATTTAAAACCCGCCTCCTTGACTTACTTGCTGCTCGCCCGCGGCCGGCTTGCTTGTTTTCGGGTAGTAGCCGCTGCGCGTCCGCACATTCAGCAGCTTTTTCGCGTTCGCCGGGTTGCGCGCCAGCACCCGCACCTGCCGGAAGCCGCCTTCGGCCGCGGGCTTGGTGGAGTGGTACCCCAGCGTGTACTGCGAACGGATGTCGCGCGCCACCTGCTGCGCGATTCCGTCCACATCGTTCAGCGACTTTGGGAAATAAGCGATGCCGCCTGTCTCCTGCGCCAGCAGCTGCAGCGCCCGCTTGGCCTGCCGCGCTTCGTGGCCGCCGCCTTCATCCCCGAACAGCAATCCGATGCAGTACACGATCGGGCCTTGGAGGTCTTGCACGCGCCGGATCGTCTGCTCCAAAGTCAGCCCGGATGCGTTGTCCTCGCCGTCAGTGATGATCAGGATGACCTGCTTGGGCTTCTTCGCGCCCTTGCTCAATTCGTCAGCCGAGGCCACGGCGGCATCGTACAGCGCCGTGCCGCCTTTTGAGTCGAAGTGCGCCAGACCTTCTTGAAGCTTGGCGAGGTTGCTGGTGAAATCCTGGTCGATAAACGCCTCGTCGGAAAAGTTCACGACAAAGGCTTCATCCTGCGGATTCGAAAGCTTCACCAGGTCGAGCGCCGCCGCGTTCACCGCGCTGCGCTTAGACCGCATGGAACCGGAATTGTCCACCAGCAGGCCGATCGAGACCGGCGTATCGGAGTGCGTAAAAGCCGCGATCGTCTGCGGGACGCCGTCCTCGAAGATGTGAAAATCATCCTTGGTCAGATCCTGCACCAGCCGTCCGCCCTCGTCGAGCACGGTCGCATTCAGGATCACCTCCGACACGTCCTGCCGCAGGGTGAACCGGCCGCTCTCCTTATTCAGCTCCTGCGGGCCTTTGTTCCCTTTGCTTTCGTCGGTGAGCGCGCCCGGCTTGGCCCCGATATTGTCCGCCGCATCGGGCGACACCACGGGGTCGCGCTCCACATCGAGCGCGGGCTGCGTTTCGGCGGGGTACACAGCCGTTTGCGCGAGCGTTGCGGCGGGCGCGGCCAGCGCGCAAAGCAGGACGAGTTGGCTACTGAACAGGCGCATAATACCCGGACCGGGCGTGGACCGTCAGGGGCGGCAGCCCCGGCGGCGGATCCAGCTTCACCTTTACCTTACGCCAACGACCGTCGCGCTTGGCGTCGGTGGAGCGGTAGCCGAGCACATATTCGTCGCGGATTTCGTTGCTGATCTTGGCTGCGATATCGGCCATGTCGTTCAAATCGTTGACCCGGAACAGTCGGCCGCCGGTGTCCTCGCATAGATCGTTTAAAAGCAGCGGCCCCAGGCGCTCCTCGGTAGTCGGCGCGTACTCGTCGAAGATGCCGAGCGAATACATCTGCACGTCGGACTCTCGGACGATCGACCTCACCTCGTTTTCGGTGTACCGCGACCGGTTGTCGCCGCCGTCGGACACAACCAACAGCGCCTTGCGGGAGTACTTGGCGTCTTTCATCTTATTGATGCCGTAGTAGATAGCGTCGAGCAGCGCCGTGCGCTTGCCGGGCTTAATCAGCGAAAGCCGCGCATCCACGTCCTCGATGTTCGAGGTGAAATCCTCGATCAGCTCGGGCCGGTCGTTGAAGCCGACGACAAAGAATTCATCCTCGGGGTTGGCGGTTTTTAAGAAAGCCTTGACCGACTGCCGCGAGCGCACGAACTTGTTGGCCATGGACCCGCTCAGGTCGAGGATGATGCCGAGCGAAACGGGCGCGTCCTCGGTTGAAAAGGTTTTGATCTGCTGCAGCTGATCGGACCCGGCGTTTGCCTTTTCATACACAAAGAAATTGTTGCGCTCCAAGCCCGTCACCAGACGGTTCGAGGGATCGGTCACGCTCAACGGAATTAGGGTCAGGTCCACGTCGACGCGGATGCGCTCGTTCTTGCGGGCATTCAGGGCGGCGAGGCCTTCCGACGGCGGCGGCTCCTTGTCGCCCGGTTTGGGTTCCTTAAGGGCCGGGGCGACAGCGGCGGGCGGCGGCGGGGCTACATGCACTTGGTTCAGTGAGTCGGTGTTTTGCGCCCGCGCTTGAAAGGAAAGGGCGGCAACAACGGCCAAGCACAGCAGCCGGAAAATGCGGCAACGTTGGGGAAGGCGCAGCATTCTGCTTCTCCTAGCATTCTTCTACTCTGGTAGTGATGCGTTCTGCCAGCGAAGATTGGACGCCGGGAGCTGAAACCCGTTTCCGGGCCCTACAGGTCCGCTACGGATAAAGTACGCGGGTAGCGCACGCGCTGCGTCAGAAGCGCGGCAAGGGCGAGAAACACCGCCCGTCACGATCGCGTACAAGCGGTTGTTATGAAGAAGGTGCACCATCGCCCACCCGAAGCACAGGAAGCTAGATCTCCGGGGTGACTACAAAGAAGTTGAAGATGCCCATATACAGGCCAGTCCGCGCGGGCGGCAGCGCGGCGGCCAGGATGGCGCAGGGCATCGATAGTGTGCTGGCCTATGCAATGCCGACCCCAAGCATGCTGCCCAGCAGCGCCCACTTGCTGTGGGTGAACACAACCGAGACCAGGCCCAGCGCCCCGCACAGCAGGCAAACCGAGTGGGTGTGCTTGCGCCCGAGCGCCCGCGCCAGGCGGGGCAGCAGAAACGAAAAGCCGAAGCACACCGCCGAGTGCGTTCCGGCGTGTTCCGTCCTCCACCGCACACGCGTGGAGCGGAGCAAGCACATGAAAGCAGCAGCCGGCGCGCGATGGTCAACCTTGGAGAACGGTGGCTATGATACTGCCGGGCCGGGCGACCTGTCCCATGCCCGTACACTTCCGCTCGACCACGAAAGGCTTTCGATGCTTCTCCCCCGCACACTCTCACTCCATCCGGCTCAAACCGCGCGCAGATTTTCCTCGGCCTTCTGCGGCCTCCTCGCGTTCACCTCCGCCGTCCAAGCGCAGGAGTCCTCGCAGTATTGGCACACCAAAGGCGCGCAAATCCTGGACAGCAGCAACAACCCGATCCGCATGCACGGCGTGAACTGGTATGGCTTTGAAACCACAAACCTGGTCGTCGGCGGCCTGTACGCGCAGGATTACAAGACCATTCTGAAGGCCGTGAAACAGAACGGCTACAACGTCATTCGGCTGCCGTTCTCAAACCAGCTGGTGGAAACCAATCCGCTCCCCGCTTCCGGGCAGATCGCGTTCAGCAATGCTTCTGGGCCCATCAACACGGACCTCCAAGGCGCGCACGCGCTCAAGATCATAGACAAGATCATCAAGTACGCGGGCAAGCTCGGGCTCCATGTGATTCTTGACAACCACCGCTCCGAGGCCGGCAGCTCCGCCGAGGACAGCGGGCTATGGTATGCGCCGGACTACCCGGAAAGCACCTGGCTGGATGACTGGGCGACTCTGGCTGAGCGCTACCGGAACAATGCCACGGTGATCGGCATGGACCTGCGGAACGAACCGCACAATGCCTACGCGGGCGGCTCCTGCTGGACCGGCGATACCAACACCAACGCCGCGGGCTGCCCGGTCAACGACCTGCTGCACAACTGGCCGGAGGCCGCGACGCGCGCCGGCGAACGGATTCAACAGGTCAACCCGTACCTGCTGATTTTTGTTGAAGGGGTGGACGAGTACGACAACAACTACTATTGGAACGGCGGCCAGCTGCGCGGCGTCGGGCAGTATCCGGTCGTCCTGCCGAGGGCCAACCACGTTGTTTACTCGGCCCACGATTACGGGCCGGTTGAGTATCAGCAGCCGTTCTTCACGAATGCGACTTACGCGAGCCTTTCAACCCTATGGGACCAAACCTGGGGTTACATCTCGACCAATAAGCAGGCGCCGGTGTGGCTGGGTGAGTTCGGCACCACCAACGATGCGGCTTCCCTGGTCAGCGACGTCAACGGATCCCAAGGCCTGTGGTTCAGCAGCCTGGCAACGTACATCACCCTGCACCCGAACCTGAGCTGGACCTACTGGGCCCTAAACGGCAGCGACCGGTACGGCTTGCTCGACCCGAACTATGATCCTACGCCGGCAAGCGCGCTGAAACAATCGATCCTGGCTACCCTGCAGGTCGAATAGCTGACAAGCCGAGGGGCGAAGGGTGGCTTCTTCGCCCCTCGGCTACAATCAAGCGGGGGCGCAGCCCAGGCCTCGACAAACCATTCATGGCCCGCATTTACCCGTTCCGCGCCCTTCGCTACAACCCTTCGCTGGTCCGCGTGGAAGACTGCGTCACGCAGCCGTACGACAAGATCACCCCGTCGATGCAGCAGAGCTATTACGCCCGGAGCCCGTACAATCTGGTCCGCATCATCCTGGGGCTGCCGGAGCTGTTCGACGAGCCGGGCGTGAATGACGTGTATACCCGAGCCGCGCGCGACCTGCGCGACTGGCGCAAAAAGGGCGTGCTGGCGCAAGAAGGTGAGCCGTGCGTGTTCGCCTATGCGCAGCGGTTCACCGTGCCGGGCACGGGCGAGACTGCCGAGCGCCGGGGCTTGATCGCGCTGGGGGGCGTTGTGCCGTACGCCGACGGCGTGGTGTTCCGCCACGAGCAGACTCACACCAAGGCCCGCACCGACCGCATGAACTTGCTGAAGGCGACGCGGGCGCACTTCGGACAGATTTTCATGCTGTATTCGGACCCCGCGCACACGGTCGAGTCACTGGTGTTCCGAGGCGCGGCCGTGCCCGACATTGAGGTTACCGACGAATACAGCGTGCAGCACCGCGTGTGGAAGGTGAATGACCCGGCGACGGTGAACATGGTGCAGGGCGCGCTCGCGGACAAAAAGCTAATCATCGCCGACGGCCACCACCGGTATGAGACCGCGCTGGCCTACGCCGAGGCTCACACGCCCGAGCACGCGAAACGCACGGGCCCGGGACAGCCGCCGTTTCCGGAAGCTGCGGTGATGATGACGCTTGTGAACATGGACTCGCCGGGGCTGCACATCTTGCCGACACATCGGGTGGTGAGCGGGCTTGAAGGATTCCAATCAGTCGATTTCGCGTACAAGATTGGCCAGGTTTTCTCGAAAATCAGCGGTTCCGAAGCGCCACCCCGCAACACCGACGTTCTTCTGAGCGAACTGGCACACGCAACCAAAATGGCTGGCCCAGGTGCAACGACGATGCTGGCCGTAATGCGCGACCGCATTTTGACGCTTACGCTCGATGTAGAGAATCGACATGAAAGATTTCCGGGGATCTCCGAGCGGCAGAGTCAGCTCGATATGGTTGTACTGCATCGAGGAGTAATAGATCGCGTGCTCGGCATCAGCGCCGAACAGGTGCGCGCGGGCGAGCACGTGTCGTATCAGCGCGACGCGGGCGAAGCGGTCGGGGCGGTGCTGCGGGGCGAGGCGCAGGTTGCTTTCCTGGTCAACCCGGTGACGCTCGACCAGCTGCGTGAAAACACCTTTGCCGGCGAGGTGATGCCGCAAAAGTCGACCGACTTTTACCCCAAGCTCCTGAGCGGGCTCGCCGTGTACGCGCTCGACGAGGCGGAGCGCGCCTGAGCGTTCGCCGATGCGCCGGGTACTCGCCATCCTCGCGCTTTGCCCGTTTCTGACGCAGGCGCAAACCGTTCCTTTTACGGTGGTGCTGGACCCCGCGCACGGCGGCCCGGACTCGGGAACGCTGCTGACCGCCACGCTCCAGGAAAAGTCGCTGGTGCTCGATTTGGGAACTCGGCTTCGGTCGCTGCTGCGCGCGCGCGGCATGGAGGCGGCGCTTACACGCGAAGGAGACGCGGATCCCTCTCCGGACGCACGCGCCGGAGCAGCCAACCATGCGCGGGCCGGGGCCTGCCTGGTGCTTCATGCAACAGCGAGCGGCGCGGGAGCACACCTGTATATATCTTCCCTGAGCCCTGCCGCGCCCGGCGGCATTGCGCCTTGGAACAGCGCGCAAGCGCCTTTTTTGACCGCGAGCCTTCAGCTGTCGTCAGAAATCGCGGCCGCCCTCGGCAGCGCCGGGATCCCGTTCACCCTGGGCAGGGTGCGGTTGGCGCCCCTCGACTCGCTTGCCTGCCCCGCTGTCGCGGTCGAGCTGGCACCTCTGCGGGTGGTCGAACAAGGCAAGCAGCAGCAGGCATCCATCACGGATGCCGCTTACCAGCAGCGCTTTCTTCAGGCGCTGGCCGCGGCCCTGAATCAGTGGCGCGCCGAGCGGGAAGGAGCGGCACGATGAGTCCCGGCGGTGAGCCGCCGAGCCGTCAGCCCAGGGTCCGCAAGCCGCCCCCGACGGAGCCGGACGGGGCCGTGAAAGCGCCGAAAAAGCCGGGGATTGCGCCGCGCGCGGAACCGGCAATCGCACCCCGCGCGGATGCTCCCCCGAGCCCGTCGCGCAAGCTGCCGCCGGCCCTTAAGGCTGTAGCCTCGCCGGCTCCGCCCGGCAAGGGAAGCATGGAGCCCGGCAATCGGTCATTGGATCGAGGGCGAGCTCAAAACGGGCCGGGAGTTGAAGCTCCGGCGCGCAAACAAACGTCCGCGGCCCGGAGCAAGCCGGTTGTGGCGACGCGCGCCGAGCGCGGCATGCTGATCGGGCTGCTCATATGCGTGCTCGCGATGGGTTGGTACCTGCACCGCTTCCGTTCCCGCGCCGACGCGCATTTCCGCGCGCTCGCCGCGCCGTCCCCGCTGGCGTCGGCTGTAGGCCGGGACGCGCCGGTGCTCCTCACCCTCGCCGACGACCAAACCGGCGCGCTCGCGCAGCGTACGCTCGCCTTTCCGCTGCCCGAAGACCCGAACACCCGCGCCCGCGTCGTCCTAGAAAAGCTGCTGGCCGAGTACACCGCCCCGGGGTCCCCGCACCCGCTCCACGCGCTGCCGCCCGGGGTGGACAGCGTGGATGAGGTATTCCTGTCGCCCTCGCCCGGCGGACGAGGCCTGCTGGCGACGGTGGACCTGACGGAAAGCTTCGTCCGCTTGCACCCAGCCGGAATTGAGCCTGAAACGCTCACCCTTTTGTCGATGATTGGCACGCTCCACGCGAACTTGGCCGCGGTGGCGGAGGTGCGCTTCCTGGTCGACGGCGAGCCGCGCGCTACGCTGGCCGGCCATGCCTCGCTCGCGGACAGCTACCTGGCCGGGCCGACCGCGCCGAGCGAGGCGTTTACCACGCGATGACGACCGTGGGTGTGTTCGACTCAGGGGTGGGCGGCCTGACCGTGCTGCGTGCGCTGCGGGCCCGCTTGCCCGGCGCGCGCTACCTTTACCTGGGTGACACCGCGCGGCTGCCCTACGGATCCAAGTCGCGGGCCACGGTCGCGCGGTACGCGGTCGAGAGCGCACGCTTCCTCTATAACAACGGGGCGGAGTACCTGGTGGTCGCCTGCAATACCGCTTCCGCGCTTGCCCTGCCGGAGCTGCGCGCCGCCGTTCCCGTGCCGGTGCTGGGCGTGATCGAGACGGGGGCCGAGGCCGCCCGCGCCGCATCCCGCTCGGGCGATGTGACCGTGCTCGCGACAGCCGCGACCGTGGCGAGCCATGCGTATGCCGCGGCGCTGGGGGAGCGCGGCCTGCGCGCGCTTGAAAAAGCCTGCCCGCTGCTGGTGCCGCTGGTGGAGGAGGGCTGGGTCGATCACCCGGTGACCCGCGAAGTGCTTGGGATTTACCTGCGCGAGGCCGCTTCGGAGGCGCGCGAGGCCGGGCTCGATCCCGATGCGCTCGTGCTGGGCTGCACCCACTATCCCCTGCTCCGGCGCGGGTTCGAGGCGCTCGCACCGCCGGGCACGGCGGTGATCGACTCAGCCGAAGTCACGGCCGACCGGGTGGCGCGCGACCTCGGCCCGCTTGGGGGAGCGCGGGGAGCGGTGCGCTTCTTCGCGACTGACGGCGAGGAGCGTTTTCGCGCGCTCGGCAGCCGGTTTCTTGGGGAACCGATCCCGTCCGTCGAGTTGATCGACCTCGGCGGCTGACGGGCGCTGGTATCCTTTCAACTGCCGGAAAAAGGAGCATGCATGTTGAATTTGGAGGGCCGCGTCGCGGTCGTCTTCGGTGTGGCCAATAAACGATCCATCGCCTACGCAATCGCGCAAAAACTGGCGGAAGCCGGCGCGACGCTCGCGGTGGGATACCAGAACGAGCGATTGAAGGCCGAAGCGGACAGCCTGATCAAGGAAATTCCAAATGCGTCCGCATTTCGATGCGATGTGACGCGCGACGAAGAAATTGAGAGCGCGTTCGCGCAGCTCAAAGAGCGCTACGGCAAACTGCACACGCTCGTACATTCCGTCGCATTTGCCACTTCGGATTCGATGAAAAACGACTTTTTGGAAACCACCCGTGAAGGCTTCCGCATCGCGCACGACATCAGCGTGTACTCACTGATCGCGCTCACCCGCGCCGCCGCGCCGATGATGACCGAAGGCGGGTCGGTGATGGCGTTGACGTACTACGGTTCGGAAAAAGTATTTCCCAACTACAACGTAATGGGCGTCGCGAAAGCCGCGCTGGAAGCGACGGTGCGCTACCTGGCCGCCTCGCTGGGACCGCGAGGCATCCGCGTGAACGCGATCTCCGCCGGGCCCATCAAGACGCTGGCCGCCCGCGGCATCGGCGACCTTTCGACCATGCTGAACGCCCACGCCCAGCGCTCGCCCCTGCGCCGCAATGTGGAGCAGGCTGAGGTGGCCGGGGCGGCGCTGTACCTGGCGTCAGATCTCTCAAGCGGGGTGACGGGCGAGGTCACCTATGTGGACGCGGGGTATAACGTGATGGGGCTGTAATTTCATTCGGCCAGACTAGGAGCGTATGCCGGTCAATCAGTACAGCGTTCTCAAAGGCACGCCCGTTTCGGGCTCTCTCAATCAGGCGCGCCGCCCGCACTACCTGATCGAGGTGAACGCGGGCGGCGCGCAATGGCAGATTGCGGTTAATGTTGAGTCCGATACCGGCTCGGGCGCGAGCGCCGAGGTGCTGTACAAGCTCGACGAGAACTGGGCCGCGCCGGACCCGTCCGCACTTGCGGGGCTGCCTGCCGGGGTGACTCCGCTCGCCGGGGTGGATGCGGACCCGGCGGTTGATTACCTGCGCAGCCGCGTGAACGGGCAGCCGCTGGTGACCCGCGCCGAATTGGCAAAGCTGCCCCTGCCTGGACGCGGCGCGTCGGGCAGCTTGCAGAACGCGGTCGTCCGCTACCTGAACGAAGCCGTTGCGGACCCGAACGGTACGGTGTACGCCTTCGGCGCGCTCTACACGACCGGCCAGGGCATCCACGACATCCACATGAACCAGGGCAATCCCGCCGGGGACCACTCGGGCGACAACGGGGTGTGGCAGGACGGGCTGCTCGTGTTCAACATGCCGAGCGCGCCCAAGTGGGTGGCGGTGTATGTGGCATTTCAGGAGCAGGTTTGGGATACGGACGGGAGCGGGAATGCGGTTGCGGGCGCAGTCGGGGGAACGCTCTCGTAACCACGGACTACCTGCGATACTTATCATGTGAGGGCGTGAGTATGCATGACGGCAAATGGAGTGAAGCTGTTTTGGGCAGCGGCGGGCAGCTTACTCTTCCTGAAGAGATTAAGGATGCTCTTTGCTTGTTTGAGGGGTCCCGCGTTGAGCTTCGAGTAAGAAATGGCGAGGTCGTGATTACGCCGGCTTGCGATAAGTCGAATTTACTTGACGAATGGTTCGGCAAGTACCCCGTGGGATCGAAGACCATAGATGCTGTCGCTTATACCCGCGAGCTGCGCGGCTGGGACGAAGGCGAGATAGATTTGTGAGTGCGATGATCGACAGCAATATCATTGTCGGCGTCTGGATAGGGCATCTGCCTGCCAAACGTATGCTGCTGGAGGCAATGCGTTATGAAACATTGTTTATCTCACCCATCGTATACACAGAGCTTCTCGCACATCCGGAAATGACTGAGAGCGTTCTTGCGGCGTTTCTCTCGCAAACAAACATCTCGGTTGCTGGTATACCGCAGGAGGTGTTTGCGTTGGCGGGAAGGAAATCTTCAGTTTTTGCGGAAAGGCGTCGGAGAGCGATGGGTGTCGGCCCGAGACGGATTGCTGCGGACTTTATCATCGGCGCGCATGCAGTCTATACAGGCTCTATGCTTCTGACTCTTGATAAAGGATTTTTCGAGAGGAACTTTCCCGAGCTGCGGTTATTTAAGATCTAAGCACCTGCATTGTAATCAGGATCACTTTTATGGTCGCCGCGGATCTTAAGTCCAAGCATGATGCCGACAAATAATAGGTTTTCAGCTTGAATTACAGGTAAACCAGATTGCAACCACGCCGCTGCTTATGACGGAACCGGCAATCCTGATGTGGCTGTGCTTCTTTCGCGTCTGCTGATTCTTGATCGACCAATGCCTGGGCCCATGCGGATAAAATGTGGTTCGGCTCGGGACCATCGCCTTCTATAACCCTTCCGTTTGCTGTGCTGACAAGAGTAAGGCTCTGAACGTAATGCAGTGGACTGGCATCTACAGCTATCTTGCTGCTGCCTTGCCAAAACAGCCAATGCCAAGCAAAGATTCCCGGGCTGGGTATCTCCTTCCAATAAGTTCCACGCTTTAGAAGGACAATTGCTTCAGGAAATAGCTCGTCGTCGTTACGCACTGCTGGTTCAGGCTTCCATAAAAGCGCGCCGGTGAGCAGCCCGTCCGGGCTGGTTTGCACACTGCTCACCATGGGGCAGGGTTTTGTTTCCGTTCCCATGAGGGCCGACGCAAGCACCAGCGGCAGCATACCGAGTTACCTCAGCGACACCGAAATCCTGCGCCCTTCCCCACCGGTCGGCTCCATCACGATCTCCCCGCCGGCGCGCCTGCGGATCGATGCGAACTTCTCGCCCCACTCCACCAGCACGATCGCGTCGTCCTCCATCAGTTCGTCGATGCCGAGCCCTTCCACTTGGCGCTCGGCTTCAAGCCGGTATAGGTCGAGGTGATAGAGCGTGACCGGCTTGCCGTCGCGCTCGCCTTCATACTCATGCACCAGCGTGAAGGTGGGGCTGGTGACCTCGTCCCGCTCCGCCGCGTGGAGCGCTTCGGCGATGCCTTTCACCAGGGTCGTCTTGCCCGCGCCGAGAGGGCCGGTCAGGATCAGGAGCACGGGCGGGGTCAGCGCGGCCACCAGTTCGCCCCCGACGCGGATGGTATCGGCCGCGTTTTCCGTCGTGAACTCCAGCTTTTTTTCCGTCGCTCCCTCGATCATCGCGGCATGCCCTCCCACCAAACATACCCGTCTTTCGACTCGGGGCGGTAACGGAATGCCTTGTAGAGGTTTGCGAGCACGTCGGTGACCAACAAAGTGTGCTCGTCTTGTTCACGCACCGCGAAATCCGCAGCAAGCCCGTGCAGGTAGATAGCGGCCTCGACCGCCTCTTCCAGCTGCTGGGGGTACTGCGCGACCAGCGCCGCCACAATGCCGGTGAGCATGTCGCCCGAGCCGCCCTTGGCCATGCCGGGGTTGCCGGTGGTGTTGACCGCGACCTGCCCGGAAGGGTGCGCGACCAGGGTGCGCCAGCCCTTGAGCACGAGCGTGACATTCCACTCGGCCGCGAACCGCCGCGCCAGCCCGAGCCGGTCCTTCTGCACGTCCGCGGTCGAGAGCCCGGCCAGGCGGCCCATCTCGCCCGGATGCGGGGTGAGCACCACCCGCTCGGCTTTGCGGGTGCGAAGTCGGCCCATGTCCCTTGCGAGCAGGTTGAGCGCATCCGCGTCGAGTACCAGCGGCACTTCGACCTGGTCGAGCAGCGCGTGGACGAGTTGGAGGGCTTCGTCGCTTTCACCCAGTCCCGGACCCGCGGCGATGACGGTCTTCTTCTGCAGCATCTCCGGAAGGTTTGCACTTAGGAAACCTGTATCCAGCTTGCCTTCAGGAGTTTCCGGGAGCGGCACGGTCATCAGCTCCGGGGCGATGAGCGCGACCGTATTCAGGATGGATTCAGGGATGGCGGCGGTCACCAGGCCCGCCCCGGCCCGCAATGCCGCGAGTGAAGCCATGGACGGCGCGCCCGCCTTCCCCCGCCCTCCGGCAAAGAGGATCACGTGCCCATGCCAGCCCTTATTGTCATCCGCTTGACGGGGCGCTTCGGTGATGCGCTTGGCCGCGCCTGTCCAGCGCAGGTTCTGCGCCGAGACGACCGCCTCGTCCGGCGAGCCGATGTCCGCAATAACGATGGGCTTGGTCGCGGAGCCGGTCAGGTTGCCGAAGGCGTGGGCGAACTTGGGCGCGGTGAAGGTGACGACCGCGTCGGCCCGCACCGCGCCCGCTTGCTCGTAGTCGAGCGAGTCCGCGTCCCATCCGGACGGCAGGTCGACCGCGACCACCGGCGTTGCCATAGCCGCGATCCGGTCGCGCAGGAGCGCGGCTTCCGCCCGCAGCGGCGGCTTAAAGCCCGTGCCGACGACCGCGTCCAGAATCAGCTCCGCGGCATCGAGCGCTCGGAGCACATCGGGCCTGTGCACATCATCTTCCGAGTTGATCTCAAGCACCGGCACCTGCGGCTGCGCGCGCGCGAACATCAGGGCGGGGTCGCCCTTCAGGTCGTCCCTGCGTCCCAGCAGGAGCACCGCGGCCTGTACGCCGGCTCTTTCAAGCGCCGCGCAAGCCATCAGACCGTCTCCGCCGTTATTGCCCCTGCCGCAAATCGCAACAACACGGCGGACCTCGGAAAATTCGTGCAGCACAAAACGCGCAACCGCTTCCCCGGCGCGCGTCATCAGCTGGTCGGATGCGACCCCGTGCTCCTCGATCGTGATGCGGTCACATTCCCGCATCTCCGCCGCTGTCAGAACCTTCATTGCGCCCCCAAAAAGCCAGGCCTCCGCGGTTGGCAGAGGCCGGTTTGCGGGCTTGGATGCAGCCTTACTGGCCTGGAGGCAGTGCCACGAGCGCGTCGGTGGCGCGCGAGGCGAAGTAGCTGTGGTCCCACAGGTTCTTGTAGAAGTAGCCGGTCAGCTCCGCCGCGCGGGGGCCGAAGGTGGGCCGGCCGCCCTCAAGAAAGATCACCGTCACAATGCGCCCGTACTGCTGCGTATCGGCATAGCTCGCGAACCAGCCGAAACGTGTGCCGTTGTTGGAGCAGGTGCCCGTCTTGCCCATTACGGGGAACTGGTTGAAGGACTCGCGGAGGGAGCGGGCGGTACCCCAACCCACCGCGCCCGCCATGCCCGGCTCAATCTCCGGGATGAGATTGCGGATATTGAGCGTGCGCTTGATGCGGGGCTGGAAGCTGCTCATCTGCTGCGGCGTCGTCGGGTGCTGCAGGTAGTAAAGGGTTCCGCCGTTGGCAATGGCCGACACCAGCGCGCCCAGCTGTAGGGGCGTCATGGAAACGCTCTCGCCGAAGGAGCACATGCGGCCCACGCCGCCCTTTGCCTCGGCAAGCGGCTCCGTCGGGTATGTGCCGAGCTGCTCGTTAGGAATGTTGTAGCCGGCGAGCTCACCCAAGCCGAACTGGTTTTCGTAGTGGCGCAGCCTGTCGAAGCCGAGCCGGCGGCCCAGCACCTCAAAGTAGGGATTGACCGAGCGGGCCAGGGCGTCGGTCAGGTTCATGGACCAGTGGCCGCCCAGGTTTACCGGCGTGTCCTTCGTGATCAGCCCTTCGGACAGCGCCGCCAGCGCGACTGAAACCTTGATGGTCGAGCAGGGTTCCGCGCCGCTCGACAGCGCGAGCTTCTGATTGACCATCGCCAGGATGCGCCCGTTGTCCGGGTTGATCGCGACCACCGTTCCATACATGTTGCCGAGCGCGTCAATCGCGGCTTGGCGGACGACCGGGTCCTCGCCCGTGATCACGTCGCCCTGGGTAATGTCGGTAGTGACAAAAGAGTCCGCCGTGAAGACTTCATGGAAGGTGTGCCGGGAAGCCACGCGCACCCAGCGTCCATTGCGTGCGCGCACCAGCCTCGTGGCGGCCACCACCTTGCCGCGCCCGGCGAGGCGGCGGCCGTGCGAGGCGGCAAGCTCCTTGCGGCCTCGCGCGCTTTCAACCACATGCGCGGCATGAGCGCGGCGGTGCGTGCTCGCACTGGCGAAGCTGCTGAACGGCAGCAGAAGGAGAGCGGAAAGCATGAAAAAGTGCGCGCTGCATTTCATCCGAAAAGGTTCTCCCCGCCGCGAGGCTCCGCGGCAACTGCCCGATCAACGGTGTTCGCGGCGCACTCCGCCCTGGAAATGACGATCCGCGATCGTCATTTCCCATTCGACACCGAAAGCGCCTATTGGTTGCTCGTTGTGCCCACTCTAGCAAAGAATCAGACGCACGGCGGGAAAAGTGTTCCGGTTTAGTTACTTCCGCGTCGGAGGTATGCGGGAATCTCAAGTTCCTCGTCCGCGCCCCGCGAAGGCTCCACCGGAACACGCTCCACCCGCGACTCAGTCAGGAAAGGGTCAGCACTTTCCGGAGTTTCGAGCAGCGCTGAAGGCCGGGCCTGGGTGTAGC
>CAXTSB010000029.1:0-10354 GCA_964246845.1 uncultured Acidobacteriaceae bacterium
GTCAAGAAAAGTGTCATCCTGAGCCGTTGTTCGCTGCCCTAGGACGAGCTTGTATATAGACCACATTTCAGATTTGATTAAGCCGGAATGATTATTGACGTAAGAAAACTGTAATCCCGCTTTCACCAGCATCCCGTAACTCCTTCGTTCTTGACCGCATCTCTATTTATGAGGTAGAGATGAGATTTCGTCGTAAAGAGTCTTTTGGTCCCTATGTCTTGTCGGTCATATTGACGGCCATGCTGTTGACCACTGGAGTTGCAGCGTACTCCCAAGCCGCTTCTCCATTTCCTGCTTATCAGCTTGACGGCTCGGCTCCAAACAGATTTGTGACTGTTAAAGACGGAACTTTGCTGGCGATCAGGGAACATGGTCCGGCAAAAGGGCGCACCGTGCTGTTTGTGCATGGTGTTGCGCAAAATGGACAGGTTTTCTATAGCCAACTCGCAAGTTCGGTACTTGCTCCTTTGCATATTGTCACTATAGACCGGAGAGGCAATGGTTTCTCCTCGAAATCAGAAGACCAAGGTGTTTATTCCAGCCATAACATCAATGCCGATGATATTGAGGCGGTGATTCAGGGTTTACAGCTTAAGAAGCCAGTGCTGGCGGGTTGGTCCGCTGGCGGTATTGCTGTGTTTGATTACCTTCAAAAGTATGGAGACAGCAATCTGAGCGGAGTTGATCTGATCGATTCCATCGCGTGCCCGGACTCCTCTTGTAATGACTTCGTGGTGTCTTCCGTCGGCGGCATCCAGGCTTTTCGCTCTCTAGGAAGCTCCGATGCGCAAACCTTTTTCCAGGGTGAGGCCGAGCTGGCGAACAGTGAGTCCTATGGAGCGGTGACTCCACAGCAAAGTCTTATTCTGCAGGCGATCGCAGCTCAAACGCCTTATTTTGTAAACCTGGGCAATTTCGCAACTCCTCCGCTAGTTTATTCGCAGGTCATGTCGTCGCTGCGCGTTCCCGTACTGATCCAGTATGGTGCGAATGATACTGTATTTATTGACCAAGCCGCGATTCCGACAATCCAATCCCTCATCAAAAACCAAACGACGAAGATATATCCAGCAGGCGGGCACATCCCTTTTATTCTGGATGCGAATCAATTCAACGTTGATCTTGCTGAATGGTTGCTGACGCACGTATGGCCAAGCGGCCGGTGAACTAGGATGGCGCGCAACGGTATGCTAACGGAGATGACGGTATTTGACGGCCTCGTGCATGCCTTTTGAAACGACGTGAATTTACCGGAGTCGCGGAAAACGTACGCGGTGATAGCGCGGCTTCTATGAGCCTTTGGAGCGTTGACCGTAAGTGCAGTCGCATGCCGCATGCTGTATGCCCGTTCGGGTATGCTTGGGCGTTCCGGTATACACCCGTAAAGGACGTCCATGGTCCGCATCGCTTTCCTAGCTGCCGCACTTGCTTTAGGAGCCGCCGCCGCGCAAACACCCGTTCCGCAGACCGATACCTCAACCGTGACAGCCGACGGTACCGCGCACATCACCCGTGTGGTGCCGCTGCCGACCGACCTGAGCCCGGAAGCCCGCGCCGCGTTTGCGAAGCCCGGCGACGACAAAACCGACCTCGACCCCGATGTGGTTCGCCGCCGCGCCGCCACGCAAAAGTGGCAGGACGGGGCGGGGAAGCAGTCCGCGGCCGTGTACCCGGTCAAGATCACGGAGTCTACGATGGGCGGGGTGCCCGTGCATGTGATCGATCCGCTGGCGGATGCAAAACCGGGACCAGTTTCCGGGCCTGGCATGTGCAGTGAGTTCACGAGCTCTTCGCTTGATTACTCCGTAATTCAGCACGCGTACGGTGCCAAAGATCAACTCTGTTTCGACAATGGGCCCACTCAACTACACGCCGACCGCGTCCTCCTCAACCTCCACGGCGGCGGCTTCGACTCCGACTCGGGTTCGCTCACCGAGTCCGTCCCCATCGCGAACCTCACCCGCACCCGCGTGGTCGCGGCGTTGTATCGGCTCGCCCCGGAGCACCCTTATCCCGCAGCGGTGGACGACGCGGTCGCGGTTTACCGCGAACTCCTTAAAACCTACAAGCCCGCGCACATCGCCGTGTACGGCACCTCGGCCGGGGCGATCCTGACGGCGGAGCTCGCCGTGCGCCTCAAGCAGCTCAACCTGCCCGAGCCCGGCGCGCTCGGCATCTTTTCCGGTTTCGGCGATGTGACGCACACCACGGACGCGAGTGCGCTGTACACCCTCACCGGGTTCACCGGCCCGCTCAAGCCGCCCTCGGGTGAAAAGGTGCTCCCACTCTACTTCGGCTCCGCCGCGCCGACAGACCCGGTCGTCTCGCCCAACCTCAGCGACCTCCACGGCCTGCCCCCGACCTTGTTCATCACCAGCAGCCGCGACCTGCTGCTGTCGGCTACCGCGAACATGGAGCGGGCTTGGCGGCGCGATGGTATCCCGACCGAGATGACGGTGTTCGACGGCCTCGCGCATGCCTTCTGGAACGACGTGAACCTGCCGGAGTCGCGGGAAGCCTACGCGGTGATGGCGCGGTTTTTCGTGGAGCGGTTGGGACGCTGACTACAAACGCAGCAGCTTCACGTCCGGGTAGCGCAGCATGATGCGGTCCGAGGTGAGCAGGGTCATGCCCTCCACCATGGCTTGCGCGATCAGGATGCGGTCAAACGGATCGCCATGAAGGCGAGGGATGCTTTGCACGGCAAGGGTATGTTCGGCGCGGATGGGCAGCTCCCCAAAGCCTTCCTTCTGAAGCAGCCCGCGAAACACGGATGGGTTGACATGCAGCGAGCGCGATGTGCCGTTCTTGATGGCGATTTCCCACAACGCGGTCACGCTGTAGTTGATCTCGGTTCCGGCTTCGGACAGGAGCGCATAGGTCGACTCGCGGATGCGCTCCGGTTCAAAAGCAATCCAAAGCACGGCATTGGTGTCGAGAAGAAGCTTCACTTCTTATCGATCTCGGCATTGAGCTGCTCACGATATTTCTCTCGGTACTCATCCGCCGAGAGCTGGATGCGCTGGTCCGGGTCGCCCGGTTCCGGATAAGGAAAGTCGAGACCGGCGAACTTTTGCCCGTCGCCTACGCCGCAAAACATCTCCTCAATCTCCTTATCAAGCGCCGGGTCGAAGAACTCATCGGGAACCGGAGGCATCTTGCCGATGCCGAAACCCAGCCGCCGCGTTTTCGGCTTCGGCTCCTCCACGGGCTCCACCTTCACCAGCGGTTTCCCAGCCCGCGCGATCACGAACGGCTCGCCCGCGACCGCCTCGGCCACCAGCCGCGACAGGTGCGTTTTGGCTTCGTGCATATTGACTGTTTTCATCGCGCCACCTCTGTTGGCTAAGTGTATGGACTAACCCCGCCGGCGGACAAGCGAAATGCCCACCGTTTACACTGGGAGCGACTGAGGTTTCCCGTTTTGATCGGTGGCACGCTCACAAAGATTTTCGGCACCAGCAACGAACGCGCGGTGAAGCGGCTGATGCCCGTGGTGGAAGAGATTGCCGGCTTCGAGTCGGCGATTGAAAAGCTCTCCGATGACGATCTGCGCGGTAAAACCGCTGCTTTTAAGACGCGGATTGAGGAAGCGCGGGAAAAGGCCAAGAACGACGGCGAGGACGCCGTGCGCGCGGCCGAAAAAGAAGCACTCGACGAGATACTGCCCGAGGCGTTCGCGGTGGCGCGCGAGGCGGGCCGGCGCGCGGTCGGCATGCGCCACTTCGACGTGCAGCTGATCGGCGGCATGGTGCTGCACCAGGGCAAGATCGCCGAAATGCGCACGGGCGAAGGCAAAACGCTGGTCGCGACCGCCCCCTGCTACCTCAACGCGCTCGCCGGGCGCGGCGTCCACGTCGTAACCGTGAATGACTACCTGGCCAAGCGCGATGCCGAGTGGATGGGCAAAATCTACGAGTTCCTGGGGCTTACGGTCGGGGTCATCGTCCATGGACTGGATGACGAGCAGCGCCGGGCGGCCTACGCGGCCGACATCACCTACGGGACCAACAACGAGTACGGCTTCGACTACCTGCGCGACAACATGAAGTTCGAGCTCAAGGATAAGGTCCAACGCGGGCACTATTTTTCGATCGTCGACGAGGTGGACTCGATCCTGATCGACGAGGCCCGGACGCCGCTCATCATCTCCGGGCCGACGGACCAGACGACCGATAAATACGTCCGGGTGAACCGCATTATTCCGCAGCTGGTCGCGGGCGAGGAGATCAAGCAGGGCGAGGACAAGATCCTTACCGGCGACTACGTCGTCGATGAAAAGCACAAGTCGATCACCGTCACCGACGAAGGCTGGGAAAAGATCGAAGGGCTGCTCGGCATCGGCAACATCGCCGACGTGGACAACTGGGAGCTCAAGCACCACGTCGAGGTCGCGATCAAGGCGCACACGCTGTATCGGCGCGACGTGGGCTACGTGGTCAAGGACGGCGAGGTGGTCATCGTCGACGAGTTCACGGGCCGCCTGATGCCGGGCCGCCGCTGGTCCGACGGACTGCACCAGGCCGTGGAAGCGAAAGAAAATGTGACCATCCGGCGCGAAGATCAGACGCTCGCGACCATCACTTTCCAAAACTACTTCCGGCTGTACAAAAAGCTCGCCGGCATGACCGGCACCGCGGAAACCGAGGCGGTCGAGTTCGACAAGATCTACAAGCTCGACATCGTGGTCATCCCGACCAACCGTAAAATGCTGCGGATCGAACACGCGGATGTGGTGTACCGGACCGAGAAGGAGAAGTACACGGCGGTCGCCGAGCAGATCGCGGAGCTGCACAAGCAAAAGCAGCCTGTGCTGGTCGGTACGGTTTCGATTGAAAAATCGGAAGCGCTGTCGCGCATCCTCCAGCAAAAAGGCGTACGCCACGTAGTCCTGAACGCGAAGTACCACGAGCGCGAGGCCGAAATCGTCGCGCAGGCCGGCCGCCTCGGCATGGTCACGATTGCCACCAACATGGCCGGGCGCGGCACGGATATCTTGCTCGGCGGCAATACCGAGTTCATCGCCAAGCAGGAGATGGCCAAGAGCAAAAAAGCCAAGCCCGTTGCGGCCGCCGAGGGTGAAATCCAGGCCATCGCCGCCCCGGGCATGGAGCGCTGGTACTACCAGGGCCAGGAGTATGAGTGCTCCGCCGCCGACTGGCAAAAGGCTTTGGAGCGCCACGCCGAAGAAGTCAAGCAAGAGCACGCGCAGGTTATTGAGGCAGGCGGGTTGTGCATTCTGGGCACCGAGCGCCACGAGTCCCGGCGCATCGACAACCAGCTGCGCGGCCGCGCCGGGCGCCAGGGCGACCCTGGGGCATCGCGCTTTTACCTGTCGCTTGAGGACGACCTGATGCGCATCTTCATGCGCGAAGGCGTTTCGGCGCTGCTCCAGCGGCTTGGCATGGACGAAGGCGTGCCGATCGAATCCGGCATGATCTCGCGCCGGATCGAGTCGGCGCAAAAGGCTGTGGAAGCGCAGAACTTCGACGCCCGCAAGCATCTGCTTGAGTACGACGACGTGATGAACAAGCAGCGCGAGGCGGTATACGGCCTGCGCAACGGTCTGCTGGAAGGCCTGGACCAGCGCGAGCTCGTCACCGAGGATTATGTCGCCAACCTGCTCTCTTCCATCCTCGACGAGACCGCGCCCGAGAAGCTGCATCCCGACCAGTGGGACACCCCGGCGATGAAAGCCAAGCTCAAGGATCAGTTCGGGCTGGACCTGGACGCGGAGGGCATCAACCCGGATGAGCTGACCCGGAACCAGCTCGGCGAGGCCGTTTTCGAAAATCTGCGCGACCGCTACACGGCCAAGGAAGAGGTGATCGGCGCGCAAGGGATGCGGTATCACGAGCGCGTGATCATGCTGTCGGTCCTGGACGGGCTGTGGAAGGACCACCTTCTGAACATGGACCACCTAAAGGAGGGCATCGGGCTGCGCGGCTACGGTCAGCAGGATCCCCTAGTGGCATACAAGCGCGAGTCCTTCACCATGTTCGAGGGCATGATGCTCCGCTTTCAGGAGGATACGGTCCGCTATCTCTACCTGATGCAGATCGTGGGACCGGACGGGCGGCCGATCACGCTGCCGACCAAGCCTCGCGGTAAGGCGGGCGCGGCGGAACTCGTACAGCAGCCCGACCCGACGCCGGCCTTGGAACCCCCGCGGCAGTCAGAGCAGCCCGAGCCGCGGCAGTCCGCGCAGCAGCGGCCTTCAATTCCCGGCGGCGCGGCTTCCCGGCCTACCTCGTTCATCCAAGCCCGGAGCACGCCGTCTGCCTTCCTCCAGCCGCGCCCGGCGAACGGCCACGGCGCGAACGGCAATGGTGTGAAGTCCGACCTCGGCGCGGTGGAGGACCGCCTGCGCCGGCGTGAAGAAGCGCAGGTGGAGCAAAGCACCGAGCATGGCGCGGACAATACGGAGTCCTAGGGCAGTTCTCCTCCCGCGCGTACCGGCTTTGACCGTGGGGCAGGTACGGCTCTGACGAGAAACGGCAGCCCCGAAAGGCTGCCGTTTCGCGTTTGCAGAAGTCTGAAAGCTAGACAGCCTGCACGTTTTCCGCCTGGAAGCCCTTGGGCCCGCGCACAACGTTGAACTGCACGCGCTGACCTTCCTGCAGCGAACGGAAGCCGTTCGCGTTGATCGCGGTGAAGTGGACGAAAACGTCCTCGTTGTTGCTTTCACGGGTGATGAAGCCGAAGCCCTTGGCGTCGTTGAACCACTTAACTGTGCCTTGTTCCATGGTGCCGGTAGTCCTCTTTGGATCGAAATTCGCTTGAAACAGAGCAAGGCGCAATGCGTGGCAACTTTTGGTAGAACCGTGCAGAACGAACCCACTCGGGTAACGAGCTTATGTCATGCTATCCCGGTTCAGTTCGACGTACAACCCTTTTTCAATAATTCTCCTGCCCGCCATTCCCACGCGAACCCGGCGTGAGCCGGCCCGCATCCTTTGGGAATATGGCCGATCAGCTCTTCCTCAGCCTTTGGTACCCCAATTTCCGCACCGCCGCGCTCGGCCCGGCGATTCTCGGCGTCTTGCGCCAGTTCGCGCTGGTCGGCGCGGCCGAGGGCGAAGCCGCCCGCATTCACGCGGCGACCGTGTACCCGATTTCCTGGTCGGAAGCCCCGGTGTACACCCGCGTGTACGAGGAGGATGAGGCTGACCTGGCCCAACCCGCGCAAGCCGTGCCGGAAGCCATGGAGCAGCTCCACGAGGACTTCGCTTACGAGTTCGAAGCGGACTGGCAGCTGTGGCAGCCGGAAGCCGAGGGCGGGTTCGACCCGGTGTGGCGCAAGCTGCCGTCCCGGGTGCGCATCGCCGGCTTCGGCCCGGAGTTCGACGAAGGTGCTTATGAAACAAACGGCCACCTGCGTTTAGCTTTCGGACTGGACACGCCGTTCCTACAGGAAGAAGTCGAGCTCGACCCCCAAGCAGCCGCCCATGTGCGCGAGAACATCGCCCTGCTGGTCGCGCTCGTCCACGCGATCGAGAAAAACTGCGGCATCTCCTCGCGCCTCCTCTGGTCCGAGTCCGGCGAAAGCCTGGCGGAAAAGCTGATCGCACGGCTCCAGCAGGTACAGTAAGGCAGTGGCCAGGATCGTCATTGACGGTACGAGGGCGCAAACAGCGCGTACGGTCGTCGCGGCCGCGTTCGCCGGGGTCGCGATCGCGCTGGCCGGCGCGTTCGGCTTCCACTATTACGCCACGCGTGGGCTGCGCATGGACCTGCCCGGCAAGCTGGGCGCGAACGTCACCCAAACCGCGAACGGCTTCACCTACTCAAAATCCGAAAAAGGCCGCACGGTGTTCACCATCCATGCCGCGAGCCTGACCGAGTTCAAGGGCGATGAGGTGGACCTGCACGGGGTCGAGATCACCCTTTACGGGTCGGAAGGCTCGGAGCGCAAGGACCACATCGCCGGAGCGCGGTTCCGATACAACAAGGCCACCGGCGAGCTTGCGGCCGAGGGGCCCGTGTTTCTCGACTTGGCTTCGCTCGATCCGAGGGCGGCCGCCGCCGCGATCCACGTGGAAACCAGCGACCTGCGCTACAGCCAAAAAACAGGCCGCGCCTCGACCGACGCGCCCATCGCGTTTGCCGTCCCGCGGGGCAGCGGCAAAGCCGTGGGCGGCACCTACGACGGCCGCACCGGTGTGCTGGTGCTTCAAAGGGCGATCGAGATCCACGCCCAGGAGAACGGCGCACCCGCGGCGACCTTTGCCACGCACGCCGAACTTTCGCGCGATGCCCACGTCGCATACCTGCTCAATATTCAAAGCGAGTCGAACGGAACCCGCGTGTCGGCGGACCAAGGGATTCTGCACTTCCGCCCAGACGGGACACTGTTCCACGTCGACGCGGAAAACCGGGTGCGTGTGCTCACTCCGGATGGCGGCCAACTCCAGGCAACGAACGCTTCGGCGGACCTAGACCAGCGCGCGGAGCCGCTTACCGTGTTCGCGGGGGGAGGGATCAATTACCACTCCGCCACGCCGGAGCTGGAGGTGCATGGCAATGCCGTTGAGAGCACGCTGAGCTTCGCGCCTGGCGCGGGCGGCAGGCAGGTTTTGCGCTATGCGGAGTTCCGCAACGCCGCTTCGTTCGTGGTGCAGCAAAACTCGTTGAACGGGGATCCGCGCGGCTTGGCCACGCGCGAGGTTTCCGCGAGCAAGATCGGCATCCATTTCGCTGCCGCGCCGGACGGCCGTGTGGAGGCCGGCATGGTGGCGGCTTCGGGCAGCGCCAAGGTCGACCTGCACGACCTGCCCTTCGACCAGCCCCAACGCCACACCAGCGTATACGCCGAGTCTTTAGACGCGGCGCTTAAGGACGGGCATCAGCTGCAGTCTTTAAACGGCGGGGGCGGCACGAAAGTTGTGGATTACGCTCCCGACGGCGCGGTGGATACAAGCACCGCCGATACGCTGCGCGTGTCGTTCTTGCCGGAATCGAAAGCCGGCGAGCCCGGCTCAAGAAAGAGCAAGGCCGCGCCGAAAACAGAAAGCGCGGTCATTGATACCGCCGAGCAAGCCGGCCGCGTGACGATCGAAGCCGCTCCGGCGCGCGGCGCGAAGACAGCCTCGGGCGCGCCGCAAACTCCCGTGTACGCCGAGGCCGCCGCCGCCATGTATCACGCGGCGGACTCCGTAGTGCGCCTCACCGGCAGCCCGCGCGTGCACAACGACACCCTGGCGGTGACCGCGAACGAGGTTGATCTGCACCAGGCCACGGGCGAAGCCGCCGCCTCCGGCGACGTGCGCGCTGTTTCCACCCAAGGCCCAGGCGGGGGCACCCCGAGCCTGGGCGGCGCGGGCGCGATCCATATTGTTTCCTCATCCGCCGCTCTTTCGCGCGCCGCGGGCGACGCTGTATTTACCGGCAATGCCCGTATCTGGCAGGGGGCAAACTCAGTTTCAGCGCCCGTGCTCGACTTTCTGCGGCAGGGCGGGGTTCTGCGCGCGCGCGGGCCCGAGGTCCATACCGTGTTCTCGGGCAAGAGCATCACCCGCGTCACCTCCGGCGCGCTCCTGTACAGCGACTCCACCCGCACCGCGACTTTTGACGGCCCCGTGCTCGCCGAGCAGCCCGCGGGGGAGTTCCGCTCGGATCAGGCCCAGGTATTTCTCACGGAAGCCCCGCCGGGCAAGGCTTCCGAGCTGGACCATATGGCGGCAACCGGCCATGTGATGCTGACCGAGCCCGGACGTCGCGGAACGGCCGATAAGCTCACCTACACGGCAGCGGACGGCTCCTATGTACTGACCGGCGGCCCGCCCCGCGCGACGGACGCGGTGCACGGCGCGGTCACCGGGGCCGAGCTGCTCTTTAAGCCCGACGAGCAAGCCGTGGAAGTGCTGGACCATGATGCCGCCGGCGGCGCGCGCCGTGCCGTGACGGATACGCGTACGCCAAAATGACCACTGCCTCAGCCCCCGCCGCCGCGAAAACCGCCGTCCCGGAAACCGCCGTCCGCGCCCTCCGGACAGACGCGATCCGCAAAACCTACAAGGGCCGGGAAGTCGTGCGCGGCGTTTCGCTCGAGGTCCGGCAGGGTGAGATCGTGGGCCTGCTCGGCCCGAACGGCGCGGGGAAGACGACTTCTTTCTACATGATGGTCGGTCTCGTGCAGCCCGACGGTGGGCGCATTCTGGCCGACTCGGCCGACATCACGCGCGTCCCCATGTATCTGCGCGCGCGCTCCTACGGCATTTCCTACCTGCCGCAGGAGCCGTCGGTTTTCCGCAAGCTGTCGGTCGAGGAAAATATCCTGGCCGTGCTGGAGCCGCAGCGGATTGCCGCTTCGGAGCGGCGCGCGCGCACCGAGCGGCTGATCGAGCAGCTCAAC
>CAXTSB010000029.1:10364-11868 GCA_964246845.1 uncultured Acidobacteriaceae bacterium
GCTCAACCTCGGCCATATCCGCCGCACCCACGGCTATGCGCTTTCGGGCGGCGAGCGCCGCCGCGTCGAGATTGCCCGCGCGCTGTCCATCCAGCCTTCGTTCATCCTGCTCGATGAGCCGTTCTCCGGCATCGACCCGCTCGCGGTCGACGACCTCCAGGTCATTATCGCGGGCCTGAAGGCGAGCGGCATCGGCGTGCTGATTACGGACCACAACGTGGGTGAAACGCTCGCGACCCCCGACCGCGCCTACATCCTGAACGAGGGCCTGATCTTCGCCGCCGGCACACCGCGCGAGCTTGCCGAGAACGCAGAAGTGCGGCGGGTGTACCTGGGGGAGAACTTCGTCTTCGGACGACCCTGAACCGCCGATATGTTGGCCCGAGGCGGCTTTTCTTCTATGCTCGTCTCATCCGGAATCGGAGGCCGTCAGATGAGCGCAGAATTTACAACTGTAGATCAAACTCAGCTTGAGCCTCCCGTTTGGGTTTCCGTGGAGGAGTATCTACGAACTTCCTACAAGCCGGACCGCGAACTGATCGATGGACAGTTACTGGAAAAACCCATGCCCACCAGGATCCACGGTTTCGTACAGATGCTGATCGGGATCTGGTTTGGAATGCACATGAAGGAGTGGGAAGTCGCGCCTGAGTCGGAAGTGCGCACGCACGTGCGGGCTTCCAACTACCGTCTTCCGGATGTATCCATCACACCGTTCTCGACAAAATTCACCAAAACGCAGGAGAAAGCACCGATCATCGCAATCGAAATACGCTCTGACGACGACCGAGGCTCAGACCTCCAAAAGCGCGCTGGCGATCTTCGCGCCATGGGCGTGCGCGATATCTGGCTGATCGACCCCGAAGAGCGCTCGGCCAAGGTGTGGAGCGACCGGGGCGCTTGGGAGCCGGCCGTTGAGCTGCGGGTCGTGGGTACGCCTATGTATCTGGATTTGGAATGGATTTGGGCACAGATCGACAGCCGTCTCGAAGTCTGACGGCTGCCGACCTCACGGAGCGGCAAGCCGCCAAAGCTCCTGGCAGCGCCAGGCATGGGCGGTGAAGGCATACCCCAGGGCCCATGCACGCGGGGAACTGCAAAAAGATGCGAGCAGCTCTTTCGGTTGCCCGTCGAGCAGAGCCAGCCGATCCTTCTCTTTCTCCGGCTTCGGCAGAACGACATAGCGCACGCCGACCTGCTTGAGATAAAGGGGTACGGTTCCCGTTTGAAGATAAGGAAGGTAGCGGCGGTCCACGAGTCCGCCCAGGTCTGTGATCGGCCGGTTGAGGCGGTACGCGATCGCGCCGCTGTCAAACGAAGCAATGCGCGTGGTTGCGGGCAGGTTCGCGGGTCCGTGGTGCGCCAGAAAGCGTGCAAGCGTCTGGTAGATGTAGGAGTCATCCAGAGGAAACGCAGGCGCGGGGGGCCGGGGGGGTGGCGCCGCGGCGCCCGCGGGGGGGGGCGGCGCCCGCCCCAGCGACGACGTGACCGAGCTTGTGCCAGA